>MENB01000001.1 GCA_001768125.1 Armatimonadetes bacterium RBG_19FT_COMBO_69_19
CTCTCGCGGGCCATCGACGTCGTGGCGGAGGGCGTCGGCCTCTTTGTGCTCGTCCTCGGGGTCGTGCTCTACACGCACAGCTTCCCCCAGTGGGAACGCCTCCAGGCCAACCTCGGCGCGATCTCTCAGGAATCCCCGATGCTCGCCGCACAGCAGGTGCAGACGCTCTACACGCTGTATACCGGCTCGATCGCGCTGATGATCCTCGGCGGCATGCTGGCCTTCTCCGGACTGCTCGGCCGGATGCGCGCGCACGTGACCCCCGCGAAGCGGCGCTAGCCCGTCCTACCCGTCCTTCTTCAACCGATCGAGGTACTGCTTGCGGAATTTCGCGACCTTGGGCGCGACGACCATGCGGCAGTACGGCTGATTGGGATTGTTCGCGTAGTACTCCTGATGGTACTCCTCGGCCGGGTAGAACGCCTCGACCGGCACGACCTCGGTCACGACCGGCTCATCCCACAGACCGGCCTCACTGAGTTCGCCGATGACCTCCTCCACGGTGCGCTCCTGCTCCTCGCTGTGCGTGAAGATGGCCGAGCGGTACTGGGTGCCGACATCGGCGCCCTGGCGGTTCAGCGTCGTGGGATCGTGGATGGTGAAGAACACCTTCAGGAGATCGCGGTAGGACAGCACGTCCGGGTTGAACGTGACCTGCACGACCTCCGCGTGGCCCGTCTCGCCGGTGCAGACGTGCTTGTAGGTGGGATTCGGAACGTGGCCGCCGGCATAGCCCGAGACGACGTCCTCAACCCCCGCAAGCTGGTCGAACACCGCTTCCAAACACCAGAAACAGCCGCCGGCCAGCGTGGCGACCTCCGTACGCATGGATCCCCTCCTCGTCAGTCTGCCAGGCCCAGCCGGTGCCGGCGCACCCAGAGGATCTGGGCCGTGTGATGGCGTCCATGCCAGGCGTAGTTACTGAGCGCCTCAGCGAGGGTGACCTCTTCCCGCGCCTCGGGATGGAAGTACGTCCGGGCGAACTGCTCCGGCGTCATCGCCCGCAGCACCCCCACCCATCGTGTGTGCAGGGCCTCGAGCAGCGCGAGCGTGGGCTCGATGTCGGCGACGCGGGAATCATCGAGCGTCACCCAGCGGCCTTCGTCGTATGGCTTGATCGTCGGCCGATCTTCGGTCAGCGCCAGCTTGAACCGGATGAAAGCGTTGAGATGACTGTCCGCGATGTGGTGCACGATCTGGCGGATGGTCCAGTTCCGGTAGCGCGCCTCGAGCTGGGCCGGGGCCAGTCCCCGGACCGATGTCCGTAGCGCCGCGGGGGCATGGACGACTTCGGCGATGACTTCCTCCCGACGCTGTGGGCCGTAGTTGTCCTCGGGTACGAACGGACCGACTGGAAACTGCGGCGCTTCCGCGTTAGATGCTGTAGCGTTACGTCCCGCCATCGGCTGCTCCTCCCGTCACGCTTCTGACCTCTGAGCAACGACGGCCTCCCTATGGATGTTCCTAGCACCCTCGGGTCGGGCCCGACGATCCGGGTGACGCTGCCGCTTAGGGGCTGGGGCTAGGAGGGACCTCGTACGCGTAGATCAGCCGGATGCCGCCCCCCGGACGGACGGTCGAACGTTCCCGTCGCATCTCGATCTTCTCCGCCACACGTGCGGAGGCGGTGTTCTCGGGATCGATGAGGGCGATGAGCCGGCGGATACCGAGCCGGTGGACCGCCGCATCTCGCACGGCGGATGCCGCTTCGGTCGCATAGCCCTGTCCCCACACGTCGGCCGCAAAGACGTAGACGACCTCGACCTCGCTCCGGCCATCCACCTCCTTCCACAGGAGCCCGCAGTCTCCGACGATGCGCCCTGAAGCCTTCTCGATCACGGGGTGGAGATCGAATGGATCCGGGGCATCGGCCTTTAGCTCACTCTCGAGGGCATCGCGCACCTTCGCCGGGTCTCGCGGTCCACCCATGTGCCGGGTAACCTCGGGATCCATCCACAGTGCAACGAGCGAAGGCACATCGGCCGGTAGGAGCGACCTGATCAACAGGCGCGGCGTCTCGATGGGCAGGAGGCCGTCCTCCACGCCGTGCTTCATCCTCGCTTGCGCGCTTTCCAGATCTCCTCGGCGGGCCAGCGACGCGCCCATTCCGCCGTGACGAACTTGTATCGTGTGGTCGCACCCGCGGGGGCTTGAATCTCGATGAGGTCCTCCACCTCGAACCCGCTCCGTCGCAGCAGCCGGATCCAGTCGCCGAATCCCATGTGGAATTCGACCGCATCGTCATCGTCCGACCACTCCAGGCGATGCATCCCGAAGTAATCCCTCATGAGGCGGTCCTCGGCCGCCACCTCCACATCATCGGGGACGCAGAGCATCAAGATGGTGGCGTTCACCAGGAAGATGAGCCGGCCCCCTGGTCGGAGGAGGCGCGACGCCTCGGGGATCCAGAGGTGCGGATCGGACCAGATGGCCGCTCCGTACTCCGAGATGGCCAGGTCGAAGCTCGCGTCGGGGAGCGGCACGGCTTCGGCCGATGCATGGATGAGCGGGAACCGCGGACCGAACTCATCCTGAAAGCGGCGGGCGTTGGCCAGTTGCGCCGGGGAGTTGTCGATGCCGACGACGCGCGCGCCCCGCCTGGCGAGCCACGCCGAGAAATATGCCGTGCCGCATCCGAGCTCGATCACGTTCATGCCCGCGACGTCCGGCAGCACGCGCAGCTCCGTCTCCGGGATGCCCCAGATCCCCCACGTGATCTCGCTCGTCGCCCAGCCGCGGCGTCCGGACTCCTCATAGTCTCTCGACCATTTGTCCCATGCCCGCCGGTTGCGAACCAGATAGTCTGGAGTTTGCGTCATGCCAACTCCCCTCCCGGGGGTGAGACCGCTCATCGCACGTGCAGCCGCATCACATGGCGGCGCGTCCCCGCCCGACCCACCTCACGGAACCCGGCGACGCGGAACGCCGGCACGAATCCCATGAACCGGTAGCTGGGCGAGTCGGCGTCGACGGGGTAGGCTTCGACGATGGTCGCCCCACGGCGCCTGGCCTGCTCCACCGCTGCCTCGAGGAGACAGGGCATGAGCCGCTGCCTCCGGTACTGGCGCGACACGAAAAAGCAGACGAGGGACCAGACGTTGTCCTGCGGGGCCACCGCGATGTCCTCGCTCCCCAGCCGGCGGTACGTGGTGCGCGGCGCGATGGAACACCAGGCGACGGGCTCGCCTTCGAGGTAGCCCAGGATCCCCACCGGAATCCCGGTCCGCACCCGGCGTTCCAACGCGGCTTTCCGGCTCGCGCGATCCCTCGCCTTCGCTTCACCGGGCGTGGCACGCCAGACCATGCACCAGCAGTATTTCGGACCGCCGCGGGATTCGAAGAGCCGCTCCAGATCGCTCCAGCGGCTCCGATCCACTTCATGGAAGACGAGCTCCACGATTGCCGTGCCTCCGTAGAACTCCCCTTCTGGCCCCCTCCGCCCGAACCTGCGGCGCTCCCCCTACGTATGGCGAGAAGGAGGTGATTTGGATTGCACCCACGGGCACTTGCCCTACCTCTTGCACTGCTCTTGCTCTTCCTTGTCGTTCCTCAGCCTGTGCAGGCCCAACAGGCGTTCACTGTCTCGGGCTTCATCATCGGCATCCAGGGTTCCCAGGCGGCGTTTACGCTCCAGGAACTTCGCACCGGCGCGACCGGAAACGCCTGGACCGTCCATGTGACCGCCGCGACCGAAGCGCGGCGCCCGGGCGGAGATACCGTGCGCGGGCTGCAGGCCGTCCTCAACCTGCTGCGTGTGGGCGAAGTGGTCGACGCGCAGGGGTGGGTCATCGGCACCAACCGGCTCCTCGCCACCGCCGTCACCGTGCGCTCGTTCCTGGGGGATGTCTCGCCGGACCGGAACAACGACCGGGACGACGATGACGACCGCGACGTCGCCCGGGGCATCACGGTGGCAGGCATCATCATCACCCTTCAGTCCCGTGGTCAGGGTGTCTTCCAGCTCAGGGAGCAGCCCCTCGCTTCGGGATCCCGCACCTGGACGGTCCGGCTGCAGCCGAGCACGCAGGTGCAGGGACAGACTCTGGATCGCGCTCGCGACGTTCAGGGCGACCGGGCGGCCCTGCGCTTCCTCCGGGTCGGTGACTTCGTGGAGGTCGAAGGTCGGATAGTGGGCCGGGCCCAGATCCAGGCGCGGCGGATCAGGATCCACGCCCGCGCCGGCACGCCGGTCCCCTTCCCGATACCGTCGCCCTATCCGCCCTATCCATATCCAAATCCGAATCCGTTCCCCGCGCAGACCGTAATCCTCGCGCCAACGCAGGGCACCGAGATCACAACGAGTGAGTTTTCCGTGGTCGGGCAGACGATGCCGGGCGCTCAGGTGCGCATCGAGGTCACCGCGCGCTTCGGGGTGTTCAACCTGCCGGTGACGAGTGGGACGGTCACGGCGAATCAGGGCGGCTTCTTCACCTTCACCGTCCGGCCGTCGATGCGTGTGCCGGGGACCGTGTACACCATCACAGCGTGGTCGACGTACCAAGGATACACGACGCCGCCGGTCTCGATCACCGTGCGGCAGCAGTGAGCACGACGACAGGGATGCGCCGTTTCGTGCGCGCCTGATAGCCGGCGTAGCGGCGGTTCATCTGCACGACGCGGGCCCAGAGCGCCCCTCGCTCTGGGCCTGTGGTTTCCCGGGCGCGCATCGGCAGGCGGCGCCGTCCCAGGTCGACCTCGACCTCCGGATGTGCCCGCAGGTTGAGAAACCAGTCGGGGTGGTTCTGGGCCCCGCCGTTCGAGGCGATGACCACGGTGTCCGGGCCGTAGGGCAGGTACGTGAGGGCCGTCGTGTGCGGCCGTCCGCTGCGGCGGCCGACGGTCACCAGCAGCAGCACCGGCATCCCGACCAACCGGCCGCCCACCCGACCGCCGCTGCGGCGATAGAGCCAACGATGCAGGCGCCAGACGAGGGTCAGCACGCGGCGCGCTCTGACGCGCGGTCTGATCATGGCCAGGTGTCCGTCATGTCAGTACATATGCCTGCGGCGGGCGTGGGACAGACGCTTCGAGCGCGCTACCGTCGCGTCGCCGACTGCCGGTCGCCCCGCAGGTAGGCAAGCCAGTACACCCCGGCTACGAGGACCGTGCCGCCCACGACGTTGCCGGCCGTCACGGCAACGAGATTCCTCACCACGCCGGCGGCCGCGACGGCGCCCTGCGCGTCCTCCGCCAGCCCCCAGGGGAGGAAGAACCTGTTGGCGATCGAGTGCTCGAATCCGACTGTTACGAATGCGGTGATGGGGAAGATGATACCCAGGATCTTGTCGGCGACGGTGTGGCCGCCGAGCGCAAGCCAGACAGCGAGGCACACGAGCGCGTTGCAGAGCACGCCGCGTGCGAAGGCCTGGAGGAAGGAGAGGTCGGCCTTGCTCCTGGCGATTTCGACGGCGCCCTGCCCCACCCCGCCCCCGCCCAGGGACCCGATGTCTCCCCACACCACGAGGAGCACCGTGCCGAGCGACCCGATCACGTTGCCCGCGTAGGCAAGGACCCAGTTGCGGACCACATCGCGCGTCCCGATCAAGCCGCTGGCCCAGGCCATGGCGAGAAGGTTGTTGCCGGTGAACAGCTCGGCCCCGGCGACGACAACGAGGATCAGTCCAAGCGAGAAGCTGATCCCCCCGAGCAACCGGTTGACCCCGAACCCGAAGTTGGCGCCGGTCATGACGACGGCGAAGAAGAGGGCCCCGAGCGCGATGAATGCCCCCGCCAGGACGGCCAGCACCAGCACGGTGATAGGATCGCTGCGGGCCTTAGCGACCCCGAGCCGTTCGACCTTCCGGGCGATTTCCTGCGGCGGGAACGCGTCCAGGTCGACGGTCACGATACACCGATTCGGTCCGGGGCTCCCCGCGTCCCTTCCCGCGTGACCGCGTCAAGCTGGCCGATCTTCTCCGGTGACCTGAACCACGCAGAAGAGGTTGCCATCGGGATCCTGCAATACGATAAAGTCATCATCCGATTTATACCTCCAGGGATAGCGAGTCGCCCCGATCTTGATTAGCCGCTCCACCTCCGCCTCTCTGTTGTTTGTGTAGAGGTCGAGGTGCAATCTACTCCTTTTGCCCGAGCGCTTTTCCGGAACTTGGTCCAAAGACACATTGGGCCCTCTTCCCTCAGGATCACGAAGAACCACCCAGCCGCCCTTCGCAGGCTCTCTGGGGACGTAGTGCAGCGCTTCCTGCCAGAATGCCAGCATTCTGTCGAACGCATAACAACGGATAACAATTGAACCGATCTTCATTTCTCCGACCTCCACCTCGTGGTTACCTTCGCCTGCCCCCACCTTGCCGCTGACGGCGCTTTCCCGGGCAGGGTACGGATAACTGAAATGACGAAAACGCCTCTGCCGAAACTGGTGATCCTCGGGGCGCTAGCGGGTTTCCTGGCGGCATGGCTCCTGGCCATCGATCTGGCCGCGATCCAGGGAACGCACGCGCTCCTCTTGGACTGGCTCATCACCGCCCCGCTGGATCCCGAGATCCGACCGTTCATGGTCGGAGCCACGCTCGCGACCGCGCTCATGTCGCTGGTGTGGTACTCGAAGGAGGGAGCCCGGCTGCGCCCCCATCGAGTATCCTCCCGCTGGTATCTCGGGACCGTAGCCTGGGGACTGGCCTGCGTCGCCTTGAGCGTCGTGCTGGCGTTCATCCCCGCAGCCTTCCGGTGGGTGGCTCAGACGCCCGCGCTCATCCGTGCGGTTCCCATGCAGTTGGTCGGTTGGGGGCTGTACGGACTATTATTCGGACTCGCGACCGTGCTGCTGCTCTCACCGTTCGTGGTGTGGATCGCCGAGCGGGCAGTCCTTCGCAACCATCTTCCTTCGCAGCGGAACGGCTATCCGGGGTCGATACCTTTCTCATAGACGACCGATGAGTGGAGGCGATCCTCCGGGATCGCGTAGTATCGTCGCAGGACCGCGGCAGAATCCGAAACGAGCCGGTATCCCGCGTTCTCCAGCAGGCTTCGGGCTTTGTGATTGGATGCGTACGTCCCAACCAGGATCCGGCGAACCCCGCGGACCTGGGTTTCGAGATGCTCCCGCAGGCGCGTGCCGATCCCCCGGCGCTGCCATTCGGGCAGCACGTAGGCGTGCCGGAGCAACGCCACGTCGCGCACGTACTCCAGGCCCATCACGCCGACCAGCGTTCCGGAGGCCATGGCGCCGAACCAGGTCATGCGTTTGGCTTCGGCATCCCACACCTCGGGCGTCATCTCGGGATCGTGCAGGTCCTCGGCCGGCAGGAACTCGCGGTACCATCGCGCGGCGACGTTGATCACGGCGACCGCCGGATCCCGGTCCTCAGGTCCCAGCGCCCGGATCGACAGGTCCATGATGTCGTACCTATGCCTTGGGGCGGAGCCGGCGCCGCATCACGGGTCGCGTCTTCTTCCGGCGAGCGACTTCTTTGAAGCCGGTTCGATCGTACATGCCCTTCGCTCCGAACCACATGAAGTCAGGATGGCTGCGCTCTCTCTTGTCAA
>MENB01000002.1:0-1419 GCA_001768125.1 Armatimonadetes bacterium RBG_19FT_COMBO_69_19
GAGAAGGAATATCAATGGGCACGGAGGGGTCGGGCTTGCGAAGGACCACGGTCGGCTTGCTACTTGCTCCGCGGCTCGTGACCCGGACCTGCTCGGCAAGGATTTCCCGGCTTCCGGTCAGCCGCCCCTCGACCCGGACATTGTCGCCGCGGCGCAGCCGGCTGAAGACTACCGCCTGACCCCCGATCGAGATCTTGGTTTGCCCGGTCCGTTTTACGATCCAGTGGCGCTGGTCGCCCCGGAGCTGCTCACTGATGAGGAAGGCATTGTTGCCCATGTTCAGCGAGAGGATCACCCCGCTGACCTGGATCCGTTTCTGGGCCGCTGCCAGGGTGGGGGTGACGAGAGATAGCGTGAGGATCAAACCGATTCCCAACACGTGTCGAACGCGCATGAGACACCTCGGACCTGACCGATCTACGATAATTTTCCCCAAAAAGCTCGAAAAGGAACTCTTTTCACCACTCCTTCGCGCTAGGCTGCGCCCGTGCCGCGGGAGTGTCTACGGCCCGAGAACTCCGGGAACCCTGTAGACGGGATGCACGGCCAGCGAATCAAAGACGATACGACCAAAGAGCCCGCTCGACGCCGATCTTCCAGCGCCGATGCGCCGGTGAAGCCAAGCCCTGTCCGCACCACCCTTGCCGAGAGCGAAGCGCTCGCGGCCCGCGTGCAGGAGTCGCTGGCATCCTTGCAGGCGACCGTAGCCAGGAACGAAGAGTCGCTTGCGGCGTGGCAGGCCGCCCTGACGAGCGGCGAGACGTCGCTTGCCGCCCTGCAGGCCGCCGTCGCCAGGGGCGAGGAATCCCTCGCGAACTGGCAGGCGACGATCGAGCAGGGGGAGGCGTCCCTCGCGGCGCGGCAGGCGGCGATCGTCAAGGCGGAGGCGCTCCTTGCTCGCGGCCAGGACGCTCTGTCCCGCGGGCAGGAGTCGTTCGCCGGTGAGCTGACCCGGGGGCGCGAACTGTTCGAGCAGTGGCAGGTCTCGCTGCATGCCGGGGTTGGGGCCGTTGCAGAGTGGAAGACGTCCTTTGCTCGCTGGCAGGACTCGCTCGCGAAGTGGAGCGAGTCGTCCACCCGGGTGATCCAGGAGTTCTCCCGACTGACGGAGGCCGAAGCGGCAAGGCGGGCGAAGCGCTCGGGCCTTCAGCCCGGCGTCATTGCGCTCCTGGTCGCTGCGCTGCTCGTGGTCAGCATCATCCTCGGGTACAATGGCGCGCGGGGGTTGCATGACCTCCTCGAGGCGGGAAATCAGCCTGCCGCGGTGCTCGCGCCCGAGTCCGACCCATTGCCCCTGGCCTCGCCACCGGCAGCACCCGCTCCCTCCACGCCGCCCCCTGCGGTCGAGACGACCCCGGCGGCGTCCACGCTCGTGCATCGAGTTCAGGTGGGAGCGTTCCGGCAGAGAGGGAATGCCGA
>MENB01000002.1:1453-5335 GCA_001768125.1 Armatimonadetes bacterium RBG_19FT_COMBO_69_19
TGCGGGATGGACTGTACAAGGTGCAGATCGGGGCGTTCCGCGATCGGGCCGACGCCGACAAGGTCGTCCAGGCCCTGCGGTCTGAGCGATACCTTGATGTGTTTATCGTGCAGGAAGAGCTCGCTTCTCCCTGATAGCGTCCCTCCCTACCTGATCAGCGGCGCCCACACCCAATACGTGGCGACCATGTTGGCCCCGCATGAGCACGACCACTCTGAGCCCGCCCCATCGCGCTGAAATCGCCTGCGAGGAACCCCGCGCGCGTCGCCGTTACCCTCTGAGAGGAGAACCCTACGCGCCCAGGGTATGCTCCCGGGGGTGATCTGGTCTGTTCACCTGTGGCGCCCTGATGCAGGACTTACCGGCAGCAGCGAGCGCCGCGATTAGATGATGTTGAGGACGGAGGTGGCCCGATGACGAGTCTGGCGATTCCGGCGTGGCATATCTTCATCCGGACCGCAGTCGTGTACCTCGCCGTGTTCGTGGGGCTGCGGGTGATGGGCAAGCGTGAACTGGGGCAGATGACCGTGTTCGATCTGGTGGTCATCCTCCTGATCGCCAACGCGGTGCAGAACGCCATGGTGGGTCCAGACACGTCGCTGATCGGCGGCGTCCTGGCCGCGTTCACGTTGCTCCTCCTGAACTACGCGGTCTCGCTGCTCCGGCTGTCGAGCCCGTTCTGGGGGCGGCTGGTGGAAGGGATGCCGACCGTGCTGGTCCAGGACGGCGAGTTCGTCGCGCCTCACCTGCGGAAGGAAGGGGTGGAGCGCGCCGAACTGGAGATGGCGATGCGCGAGCACGGCGTGGAGTCGGTGCAGGACGTCCGGCTGGCGGTCCTGGAGACCGACGGGTCCATCAGCATCGTGCCCAAGGACTCACGCGTGCTCCGCACGCGCAAGCGTATCCGCCAGTTCCGCCGGCACTAGAACTGGACCTTGACCGGCTCGCGCGAGGTCGCCTCGGCCTCGAAGTACTCCTTGGGCCCAAAGCCCGCCATCCGCGCCACGAAATTCGTGGGGAAGGCCTCCCGCATGTTGTCGTACTGCATCACCGTGTCGTTGTAGAACTGCCGTGAATACATGATCTTGTTCTCGGTGTCGGAGAGGTCCGCCTGGAGCCGCTGGAAGTTCTCACTGGCGCGCAGCTGCGGGTAGTTCTCGGCGACGGCGAAGAGCGACCGCAGGGCCTGGGTGAGCATGTTCTCAGCTTGGGCCTGCTGGGCCACGCCGCCCCCGGCGATGGCCTTCGCCCGGGCCTCCGTGACGTGCTCGAACACCGCGCGCTCGTGCCCCGCATAGCCCTTGACCGTCTCGACCAGGTTCGGGATTAGGTCGTAGCGCCGCCGCAGCTGGACGTCGATCTGCGACCAGGCGTTCTCGATGCGGTTGCGCAGCACGACCAGGCGGTTGTAGGCGGCGACGACGAACAGGACGAGCAGGGCAAGGATGCCCAGCACGATCAGCATGCCCATAGCGTGCTTCCTCCTCCGGGTTCCCGGCGGCCCGTCCCGAGCCCGCCGGTGAGCCCCACCATGGGGATAGGACATTCGGTGGTGACCTCCTGCACGTCCGGCCATCTGGACAGGGCGCGGGGAACCTGTCACCATCAAGCCTGCACGTTCGTGAGGAGGCACCGATGGTCGATCCCCGCATCGCGAAGCTCGCCAAGGTCCTGGTGAACTACTCCCTCAAGATCCGTCCCGACGATCTGTTCCGGATCAGCGGGCCGGCGCTGGCCGCTCCGCTCATCGGGGAGGTCTACCGGGAGTCGCTGACCGCCGGCGCGCACCCGTTCGTCCGGGTCAGTCTGGAGGGGCTGGAGGAGATCTACTTCAAGGGAGCGAGCGACGAGCAGCTGCGGTTCATCTCTGAGCTCCAACGGCTCGAACCCGAGCAGATCACCGCGTCGCTCGGGATCTGGGGCGAGTGGAACACGCGCGAGCTGACCCGGGTCGATCCGAAGCGCCTGGCGCTGCGCCGGGAGGCGACCCGCGATCTCCAGCGCCGGTTTCTCGAGCGCGCCGCGGTGGGGGAGCTGCGCTGGTGCGGCACCCAGTACCCGACCAACGCCGAGGCGCAGGATGCCGAGATGTCGCTGGCGGAGTACGAGGATTTCGTGTTCACCGCGGGGATGCTCGACCGCGAGGATCCAGTGGCCGCGTGGGAAGCGGTGCGGAAGGAGCAGGATCGCATCACCCAGTTCCTTGGCCGGCGCAAGCGGCTCCACGTAAAGGGGCCCGACATCGACCTGGAGCTGTCCGTGGACGGGCGGACCTGGGTCAACGCCGCGGGAGATAAGAACTTCCCGGACGGCGAGGTCTTCACCGGGCCGGTCGAAGATTCCGTGAACGGCCGCGTCCGCTTCTCCTTCCCGGCGATCTACGAGGGACGCGAGGTGGACGACGTCGAGCTCCGCTTCGAGGGCGGCAAGGTCGTCCACGCCCACGCCGCAAAGGGCGAGGACTTCCTCCACGCGATGCTGGACACGGACGCCGGGGCGCGCTTCCTTGGCGAGTTCGCCTTCGGCACGAATTACCACATCCAGCAGTTTACGCGCAACATCCTCTTCGACGAGAAGATCGGCGGGACGCTGCACATGGCCCTGGGGATCGGCTACCCGGAGACGGGTTCGAAGAACACCTCCGGGCTGCACTGGGACATGATCTGCGATCTGCGGAACGGGGCGGAAGTCGTCGCGGACGGGGAAGTCGTCTACCGCGGGGAAGTCGTCTACCGCAACGGGCGGTTCCTGGTCTAGGGAGGTCTCGAGCGCGGCCGGCGCACTTGCTCGATCAGGTCGTCGAACATCCGCTGGGTCTGCTCGGAGACCTCGTCGGCCATCTCCGCGTAGGATTGATGTTCCATCGTTTTCACCTGGATGTTCTGCAGCATGTTCGCCTCGACCTCGCGGAGGAAGCCGATGACCTCGTCGGTGGGGAACTCGCCGAACTCGCCGGACTTGAGGCGCCGCACGAACACCTCCAGGCTCTGCATCTCCACGAGACAAAGCTGCTCGTAGATCTCCCACAGCCGCTCGTTCACTCGTCGTCCTCCGAGCCGCGTCGTCGGTGGCCCGTGTTCGCGCCGCGGATGCGGTGGACCTTCAGGAAGTTCGTGCGCCCGCGGACGACGACCGGGGCGGATCCGACGAGGATGATCGTGTCGTCGCGGGCGGCGAGCCGCCGGCGGATCAGCTCCCCTTCCACGTGGCTGAGCATCGCGTCCGTGTTGTCCATGAACGTCGTGGCGAAGGCGCGGATGCCCCACCACAGCACGAGCCGGCGCGCGACACCCTCGTCTTCAGTGAAGGCGATGAGCGGGGCGAGCGCCCGTTGCTTGCTGACCAGCTCTGCCGTCCGGCCGCTCCGCGTGATGACCACGATGGCGCGGACGTCGAGCTCGCCGGCGAGCGTGGCGGCGGCGCGGGCGACGGAGACGGCGGTGCCACGGCGCGATCCGGCGTGGGCGGTGAAGATGGCGCCGTTCGTGGACTCCACCACGCGCGCGATGCGGTCCATCGTCGCCACCGCCTCCACGGGATAGCGGCCGACCGCGGTCTCCTCGGACAGCATCACCGCGTCCGTGCCGTCGAGGATGGCGTTCGCCACGTCGGAAGTCTCCGCGCGGGTGGGGCGTGGGTGGTCCACCATCGAGTCGAGCATCTGCGTGGCCGTGATCACCGGGATGCCGACGTCGTTCGCCCGGTGGATGATTGTCTTCTGCAGGACGGGGACCTGCTCGGCCGGCAGCTCGACCCCGAGGTCCCCCCGGGCGACCATGACCGCGTCCGCCTCCCGCAGGATGCCGTCGAGCGCGGTGATCGCGCCGGCCTTCTCCAGCTTGGCGACGATCGGGACCCGCGTCCCCGCACGCGCCATCGCCC
>MENB01000002.1:5356-8968 GCA_001768125.1 Armatimonadetes bacterium RBG_19FT_COMBO_69_19
GGGGGCGCTGCACGAAGCTCATCGCCACGTAGTCCACGCCGAGCCGGAGGCCGAAGGCCAGGTCGGCGTGGTCTTTGTCCGTCATCGCGGGGACGCGCAGGGTTACCCCGGGCACGTTCAGCCCCTTGTGCTCCTGGAGGATGCCGCCCCGCACGACGCGCGTGTGCACCCGTCCCCGGCCGGCCCCTTCGACGACCAGCTCGAGCGCGCCGTCGTCAAGGAGGATGGGGTCGCCCTTGTGCACGTCCCGGGCGAGGCCCTCGTAGGTGGACGTGATGATTTGAGGCGCGTCGCCGGCGGAGTTGGCGGAGATGGTGAGGCTCTGGCCTTCGCGCAGCTCGAGCGGACCGCGGGGGAGCGGCCCAACCCGCACCTTCGGACCGGCGAGATCCTGCAGCACCGCCACCGGCCGGCCCAGCGCGCGCTCGGCCTCCCGCACGAGGGCGTACGCGCGGCCGTGCGTCTCCTGCGTGCCATGGGAGAAGTTCAGGCGCACCACATCGACGCCGGCCTCAAGCAGCCGGCGGATGCTCTCCGCGGTGCCGGTGGCCGGGCCGAGGGTGGCGACGATCGTCGTCCGGCGGTCCCAATCGCGCGGCGCCCGGGGCAGTTTCACACTGAGGGTGGTTCGGCTTGAGCGGCCCGCAAGTCCTTGCTATGATGTGGTTTGCCTGAGCCGGCGTAGCTCAGTGGTAGAGCAGCGCACTCGTAATGCGCAGGTCAGGAGTTCGAATCTCCTCGCCGGCTCCACGAACCCCTTGATAGATGCGGCCTTCGTAGCCCCCCGGTGGGGGGAACCCCTTCGGGGGGGCCTCTTCCCTACCATTTGCTACCAATAGGTTGCAGGTCTTGGCAAAGGTATCGATTTCGGCCCGAGCGGCAGTGAGGAGGAGTAGCAATGGTCGGCACCTTCTTGAAGGTCCTTGGCATGGGTGATCGGGGAACAGCGCTGCCCAAAGCATGGAAGAGTTGGGACCGCGGGAAACTGGCTAAGACAATGATCTTCCCCAAGGGGCACGGGTGGCCGACTGTTAGGAAGGGCGACAAGATTGTTTACTACGCTGCGGGTCCCGAGTCTGAGGGTTACGGGAGAGTCTTCGCCATAGCCACGGCGACAAGCGATCCGTACGAGGTCTCCGGCAGCCCCTGGCCTTATCATGTGGATGTTGAAATGGATATTGAGCGGGACCTTGTCTCTGAAGGAATCCTCCTTCGCAGCATCAAGGCCGATCGTGAGTTGACGAAGTCGATTCGGCAGCAAAGTCACATTCATCTGCGAGTTGACGAGTATGCTGAGATCGTGAGGGTCCTGTCGCGAAGAGCCACCACGGATACCTGACCCGTGAGAAGTCAGAACAATCGAACCTAATTGCACCGGGACAAGCCGTCCGGCGGTTCACGCCTCAGGGGCTGTGCGTCAAATGACACCTGAATCCTCAGTCCGGGCATTCAATAATGCACCGTATGAGGACGAGGTCCAAGACAATGGAACAGTCCTGATCTACGAGGGTCACGATGAGCCACGAACGGCTAGCGTGCCCGCCCCCAAGCGCGTCGACCAAACTGAGTTCTCGGCGAATGGTTCTATGACTCAGAATGGTCTCTTTCATCGCGCAGCCCAGGAGTACAAGAAGACGCGACGCTCACCGGAGCGTGTGCGAGTGTACGAAAAGTTGCGTCAAGGGATCTGGTCGTATGGCCCGCACCTAGGCAAGGGTTGTGCTACTGGATTGCTACTGAGCCAGCGAAACTGGGCGTCAGCCCATGTGAAAGCTACTTCCCGGAACCCTCGAAAACCCAAGGAAATCGCAGGGTGCGTGACCACAGGTGACCCCACGTAACAGCCTTCGTCAAACTCGTAATGCGCAGGTCAGCGGTTCAAATCCGCTCGCCGGGCTCCAACAGACCCCTTGATAATCCTACGCCTCGGCAGCAACATCCGTCTGTCTGCGCGTCAGTTCAACCGTGACGGTGATCGCGTCGTCGAATCCCTTGAACTGCATACGCTCTTCGCGCCACAAGACCCCACGCTCTACTGCTCTTGTGGTGGCAGAGGAGATTAGGATTTGCCCGTCCGTCGCGCTTGCGCAGAGCCTGGCAGCAAGATTTACCGCAGCGCCCACGGCTGTGTACTCAAGCCGGTTCTGCGAACCGATCGCGCCCACCGCGCAGACGCCGGTGGCAATGCCCACGCCTATGCCCAAGGGCGCAGCAGGCGTGCTGAAGCGGGCGGTCAGATTACCGAGCGTTCTCGACAAGTCTCGGGCCAGATCGAGGCCGACCTGCGCATGATCGGACCGGCTCAGCGGTGCGCCGACCAAGATCAGTGCGCCGTCGCCGGCGAAATCCTTCACCGTGGCGCCGTAATGTCTGGCGACGTCCACAACCATCTCGTAATACTCGCGCAACACCGTGGCCATCTGCCGCGCGCCCTGTTGTTCCGTGTACGCGGTGAAGCCACGCAGGTCGCAGCACACCACGGTGATGTCCAGATTATGCTGAGTCAACGTCGCCTCGATGCCACGCTCCCTGACCATCCGCGTGACTTCGGGCGAGAGAAACTTCGAGAGGTTCGCGCGCTCTTCGAGGAGCGCCTGATGCTGGTGCTCGATGATCCGCTCGTTGCGGTAGGTCTCCCGCGCAATGCGCTCGAGAGCGGAGCACACCACCAACCCCGTGACCGTGGCCGTCAAGGGCACGACCATGTATCCGGTGAGCTCCGCCTGCTTTAGCTGGCCATCGAGGAAAGCCGCACCAATCAAGTATACGGTCAAGAGGACGTATGGCGTCACTGCCAGCAGGGCAAGTGGCGGCGACATGCGGAAGATCGTAAAGGCGAAGTAGACCACCAGCGTCACCGCACCGGCCGTGATCCCCGGGCTGCCGACGACACCCAGGGACAGCCAAACAGCCAGGAATCCGGCGACACAATTGGCGAGGACAGTGAGAGGCATTGCCCACCGGCGCAGTCCGCGCACGTAGGTCGCTGCGATAGCTGCGATTAGCAAGGGCATGATTACTAGCATGACCCCGGCAGCCGCAGGGACGAAGTGCTCACGGATACCGAAGTAGAATGCCGCCACGACGCCAGTCCAAGCGACGACTGAGGCGATCATCCCAATGCGAGTGAAGGGTAGCGCGTGAGTGACACGCCAGCGCCAATAGTCGGTCTCAACCGCGGGGACCGTGAAGTGCAGCCCCCAGCGTTCGAGCGCTAAGTCCTCTGGCAGGATACTCATGATGTGGTCGTCTTAACTCATTAATATGCCGGCCCGGCTCAATCGCTCGCACGATCCGGATATCCGCTATCGTGCGTGCCTCTGGCAGGCATTATAGCCCTTGTGCCCAAGCAGTTCCTGCACCCTGCGGAGATCGTATCCGTCTTCCAGGTGATGCGTGGCGCCGAATGAAAGCCACCCACTAGGCCCTTCAGAATCCCTGGACACCGCAGGGTGCGTGAGTCCATGTGCCCCCATGACGGAGCTTTGGGCAAACTCGTAATGTGCAGGTCAGCGGTTTAATCCGCTCGCCGGCTCCAGCAGCCTACTTGACGATGAGCTGTCCCTTCATCCCGGCCGTGTAGTGGCTCGTTCCGCCCGTCGGTAGATGGCA
>MENB01000003.1:0-1404 GCA_001768125.1 Armatimonadetes bacterium RBG_19FT_COMBO_69_19
GGATGCGCCAGCTCGGAGGGCACGCGATCTACCTCGCGCCGCAGGACATTCAGCTCGGCGCGCGGGAGAGCGTCCCGGACGTTGCGCGGAATCTCTCCCGGTGGGTCAACGGCATCATGGCCCGTACCTATGCCCATCGGACAGTTCAGGAACTCGCCGAACACGCGTCGGTGCCCGTGGTGAACGGCCTGTCTGACTGGGAACACCCCTGCCAAACGCTTGGTGATCTGCTGACGATTCAGGAGCATTTCGGAAGGCTCGATGGGATCAAGCTGACTTGGGTCGGCGACGGCAACAACGTGCTCCACTCGCTGCTCCTCGGTGGGGCGAAAGTGGGCATGTCCTTCAGTGTGGCGACCCCGCCCGGATACGAACCGGCCAAGGAGATCGTTGCTCGCGCCCGCGAGATCGCTTCGGGCGCCAAGGGCGCCCTCGCGATGACATTGACGCATGATCCCCGGGAGGCGGTCCGGGGGGCCGACGTCATCTATACGGACGTGTGGGTGAGCATGGGGCAGGAAGCAGAGCGCGCCCGGCGCCTGGCGGCCTTCGCCGGATTCCAGGTGGATAGCGCCCTCGTCCGCGCCGCGGGACCGCGCGTCAAGGTGATGCACTGCCTGCCGGCCCACCGGGGCGAAGAGATCGCCGGCGACGTGCTGGACGGCCCCAACGCGATCGTTCTGGACCAGGCCGAGAACCGGCTGCACGCTCAGAAGGGGCTCCTGGCGATGATCCTGTAGCGGCGAGGCCACATGCCCCTGGGAATCCGGCTCCTCGACATCCTGGATGTTCTGATCGTCACCATCCTCATCTATCAGGTGCTGCTGCTCATCCGCGGCACGCGGGCGGTGCAGCTGGTGACGGGCCTCGGGGTACTCTTCGGCGTCTACGCGATCAGCCGCTACCTCCGCCTGTACACGCTCCAGTACCTGCTGCAGTACCTCGGCGTCGTCATCCCGTTCGCCCTGCTCGTCATCTTCCAGCCCGAACTGCGCCGGATGCTGGAGCAGCTGGGCCGCGGTGGGGTGCTCGTGACCGGCCTCGCACCGCACGGGCTGGGCCGTGAGGAAGCGATCCGCCTGGTGAACGACGTGGCCCGCGCCAGCCGCGTGCTCGGCCTGCGCAAGATCGGCGCGCTCATCGTCATCGAGCGCCGCACCGGGCTGACCGACTTCATCGAGACCGGCATCAAGGTGGACGGCGTCGTCACGGTGCAGCTGCTCATCAACCTGTTCTTCCCGAACTCGCCGCTGCACGACGGGGCGGCGATCATCCGCGGGAACCGGGTCATGGCGGCGGGGTGCCTGCTGCCGCTGAGCGAGAATCCCACGCTCAGCCGGACGCTCGGCACCCGCCACCGCGCCGGGCTCGGGATCGCCGAGCAGACCGATGCCATCGCCCTCA
>MENB01000003.1:1585-1746 GCA_001768125.1 Armatimonadetes bacterium RBG_19FT_COMBO_69_19
GAGCAGACGGCGCTCCTCCTGCTCTCCTTCGTCATCAGCGTGTCGTTGTGGGCCTATGTGACCACGGCGCGCACGGCCGACACGCCCCGGGCGACGACGAAGGTGGTGGCCGTCGTTCCGGCGATCGTCGGCGAGCCCGCCTACGGGTACAGCCTGCTCGG
>MENB01000003.1:1920-2181 GCA_001768125.1 Armatimonadetes bacterium RBG_19FT_COMBO_69_19
TGGCCGCCGCCGTGGCCGTGACCACGGTGCGCGGGATCCGCGTGCAGGCGCCGCGGGTGCCGGTCGGGGTCACGGTCGCGATCCAGCCCGACATCATCGTGGTGCAGGTGCAGGGGCCGGTGACCCTCGTCAACCGCCTGCGCGCCGCGGACTTCACGGCCCGCGTCGACGGGCTCGACTTCACGGAGGAGCGGCAGCGCGCCCAGGTCAAGGTGCAGGCGCCGCCGCAGATCGAGGTGCTGAGCATCACCCCGCCGGGGG
>MENB01000003.1:2224-5819 GCA_001768125.1 Armatimonadetes bacterium RBG_19FT_COMBO_69_19
TCGGCACCGACGGTATCCGCGGGGTGGCGAACCTGGACCTCACGCCCGAGCTGGCGTTCAAGGTCGGCCGCGCCGCCTCGCATGTGCTGGCCCGCGACGGCAGCCGTTTCATCATCGGGCGGGACACGCGCGTCTCGGGCGAGATGCTGGAGGCCGCGCTCGTCGCCGCGATCTGCTCCACCGGCAGCCACGTCCTGCGGGCGGGTATCATCCCCACCCCGGGGGTGGCCTACCTGGGGCGCACGCACGAGGCCGTCGCGGTGGCCATCTCCGCCTCGCACAATCCGGTCGAGGACAACGGGATCAAGTTCTTCGCGCAGGACGGCTTCAAGCTCCCCGACGCGGTGGAGGATGCGATCGAGGCGTCGCTCGACCGCCACGATCTCCGCCGCGCCGCCGGGGCGGAGGTCGGCCGCGCCCAGGAACTGCCCGACGCCGTGGAGAGCTACGCCGACTTCGTCGCCTCCGTCGCCACGGTGTCTCCGGCGGGGCTGCGGGTCGTCGTGGACTGCGCACACGGGGCGGCCTGCCCGGTGGCGCCGCTGGTGTGGGAGCGGCTGGGCGCGACCGTGATCCCGATCAATGCGGATCCCGACGGCAGTCGCATCAATGTCGACTGTGGGTCCACGTCACCCGAAGTCGTACGGGGCGCCGTGCTCCAGCACGGCGCCGACATCGGGTTCGCGCACGACGGCGATGCCGACCGGGTCATCGCGGTGGACGAGACGGGCCGGATCGTCGACGGCGACGCCATCATGGGGGTGTGCGCGATGCACATGGCCGCCGGCGGCCGTCTGGCGGGGAACCTCATCGTGGCGACGGTGATGTCCAACCTGGGGCTCGAGGTGGCCTTACGGCGCGCCGGTATCGTCATCGAGCGGACCAGGGTGGGTGACCGCTACGTGCTGGAGCGGATGCGGGAGCTGGGGGCGAGCCTCGGCGGGGAGCAGAGCGGCCACATCATCTTCCTCGATCACGCCACGACCGGGGACGGGCTCGTCACGGCGGTGCAGGTCACCAACGTCATGATGGAAACCGGCCGGCGGCTCTCAGAGCTGGCCGCGCCGATCGAGCGGTATCCGCAGGTGCTGAAGAACGTGCGCGTGACCGCGCGCGACGGTGTCGGCGCGAACCCCGCGGTGCAGGCCGCGGTGGGGGAGGCGGAGCGCCGCCTGGGTGCGCGGGGGCGCGTCCTCGTCCGGCCATCGGGGACCGAGCCTCTCGTGCGCGTGATGGTGGAAGCCGAGGACGAGGCCGAGGCGGAGTCGCTGGCCACACACCTGGCGGAGATCATCGGGCGCGCGTCAAGGCAGGGGTGACCATCCCCGCGACTGAGGCCGTTCCGTCCGCCACCCTCCTCGGTGTCAGAGTCCACCTGATCACCATGCGCCGGGCCGTTGAGGTGATCCGCCAGATGCTGCACGGTGATGTTCCTCGCCGGATCCTCACCGCGCATACGGCGATGCTCGCCCGCGTCCACGCTGCGCCCGACCTGCTGGAGGTGGTGAATTCGGCCGATCTCACGACCCCGGATGGATTCGGCATCCTCCTCGTAGGACGGATCCTCGGCCTGCGATTTCCGGAGCGCGTCGCGGGCGCGGATCTCGCCGAAGCGCTGTGTGCCCTGTGCGCGCGCGAACACCTCCGCGTGTTCCTGCTGGGAGCGAAGCCGGGAGTGGCGGAGGCTGCCGCCGCCGCGCTGATCCGGCGCTATCCGGGGCTTCACGTGGCCGGCACACAGCATGGGTACTTCACGGGCGACGAGGAGCCGGCCGTCCTTGCACGGATCCGTGTGGCCCGCCCGCATCTGCTCCTGGTCGCCATGGGGTTCCCCCCGCAGGACCAGTGGATCGCCCGCCATCGGCATTCGCTCAATGTGCCGGTCTGCATGGGGGTGGGGGGAACCCTCGACGTGATGGCGGGGATGTTCCGCCGGGCGCCGGCGTGGGTTCAACGTGCGGGATTGGAGTGGCTGTACCGGGCGGTCCAGGAACCGCGTCGATGGCGGGTCGCCGCGAGCATCCCGGGAGTCATCCTGCTGGCAGTCCGAGAACGGCTTGGCGGCCGCGCGCGGCTCAGACGGTCTCGGGGTTGAGCGTCCTCAGTCGCCCGCATACGGGGGTGGATATTCGGCAGTGACGGTCCAGGCGGGGTACAATACAGTCAGAGACGGGAGGAGGTGAGAGGGAACAACGATCGGTGCCGCAGCGCCTGGCCCCTGAGGCCTGTGTATCAGGGGTGACGAGGGAGGGGAACTCGAACATCGGCGGGTGACCCTAGGCCCAGTTCCGGGCCTGCACCGACCCCGGCGCCCGCCGGGGTCAAGACGGCCCACAAACCCCGGAGGTAACTCCGGGCCAGAAGGCCGCCGGGAACAGGACGCGGAAGGCTCGCCTTCCCGTCCGGCATGGAGCTCCAGAGATCGAAACGCATCGACACGACAACGACGCCCATCTGCGGGCGTGTGGAGGCCATCCATGTGCGGCATCATGGGCTACATCGGGCGGCGTGACGCGCTGCCCATCCTCCTCGACGGTCTCCGCCGGCTCGAGTACCGCGGGTACGATTCGGCCGGGGTCGCGGTGCTGGGCAACGGGCACATCGAGGTCCGCAAGACGGCGGGCAAGCTGGCGCGCCTCGCCGAGGTCACGGACGCGGCGACGCTGCTGGGTTCCGTCGGGATCGGGCATACGCGGTGGGCGACGCATGGTCTGCCCACCGATCAGAACGCCCATCCCCATAGCGATTGCACCGGCTCCGTCGTGGTTATCCACAACGGGATCATCGAGAACTTCCTCACGTTGAAGGAGGCGCTCGTGGCCCGCGGGCATACCTTCCGCTCGGATACCGACACGGAAGTGCTCGCCCACCTCATCCAGGAGGAGCTGGGCGGAGCCGGCGCCCAGGGCACGGCCGTCCCGCTCGAGGAGGCGGTGCGCCGGGCGGTCGGCCAGGCCTCCGGCGCGTACGCCATCGTGGTGATGTGCAGCGCCCAGCCGGACCGCATCGTCGCGGTGCGGCAGATCAGCCCGCTCATCGTGGGGCTCGGCAAGGGGGAGACCATCCTGGCCTCGGACATCCCCGCGCTGCTCGCCCACACGCGGGACGTGCTGATCATCGAGGACGGGGAGATGGCGGTGCTCACCCGAGAGGGGGCCACGCTGCAGACCCTCGACGGGCGGGCGGTGCGCAAGCGCCCGATCCGCATCACCTGGAACGCGGAGATGGCGGAGAAGGGCGGCTTCCCGCACTTCATGATCAAGGAGATCCATGAACAACCGCAGGCCCTGCAGGAGACGATGATGGGCCGGCTCGACACCGAAGGGAAGGTCGAACTCGACGGTGTGGCCTACACCGCCGACCAGATCCGCCGCCTGCGGAAAGTCTGGATCACCGCCTGCGGCACGGCCTACCATGCCGGCCTGGTCGGGGCCTGGCTGATCGAGCACTGGGCGAAGCTTCCGGTCGAGACCGACTTCGCAAGCGAGCTGCGCTACCGGGAGCCGCTGATCACCCCCGACACCCTGGCCATCGCGATCAGCCAGTCCGGGGAGACGGCCGACACCCTGGCCGCCGTGCGCGAGGCGCGGGCGCG
>MENB01000003.1:5826-5893 GCA_001768125.1 Armatimonadetes bacterium RBG_19FT_COMBO_69_19
CGGGTCCTCGCCGTCACAAACGTCGTGGGCAGCACGTTGTCGCGCGATGCCGACGACGTGCTGTACA
>MENB01000003.1:6042-9828 GCA_001768125.1 Armatimonadetes bacterium RBG_19FT_COMBO_69_19
CTTCCGGCCAAGGCGCAGGAGGTCCTGAACCGAGAGGACGTTGTCCGGGATCTCGCGGAGCGCCTGGCGCTGGCGGAGCACGTCTTCTACATCGGCCGCGGGCTGGACTATGCCGCGGCGATGGAGGGCTCCCTCAAGCTCAAGGAGATCTCCTACGTGCACTCGGAGGCCCTCGCCGCGGGCGAGCTGAAGCACGGTACGCTCGCGCTCATCACCGAGGGCACGCCGGTGTTCGCCCTGGCCACGCAGCGGCATGTCTACGAGAAGATGCTGTCGAACATCCAGGAGGTGAAGGCGCGGGGCGGCCACGTCATCGCCGTGGCGTACGACGGCGACACCGAGATCAGCAAGCACGCCGCCACCGTCCTGCGCATCCCGGAGACCGATGATGCCTTCGCGCCGGTGCTGGCGATCATCCCGCTGCAGCTGTTCGCCTACCACGTGGCCCGCGCGCGGGGGAACGACATCGACCAGCCGCGGAACCTGGCCAAGAGCGTGACGGTCGAATAGGGAGGCCTGCCGTGTCCATCGATCCCGAGCTGCTGAAGATCCTGGCCTGTCCGCTCGACAAAGCGCCCGTCGAATTGCGCGGGGACCGCATCGTATGCACCCAGTGCCATCGAGCGTACCCGATCCGCGACGGCATCCCGGTCATGCTGATCGACGAGGCCGAGCTGCCGGTCTGACACTCACCCGCCTGATCGTCATTCACTAGCCCGCTCGCGTTCCACCCGGCCGCCGGGGAGAGCCTCCGGCGGCCTTCGGTTTTCCTCCCGCGCCGGTTTTCTCCCGGGCCCCGTTCTCGGTGTTACCTAATTGAACTTTCCTTGTGAGTCAGAAAAGGCAAGGAACACAACACACTGGGCGAGAAGCCGCCCACGCGGGGGCGCGGGCGGCCTGACTCTCCCAGAGGAGGCACACACGATGCGCATCCTGGTGGCAGGGCTGCTCGCAGCGGTGGTGTTGGGGCTGTTCGGTCAGAGCGCGATCCTGGCGGCGGGGGACACGTGGCCTGGAGGGGGCGCGGTCCCTCCCGTCATCTACCTCGCCGGTGATACCTGGCCCGGAGGGGGATAGTTGGGCCGGATGAAGCTTCGCTGACACCTGCAGCATAGCGTACAGAGCCGTCCGCGCCCCGCGGCAGCCCATGGAAGGACTGTCCTCCCGGTCCGCGAAGCCTGTCCTGCGTTACTGCACCGAAACCCGCCATCCTGCCGATTGAAGCCGTGGAGGGGGACCGGTATGTCGCTCGGGCAGCGCATTCGCCATCTTCGACAATCCAGAGGGCTCACGCAGTCCGAGCTGGGCGGCGGCCAGCTCTCGAAAAGCTTCATCAGCCTGCTGGAGAAAGATCGGACGAGACCGTCGCTCAATACCCTCCTACTCATCGCGCGCCGGCTCGGGTCGTCGGTGGACGCGCTGCTCGGGCAGCAGAACCATCTCCCGGAGCTCGTCTGCGAAGGGCTGCTGTCCCTGAGCCGTGACGCCCTGCACGGCCGCGACTTCGACCGCGCCAAGTCGCTGCTCGAGTCCGCCTCGTTCGTCGCCTCGCGCTACCAGGTGGACGAAGCCGCCCGGGAGACCCTCCTGCAGTCCGCGCAGATCGCCATGGACGAGCGGCATTTCGAGGAGGCCCTCCGAGCGCTCGATCAGGCGGACCCCGCCTGCGCGCGGTCGAAGGATCTCTGGCGGCAGGGACGCGTCCTGTTGCTGCGCGGCACGGTGAAGGTCCGCCAGCGCGAGATCCCCGTGGCCATCCCGCTGCTGGAGCAGGCGCTGGCCACGCTGCGGCGCGCACGGGCGGGCCGCGACCCATCACGGGTCGAGGCGCTGATCATGCTCGGGACGGCGCTCGGCTACACCGGGAATTACCCGGGGGCCATCCGTCGGTTCGAGGAGGCGGTGGCCTCTGAGGTCGCGCGGCATGATCCGGTGCTGCGCGGCAAAGCGCTGTGGGGCATCGGGCTCGCCCAGCGCAAAGCGGGCAACCTGGAGGCCGCCGGGCGCTATCTGGCGGAGGCGCGCGACGCGTTCGAGTCCGCCGAGGAGTTGCGCGAGCTGATGCGGGTGCTGCAGAACCTCGGCCAGCTTCTCTTCGAGCAGGGTCAGCCCAAGGACGCCCTGCGCCACCTGCATCAGGCGCTCCGGGTCCTCGACCGGCTCGGCGAGTCGGCCAACCTGGCCTCGATCGCGACCGAGATCGCGCGCATCCACCTGAGCACGGGGGACCTCGAAGACGCGGAGGCCTTCACGCGTCAGGCCCTGGAGGGGGCCAGGGCCGCGGGCGATCCCGTCGAGGTCGCGGAGGCGACGGTGCTGCTGGCCCGGACGCGGGTCGCTCGCAAGGACTCCGCCGGGGCGATCAAGCTGTACAAGGACGCCCTCGAAGCGTTCCGCCTCCGGAAGATGGCCGACCAGACGACCGCCGTGGCCCGGGAGCTGGGGCTGCTGCTGCGGGAGCGCGGAGCGCATGCCCAGGCCGCCGCGTACCTGGCCATGTCGCTCGAGACCGCCGGCGTCCCCGCGGCCGACGCGGCGGAATGACGGTCATGGACATCCGCGGGATCGGGATCGACGTCGTGGAGGTGCAGCGGATCGAGCAGGCCCTGGCCCGCTGGGGGGATTCGTTCGTCTCCCGCATCTTCACGCCGGATGAGGACGAGCGCGCCCGCCATCCGCGCGCCCGGAGCATGCGGCTCGCCGCCCGCTTCGCCGCGAAGGAGGCGGTGATGAAGGCCCTGGGCCTGGGGTGGCGGACGATGGCCTGGCGGGAGATCGAGATCCGCAACGACGCGCTCGGCCGGCCCACCGTGGTCCTTCGCGGCGGCGCGGCGCGCGCGGCCGCGCAGCGGGGCGTGGGGGCGGTCCACGTCACGCTCTCGCACACGCACGGTCTCGCCCTCGCCAGCGCGCTCGCCCTGGGCGCCCCCGCGTAAGCGCGTCGCCGCAGGAACCCCGCCGCGGTGCGCCGAACTCGGTAATCGTTTTCCATGAGTGCGACCATCCGGGACGTGGCCGCGCGGGCCGGAGTCTCCGTCGCCACCGTCTCGCGCGTCGTCAACCGCAGTCCGCACCGGGTGCGCCCCGCCACCCAGCGCCGTGTGCTGGCCGCCGTCCGGGCCATGGGCTATCACGCGAACATCATCGCCCAGGGCCTGAAGAAGCGCAGTACCCGCAGCGTCGCCCTGATCGTCCCCGACATCAGCAACCCGTTCTTCCCGGCGATCGCCCGCGGCATCGAGGACGTGGCCCGCTCGCGCGGGTATGCCGTCCTGCTGTGCAACACCTACGAGGACCTGGACCGCGAGCGCGCCTACCTCGCCCTGCTCGCCAAGCGCATGGTGGACGGCGTGATCTTCGCCACCGTCGGCAGCAACACCGCCCACCTGCGCGCGCTGCGCCGCGAGCACCGGCCGGTCGTGCTCGTGGCGCGCGACGTCGAGGGCGTGCGCATCGATACCGTGCTGGTCGACAACTTCCGCGGCGAGTTCGAGGCGACGACCCACCTCATCAACCTGGGCCACCGGCGCATCGCGCACATCACCGGCCCGCACTCCCTGCACGTCGCCGCCGAGCGGCGGCGTGGCTACCTGCAGGCGCTGGCCGCCGCGCGCGTTCCGAAGGCCGATGCGGTCATCGTCGGGGGCGACTTCGCCGCGGACGGCGGGCGCCGGGCGGTGCAGCGGCTGTTGGAGCGGGGGGTGCGCTTCACCGCGGTGGCGGCGGCGAATGACCTGATGGCGATCGGGGCGATGGAGGCCCTGCGCACCGCCGGGCGGCGCGTCC
>MENB01000004.1:0-6157 GCA_001768125.1 Armatimonadetes bacterium RBG_19FT_COMBO_69_19
GCAGCGGCAGACCGCGCTGGTCGCCAAGCAGGCCGCGGAGATCGACGTCCTGAGCGGTGGGCGCCTTCGCCTGGGGATCGGGGTCGGCTGGAACAGCGTCGAGTACGAGGCCCTCGGAGAGCGCTTCGAAGAGCGCGGCCGGAAGGTCGAAGAGCAGATCGCGGTCCTGCGCGCGTTGTGGACGACACCGCTCGTGAACTTCACGGGCCGCTACCACCGCATCGTGGACGCGGGGCTGAACCCGCTGCCGGTGCAGCGGCCGATCCCGATCTGGATGGGCGGGGAGAGCGAGCGGGTGATGCGCCGGATCGCGCGGATGGGCGACGGCTGGATCCTCGGCGGGACGCTCCGGTCCCCGCACGCCCGCCATCCCCAGGTGAGCGGTGGGTTCGCGGTGATGGTCGAGCAGCTCCGGGGGTTCCTGCGGGAGGCCGGCCGTCCCCAGGACGCCGTTGGCCTTGAGCGGCGCGTGGCCTATCCGGCGGGACCGGTGAAATGGGTGAGCACAGCCGAGGAATGGCGGAGCCTGGGCGGCACCCACCTGAGCCTGAGCACCATGAATGCGGGCCTCACTTCGCCGGATGCCCACATCGACGCGATGCGGCGGTTCCGCGAGGCGCTGCCCGCCTGAGACGAGCACCTCGGCGACATCCTCCCCTTGTCTGTGGACTCGTACCGCTCTTCCCTCCGGAGGGAAAAGCCCTCACACCGGCGGAAGATAACGCGACGATGGTCAAGAGCGCGCTGACCCTGCTCAGTCCGGTCGCCCGGCGCCTGCCGTCCTACTCGCGGCTGGCCTGGGCGCTCGTCCGCGACGGCCGGCTCCCCCTCCGCCATCGCGCGCTCGTGCTGGGGGGCGTGGCCTACCTGCTCTCGCCGATCGACCTCATCCCCGGCATCATCCCCCTGCTCGGGCAGATGGATGACCTGGCCGTGACGCTGCTCAGTCTGCGCGCGGTCCTGCGGCGGATCCCGCCGGACATCGCCGCCGGGCACCTCGCCGCGACGGGCCTCACCCGGGAGGGCATCGACGAAGACCTGCGCACGCTCAACACGACGGGGCGGCTGCTCGGCAAGACGGCGCTGCGCTACGGCTGGAGGGCGGCGGGGGCAACCGCCCGCGGGGTGGCGAAGCTCGGGCGGCTGATCCTCCAGCGACACACGGGATGACCGCGCCCGGGACGACCGGACCGGGGAACCGCGCGCGTCTGCGCGAGGTCGCCTCCCTCTTCCTCAGGCTCGGCGCCACCGCGTTCGGGGGACCTGCGGCGCACATCGCGATGATGCGCGACGAGGTGGTGCGCCGCCGCCGCTGGCTCTCGGATGAGCAATTCCTCGATCTCCTCGGCGCGACGAACCTCATCCCCGGCCCCAACTCCACGGAGATGGCAATCCACACCGGCTACGCGCGCGCCGGGCGGGCCGGACTGCTCGTCGCGGGGATCTGCTTCATCGCGCCGGCGATGCTGATCGTCCTGGTCCTCGCCTGGGCCTACGCCACCTATGGTGCAAGGCCCCAGGCGACCTGGCTGCTGTACGGCGTGAAGCCGGTGATCATCGCGATCGTCGTGCAGGCCCTGGTCGCGCTGGGCCGGGCGGCTCTGAAGAACCTCGTCCTGGCCGCCCTCGCGCTGGTCGCGCTCGCGCTCTACTTCGCGGGGATCAACGAGCTGCTGCTCCTTGCTTTGGCCGGGCTGCTTGCCGCGGGCGTGAAGCATCCCCAGACCCAGACGGCGATGCTGCTGGCCATCGCGCCCGCCTATGCGGCTTCGACAGGGTTCGCATCGACCGTGCTCGCGGCGGCGCCGGTGAGTCTGGCGAGGATGTGCGGGATCTTCGTGAAGATCGGGTCGGTGCTCTATGGCAGCGGGTACGTGCTGCTGGCCTTCCTGCGCTCAGACTTCGTCGTTCGCCTGGGCTGGCTCACCGAACGCCAGCTGCTGGACGCGGTGGCCATCGGGCAGTTCACCCCGGGCCCGGTCTTCACGACGGCCACGTTCATCGGGTATCTGCTCGGGGGTACCGCGGGAGCGCTGCTCGCCACGGCCGGCATCTTCCTGCCCGCGTTCGTCTTCGTCGCGGCGAGCCACCCCTTCATCCCCAGGCTCCGCCGCTCACCGACGGCCGCGGCGGCCCTCGACGGCGTCAACGCGGCGTCGCTGGCGCTCATGGCCGGTGTGACGGTGCAGCTCGGGCGCGCGGCGATCGTGGATGGGTGGACCGTGGGAATCGCCCTCGCCGCCGGGGCGGTCCTTCTGCTGCGGCCGATCAACTCGGCGTGGCTGGTGGGCGGGGGGGCACTCGTCGGGCTGCTGCTGCGGCGCTAAGGTACGCCTCCAGGGAGGAGAGCGGTACCTTTTACCCCAACTGATTCCTCATGTCACTCATCCGGACCGATCAAGATCATCTCATCCATCCCGTGCATTCCGCGGCCGACCAGACGGACCCTGTTATCTTCACCGAGGGCCACGGTGCGGTGCTCCGGGACGCCTCGGGCAAGGAATACCTCGACGGGCTGGCCTGCCTGTGGAACGTGCACGTGGGCCACGGGCGGAAGGAGCTGGCCGCGGCCGCCGCGGAGCAGATGGGCCGCCTGGCCTACGCCACGGCGTACGCCGGCTATACGAACGAACCCGCGATCCGCCTCGCCGAGCGGCTGCTGCAGCGCGCGTACTCGAACCTGAGCGGCGTGTACTTCACCACCGGCGGAGCCGAAGCGAACGAGACCGCCTTCAAGACCGCCCGGTACTACTGGCGGCGCCACGGGATGCCCGGCAAGACCAAGATCATCGCCCGCCATCACGCCTACCACGGGTTGACGATGGCGGCGATGAGCGCGACGGGGATCAGCGCCTTCCACCGCATGTTCCAACCGCTCGTGCCGGGCTTCATTCACATCACCCCTTCGTATCCATACCGCCACCCGGGGCCGATGGCGGACGCGCTCGAGGACGTCATCCGCCGCGAAGGCGCCGACACGGTGGCGGCTTTCATCGCCGAACCCGTCATCGGCGCCGGGGGCGTGATCGTCCCGGCGCCCGATTACTTCCCCGCGATCCGGGAGATCTGCGACCGCCACCAGGTGCTCTTCATCGCCGACGAGATCATCACCGGGTTCGGCCGCACCGGGCACTGGTTCGCGCTCGATCACTGGGGCGTGCGGCCGGATGCCGTCACCTTCGCGAAAGGCGTAACGAGCGCGTACCTGCCGCTGGGTGGAGTGATGGTCTCGCGCGAGATCCACCGGTCGATCCAGGAGGCACCGGCGGCGGAGCGCTTCATGCACGCCGCCACGTACTCCGGACATCCCACATGCTGTGCGGTCGGACTGGCCAACCTGGACATCCTCGAACGGGAAGGGCTGGTGGAACGGGCGGGCGCACTGGGGCAGCGGCTGCTCTCACGTCTGGCGGGCCTGCGCGACCTCCCGTCCGTGGGCGACGTGCGCGGGCTCGGGCTGATGGCGGGCGTGGAGCTGGTGGAGGACAAGCAGACCAAGGCCCCGGCGGTCGGGCTCGGGGGGCGCGTCCTGACGGAAGCACGGAAGCGGGGCTTGATCACACGGATGCGTGCCGGCCAGACCGGCGATCATCCCATCGGCGACACCATCTGCCTGGCGCCTCCGCTCGTCACCACCGAGGCACAGATCGACCGGATCGTGGAGATCCTGCGTGAGGCGATCGTCGCCGCTTAACCCTCGAGGTTGACGCCGATCAGACGGCCGATGGTGTAGGTCACGGCCGCGGCCGCCAGCCCGAAGATGACCTGGCGCAGCCCCGAGGCGGCGACGGGACGAGCCGTGAACAGCGTGATCCCTGCGCCAACCGCGAAGAGGCCCACGGCGCTCATGGCGAGACTGGCCAGCACTGCCGGGGTGCCGTCGAGGAAGAGGAAGGGCACCACGGGCACGACGGCGCCGAGCGCGAACAGCAGGAACGACGCACCGGCCGCCTCCCACGCCGACCCGCCGAGCTCTCCCGGGACGATCCCGAGCTCCTCACGGGCCAGCGTGTCCAGGGCCCGCGCCTCGTCGCTCATGATCTGCGCCGCGAGCGCGCGCGCCTGATCCTCGGGCAAGCCCCTTGCCTGATAGATCAGGACGAGCTCCCGTGCTTCTTCCTCGGGGATGTCCCGGATCTCCGCCGCTTCCGTGCGCAGTTGATGCTGGTAGAGCTCGCGAGCGCTCTGCACCGACAGCCACTCCCCCAGGGCCATCGAGATGGCCCCGGCCAGGAGCCCCGCGAACCCCGTGATGATGATGGCGCGCCCGGACAGCTCCGCCCCGGCGACGCCCATCACCAGACTGAGGTTGCTGACGAGGCCGTCGTTGGCGCCCAGCACCGCCGCGCGGAGCGCGTTCCCGCCGATCGCGCGGTGCCGGCCTTCCAGCTGCGCGAGGACGGCACCGCTGAGACCGCCGGTCGCCGCCGTAACCTGACTCAGCACCCGCGCATGCGATGCCTCATCCGCTGCCAGCGCGCGGTCCTCCGGTGCGTACCGGCCCGCATCCGCACGCTCGACGCCGGTGATGCTCGGCAGGACGAACCCGGGGCCAAAGCGCCCGGCCAGGCCGATGAGCAGCCGCGTCCGCAGGGAGGGGCGGTAGGCGGGGACCCGGCCGCCCGCGTCGGCGATACGCGTCGACCAGACCTGCGCGTGCCGGCGCTCCACCTCGGCGAGCCGCCGGTAGACTTCGGCCAGGCGCGGCTCGCGCTCGACGGCGGCCAGCGCCTCGTAGAGCGCGGCCCCATCCCGCTCGTCCCGCAGCGTGGCCATCGCCCGGCGCAGGTCCACCGGCAGCGTTAGCGGCCGAGGCGCCCGCCGACGTCCAGGGCGGTGCGCAGTTGGGGCTCCAGCTCGTGCACGGACGCGTCCGGCTCCGCGCCGAGCGCGTCGACCAGCTTGCTGATGAAGTTCCGCACCGCCGCCGCGGCGGCGATGTCGATGATCTCCTCATCCGCGAAGCCGTGCGCGCGGAGGCCATCGACGTCACGCGGCGTGATCTTGTAAGCGTGGTCGGTGAGCTTCACGGCAAACTCCAGCATCGCCACCTCGTTCGCCGGCAGCCCGGCGCTACGGAAATCGCGCACGATCGCTTCCACCTGCTGGGACTTGAGGAATTTCGAACGGAGCACCGCTCCGTGGACGAGTGTTCAGTAACTACACCGCAGGCGCGAGGCGACCGCGACGGTGATCAACTCGTAGCGCCGCAGGTCCAGGTGCGAGCGGATGGCGCCCGAGAGACCCCGGTACGCCCGGAGGATATCGGGTCGGAGGCTGAGGGCCTGAGCGTAGTTCTGGACGATCCCTGAAGCCGCAAGATCCTCGTCATAGATCTCCTTGATCGGGCCCTGCGCCTGCTCGACCGGGACGGTGCGGACGTACGCCATGAGAGCACCTCCACGCGATGCGTATCGTCTAGGTTACACGCGGCGGGCAGGCGCCCCCTCCTCCGTGCACACTTAGACCCGGCCGCTGCGCGCTAGCCGAGCGTAGCGCTTGTACATGAGTGCGTCGAGGGCGCCCGCCTCGAGGGCGGCCTTCACCGCGCAGCGCGGCTCATGGGTATGCGAGCAGTCGCGGAAGTGACACGCCCCCGCCAGCGCGGAGATCTCGGGGAAGAGGTCATCAGCGGCGTCCGCGCCTTCATCCTCGACGAACCCGATCTGGCGGAGCCCCGGCGTGTCCACCACCAGCGCGGACCCGACCTGGAACACCGCGGCCCAGTTCGTGGTGTGGGCGCCCTTGCCGGTCGCGGCCAGCCCGCCGACGCGGAGCCGAAGGGTCGGATCAAGCGCATTGAGCAAGCTCGACTTGCCCGCCCCCGAAGGACCGACGAAGGCGACGAGCTTTCCGTCGATCGCCTCCCGCAGTGCCTCGACGCCCTCCCCCGTGAGCGCGCTGGTGAGCACCACCGGGATCGTCGCGAGTCTGTAGCTCTCGACCACGTCCTCTACAGCCGTCCGCACGGCGAGGTCGATCTTGTTCCCGCAGACGAGCGCCAGGCAGCCGCCCTTGTGAGCGAGCGCCAGGTAGCGGTCGATCACCGTCGGCCGCAGGGGGCACGGCACGACGACGACGCCGAGGTCCAGATTGGCGACGAGCACCTGCTCCGGCGCCGACTTGTCCGCAGGTGCCCGCCGGACCAACTGGGAAT
>MENB01000004.1:6174-6729 GCA_001768125.1 Armatimonadetes bacterium RBG_19FT_COMBO_69_19
CGCACCGCGCCGAGCTCCCCGGATCCGATGTCCACTTCCACCCAATCGCCCACGGCGACGGGGTTCGTCGTCCCGTTCAGTTCCTGCCGCAGCCGGCCCCGCAGCACGCACCGCCGGTCGCGGCCTTGCGCATCGCGCACCGTGACCTGGGGGCCGTCGGTGCGCACTACCATCCCGACAAACGTGTCCACGGCTGTCCTCCACGGAGTGGGAGTGGAAAACAAAAACGGCTGTGGGCATCGAGCCCACAGCCGCGCACGAGAACACGTCGGTCCGGATCAGCCGGTGCGATACCTCACACGGCGGGATGGGCTCGAGGCTTGGCCTGCGTCACGGACCTGCATCACCCATCCCTCCTTTATCAGGTATCGAACCTGGCCCACATCCTAGCACGGCCGGGCGCTCCCTGCAATGAACAGGGAACCCCGCGCGCCCGCGCGAAGCATCGCCTGCATGACACGCAACCGTGCCGCCGCCTTCATCCTGCGGGCCATGGCCGTCTACACCGGCCTCATCGGCCTCCTCTTTGCGGCCTACCATCCCGGCGCGGCGGCG
>MENB01000005.1:0-1916 GCA_001768125.1 Armatimonadetes bacterium RBG_19FT_COMBO_69_19
AGACGCTCCTCCATCACGCGGTGATAGTCGGTGCCCCAGGCGTACGCGGAGACACGGCCGCGCAGATCGTCGCCGGCCGGGTCGGGCGCATCCCAGTGGTAGGCCATCGCCACAACCACGGCCGAGCGCGCCCCATCCACGACCTCGGCCGGATGGGCGGCCCGGGGTGTGCGGTCGGCCATGTACGCCATCGTCCCGTGCATGCCGGCGTCCACCCAGGCTCGCAGGCGCGGCTCATCGTCCGGGAACGGTTCCGCCGTGGTGATCCCGACCAGATCGAAGCCGAGATCCCTGGCGAAGGCCTTGACCTCATCCGCCAGGATCATCCCCATGTCTTCCATTGTAGCCGCCCGGAGGGCCTCGGTCCGCGGGGGGTGAATCAATGTGGAGGAAAGAAATCCTGTTCATCCGCAATAGGACACCCGGCGAGATGCGTCTATGCAGGTAGCAGCGCCAGACGGAGGCATGATGGCGGAGGCGGCGGTGCAAGAGGGGCAGTTCGAGGCGATGGTCCATCCTCATCTGGACTACCTGTACGCCATGGCCGTCAGGCTCTGCGGGAACCGCGCCGCGGCGGAGGACCTGGTGCAGGACGCGCTTCTGCGCGCCTTCCGCGGCTTCGCCCGTCTGCGGAACCGGGAGCATCCGCGGCTGTGGCTGGTCAAGGTCCTGACCAGCAGCTTCTACGACCGCCTGCGTCGCGAGCGGCGCGCCGTCGCCGCCGAGGTCGAGGTGGACGAGGAGTTCGACCTGTTCGACAGGATCACGGAGGAGGATCCGTTCCCCTACTCCGACCGGGTGCACCTGGACTTCCTGGACCTCTTCGACGACGTGAAGCTGATCGAGGTCCTGCAGCGCGTGCACCCGTCGCCCCGGGTTGCCCTGATCCTCGCCTACGTCTACGGCTTCGCCGCCCGTGAGATCGGGACGATCACCGGGAAACCGCTCGGCACGGTGCTGGCCTGGCTGCACCGGGGGCGCAAGCAGCTCGAGCGCGAGCTGTGGGAGTATGCCACCACGCATCATCTGCTGACGCCACACGTGGAGGGGCAGAGGTGATCAGCTGCAAGGAGGCCGTGGCCCGCCTGTGGACCCATCTGGACCGCAACCTGGGAGGTCCACAGGAGCGGGAGCTCGAGGAGCACCTGGGGTTGTGCCGGCACTGCTGCGGCGAGCTCGAGTTCGCCCGGCAGGCCCGGGAGCGCCTGCGCGCCCCGGCCGCCGGGGTCGAGATCCCTCCGGAGGCGCGCGAGCGCGTGGAGCGCTTCCTCGAACGTCTGAGCAAGAAGGACTGACGGCGATGGACACGCACGCCCACCCCGTCGCGCCGCAGACTGATGATCTGCTCGGCCAGGAGGCGATCAGCGCCTCCGTGCAGGACGCCTACCGGGCCGTGATCGGCGCGAAGACCGCGGTGGCCGCCCGCCTCTACGACCCGGAGCAACTGGCGGTGCTCCCGCGAGGGGCGATCGAGCAGGCCCTCGGCGTGGGAAATCCCGTGCGCGCCGCGGGACTGCGCCCGGGCGAAGTCGTCATCGACCTAGGGTGCGGCGGCGGCATCGACACCATCCTCGCGGCGCGGGGGGTCCTGCCGGGCGGGACAGCCATCGGGCTCGACGTGTTGCCCGGCATGCTCGAAGTCGCGGCCCGGAACGCCGCCGACGCCGGCGTGACGAATGTGCGCTGGCTGCGCGGGGGGATGGAGGCCATCCCGCTGCCCGACGAGGGCGTGGACGTCATCGTCAGCAACGGTGTCGTTAACCTCTCGCCCCGCAAGTCCCGGGTGTTCGCCGAGATGTACCGCATCCTCCGGCCGGGAGGGCGCTTCTCGGTGGCCGACATCGTGCTGGACGACGACCTGCCCCCGCAGATCGCCACCGATCCGGCGGCCTGGGCGGGCTGAATCTCGGGGGCCC
>MENB01000005.1:1988-3101 GCA_001768125.1 Armatimonadetes bacterium RBG_19FT_COMBO_69_19
CGTACGGTGTGGACGAGTGCGAGCAATATCCGATGTTCACGCCGGAGTTGATCGCGCTCATGCGGCGGCTGATCCCGGCGGAGAAGCAGGCGACCGTTGCCCGCTCGGTGATCTTCACGGCGCGGAAGCCCGACCGGTAGGAGGGGCGCAAATGGCGTGGGTGACAATGCTCGGTGAGGACGAGGCGACCGGCGAGCTGCGGGGGCGCTACGAGGCGGATCTGAATCAGCTCGGCTTCGTGATGGAAGCTACCCGCGCCCTCTCCGCGAATCCCGCGCTGGCGATGGCCGTCGATGCCTTCGAGGGCGCGGTCAAGCGAACGTCTCACCTCACAACGCGTGAGCGCCGTCTGATCCACCTGCTTGTCGCCGACCGACTCCGCTCCACCTACTGCGTGCTCGTGTTCGCGATTGCCCTCGAGCGGGATCTCGGCGGCAAGGACGGCATCCGGGAGGTCCTGCGGGACTACCGCGTGGCCCCGCAGTTGAGCGCGCGCGAGGTGGCGGTGATCGACTACGCGCTCGCGGCGGCAGTAGGCCACCCGTCGCCCGAGCAGATTGCGTCCCTGCGGGAGGCCGGACTCGATGACGCAGCCATCGTAGACGTGGCGACGACTGCCTGCCTGCGATTGTTCGGCAGCCGCCTCTACGATGCGCTTGGTGTCGAGACCGATCCGTTCTTCCTCGAACAGAAGGATCTCGTTGATGCAATTACGGGCCTCGTGGCAGTCGTCACCCCCGGGGGAACGCATGCGTGACGCTGCGCAGTGAGGTCCGGCACACACCACAACCACAGGGGGGTGACGGGATATGAGCCAGACGATGGCAGGGAAGCAACTCAACGGGGTCAACGTGCAGCAGCTCGTCGACACCGTGAACGCGGTCAAGGCCGATCCGGATATCGCCCGCTTCCGCTTCCGCACCGAGACGGACTGGATCGAGGGTGGCCATTCGCGCACGAAGATCCAGGGCTTCTACGGGGCCGGGCAGGAGGACACCTCGCGCACCAAGCCGTTCATCATCGACGGCGACGAGCCGCCGGTGCTGCTCGGCGGCAACGCGGGGGCTAACGCCGTGGAGGCCGTCCTCCACGCGCTGGCGTCGTGCCTGGCCG
>MENB01000005.1:3112-9161 GCA_001768125.1 Armatimonadetes bacterium RBG_19FT_COMBO_69_19
TACAATGCGGCGGCCCGCGGGATCAGGGTCGAGAGCCTCGGCTTCCGGCTCGAGGGTGACCTCGATTTGCAGGCGTTCCTGGGTCTGTCGGACCGGATCCGCCCGGGGTACCAGAACATCAAGGTGACGTACCGCGTGAAGGCGGACGCGCCGCGTGAGCAGATCGTTGAGCTCTGCAACTATGTCCAGAAGACATCGCCGGTGCTGGACATCATCCGCAACCCGGTCCCGGTCACGGTCGCGATCGAGTCCTGACAGCGTGAGATGACGCATCTGGCGGGGGCGACCTCCATCGCCCCCGCCGGGGCTAGGTCTGCATCCGCGGGTCGAGCAGGTCGCGCAGGCCGTCCCCGAGCAGGTTGAAGCCCATCACGGTCAGGAAGATCGCGAGCCCCGGATAGATCGACAGCCAGGGCGCCTGCAGCAGGTAATCGCGCCCCGTGCTAAGCATCGACCCCCAGGATGGCGTGGGCGGCTGCGCGCCCAGGCCGAGGAACGAAAGGCTGGCCTCCGCCAGGATTGCCCCGCCGATTCCCAGCGTGACGAGGATGATCGCAGACGCGGTGGTGTTCGGCAAGATGTGCCGGACGATGATGCGCGCGTTGCTCGCCCCGACCGCCCTCGCCGCCTCGACGTACTCGTGCTGCCGGATGGTGAGCACCTGGCCGCGCACGAGCCGCGCGAGCGAGGTCCAGCTGACGAGCCCCAGGGCCAGGAAGACGTTGTAGAGGCTCGGCCCGATCACGGCCATGATCGTGATGGCGAAGAGCAGGCCGGGGAAGGCGAAGATGACCTCGGCGAGCCGCATGATGACGTTGTCGATCCAGCCCCCGTAGAAGCCGGAGAGCAGGCCGAGTGTCATGCCGAGGGTCAGCGCGGACGCCTGCACCGCGATCCCGACACCCAGCGAGACCCGGGCGCCGTAGATGATGCGGCTGAGGACGTCCCGGCCGAAGAGGTCCGCTCCCAACGGATAGCGGTCGCCGGGTGGCTGCAGGTAGTTGTTCAGGTCGGCGTCTTTCACGGGGTCGAACGGGGCGATCCACGGCGCGAGGATCGCGACCGCGACCAGCACGACGATGATGCTCCCGCCGATGGTGAGGTTGCGCAGCCGCCGGGCCCGGCGCCAGCGCGAGCGGCGAAGAGGGGCGATGCGGGCCGGCGTGGGTGCCTTCATTCGTACTTGATGCGCGGGTCGAGCGCCGCGTACGAGAGATCGACCAGCAAATTGAGCGCGATGAAGATCGTGGCGATGAAGAGCACGCAGCCCTGCACCATCGGCAGGTCGCGCACGGAGATCGAGTCCAGCAGGAGCCGCCCTACCCCGGGCCAGGAGAAGACGCGCTCCGTGATCACCGCGCCGCTGAGCAGGCCGCTCATCTGCACGCCGACGACCGTGACGATTGGGATCGCCGCGTTGCGCAGGGCGTGGGTCATGATGACCCGCCGGTCGGGGAGCCCTTTCGCCCGGGCGGTGCGGACGTAGTCCTGCCGGATGACCTCGAGCATCGAGGAGCGGGTGAGCCGGGCGATGACCGCGGAGAGCCCGGTGCCGAGCGTGACCGCCGGCATGATGAGGTAGGGATACGGAGGCCCGTAGCCTGAGGGGGGGAGCCAGCGCCACTCCACCGCCAGGAGGTAGATCAGCAACAGCCCCAGCCAGAAGTTCGGGATGGAGACGCCCACCGTGGCCAGCATGATGCTGGCGGAGTCGAAGAAGGTGTTCTGGCGCAGCGCCGCCACGATGCCCATCGAGACCCCGATCAGGATGGCCAGGACCAGCGCCGCAGCGGCGAGCTTGGCCGTGGCAGGCACCCGCTCGAGGATCGACGTCGTGACGTCCCGGTCGGTGCGGTAGGAGATGCCGAGGTCACCGCGGACGGCGTTGCGGAGGAACTTCAGGTACTGGATCGGGACGGGGTCGTCGAGGCCCCACTTGGCGCGGATGATCCTGGCGGCCGCTGGATCGATCGTCGCCATCTTCTCTTCCATCAACAGGGCGACGGGGTCACCCGGGACGATCTGCATCAACGCAAACGTCACCACGGTAACCCCGACGAAGACCGGCACCGCCAGCAGCAGCCGGCGGGCGATGAAGCCCCAGATGCCCCTAGGCATTGCCCTCCATTACCGGCGGGGCTGGATCCAGACCTTGTCCATACGGATCCAGTCCATCTCCAGGGGGTTGCCGATGATGCCGTGCACGTTCGGCTGGTGCACGAGCGCCGCCTTGTTGTAGTTCCAGAAGAACCACGGCGCGTCGGCGACGATCAGCCGTTCCGCCTCCTGGCAGAGCTGGATCTGCCGGCGGCTATCGAAGGTCCGCTCCGCCTGGTCGATCAGGGCGTCCACCCGGTCGTTCTTGTAGAACATCCGGTTCCCGGCGGCCCCGAAGTTCCGTGACCGGAAGGGGCCGAGCCAGTTCACGCAGTTCGAGCCGCCGCCGACCGAGAGCACATACGACATGACCTCGCCCTTGTTGGCACGATCCAGGACGACCCCGAAATCTGCCTGCACGATCCGCGCCCGGATGCCGACGGCCGTGAGGTATCCCTGGAGAGCCTCGAGCCAGCGGCCGGTCACGGGGCTGCTGGAGCCGTTTAGGTCCATCTCGAAGCCGTTCGGGAATCCGGCCTGCGTGAGGAGTTCACGGGCGCGCTGCGGGTTGTAGTCGTACCCGCGCAGGGTCCGGCTGTACGCGTTGAGGCTGGGCGGGAAGACCCCGGTGGCCACGACGGCCTTGCCCTGGAGGATGGTGCGCACCGTCGTCGCCTTGTCGATGGCGTGGTTGATCGCCTGGCGCACCCGGACGTCGTTGAGCGGAGGCTTCTGAGTGTTCAGGCCGAGATGGCGCGTGAACAGCTCGGCGACCTCGATGACCATGGCCTTCCACCTGTCATCTTCCGCGTACCGCCGGTAGGTCGCGTCGCTCAGGAGCATGAAGTCCAACCGGCCCGTATCGAACTCGGCCTGCGCGGTGGCCGGGTCCGGGATGATGCGGAACTCGAGCGCGCTGATGTACGGGCGCCCTTCCCAGTAGTTGGGGTTCGACCGCAGGAGCAGGCTGTCGTCACGGCTCCAGGAGACGAACATGAACGGGCCCGATCCGACCGGACGCTGCCCGAAATCGCGACCCAGCCGCTCCGCTTCGTCCTTCGGGACGATGTACAGCGAGCCGAACGACAGGGGGAAGGTGCTGTCCACGACCGAGTTCGTGATCTGGATCCGGTAAGGATCCAGCACGCGGATTCCGCTGACCTCGCGCGCCTGCTTCGCCGTGAACTGCTGCGCGCCGACCACACGATCGAAGGTGCGGATGAAGGGCGAGCCCAGCTCCGGGGTGAGGATCCGCTCGATCGAGTACTTGACGTCATCGGCCGTCATCTCGCGGCCGTGGTGGAACCGGATGCCGCGGCGCAGGCGGAAGGTAAGGACCTTGCCGTCCTGGCTGACCGACCACGACTCCGCGGCGCCCGGTTCGAGCTCGAGCGTTCTGGGATTCTGGCGGAGCAGCGGGTCGAAGATGTTCATCTTGACGGCGATCGCGCGTGAGGTGTTGGTCAGCGCCGGATCGAGGTTCGCCGGGTCGCTGCTGAGGGCCCGGCGGAAGTGGCCGCCGTACACCGGCGTCTGGGCCGTGGTCGGCTGGATCAGCGCGAACGCCGTCAGGGCGACGATCGCCGCGGCCGCGCGGCGCTGGAACATCCTGGTGCTCATTGCCCACCTCCACGAACTCTGGTATCTGTGCTTCCTTCGATTGCGCCGGCGGGGCGCCCTCCACGACAGGCATCGCCGGGGTGGGGGCGAATCGTTACACGCGGAGACATGTCGGCTGATTCCCTCACCATCGCGGTCTCGCGCGTCATTGCCGAGCAGGGTGATCTTACTCCCGGCGTGCTCGAGATTGATCGAGGGCGGATCGTCCGTGTCCGGCAGGGTCGCCCGCCCCGAGGTGTTCACGTTCAGGCCGGCGTGCTCGCGCCCGGGCTGATCGACCTCCAGATCAACGGCTGCGCGGGGGTCGACTTCGCGACGCTCGGAGATCCTGCAGGTCTGGACCGTGTCCACCGCTTCCTGCTCGGGACGGGCGTCACCGGATATCTTCCCACCCTGATCTCCACCCCGCTGCCACAACTCCGCGAGACCCTGCGTCGCTGGCAGGAGGCCGCCCGAAGGCGGGAATCGGCCCCGGCGAAGGGCCTGCCCCGCATCCTGGGTGTGCACGTGGAGGGCCCGTACCTGAATCCGGCCTTCGCCGGGGCGCATCCGAAGCAGCATCTGCGTTCCCCGGATGCCGCGGAGTTTGCGGGGATCCTCGACGAGGTACCCGGGATCGTGAAGCTCGTCACCCTCGCCCCGGAGCTGCCGGGCGCAGAGGCACTCATCGAAGCGGCGCGCCGCCGGCGAATCGTCGTCAGCGCGGGCCACACCAACGCGACCTTCGAGCAGGCCCGACAGGCGTTTCGGTCCGGGGTCCGGATGGTCACCCACCTGTTCAACGCCATGCGCCCCCTCCACCACCGGGAGCCGGGCATCGTGGGCGCCTCCCTGCTCGACGACCGGGTGGTGGCCGGTCTGATCGCCGACCTGGTCCATCTACACCCGGCCGTGGTGCGGATGGTCATCGAGCGCAAAGGCTGGAAACGGACCGCGCTCGTCACCGATGCCGCCGCTGCTGCGGGGCAGCCCGCCGGGCCGTCGTCCCTCGCCGGGCAGGCTCTCACCGTATCCGACGCCCCGCGTCTACCCTCGGGGACGCTCGCCGGCAGCCTGCTCACGTTGGACCAGGCGATCCGCAACCTGATGGCCATCGGCGTGCCGGTTCGCGAGGCCGTGCTCATGGCGTCCGCCGTCCCCGCCGCCGTTCTGCGCCGCCCGGATCTGGGCCGGATCGCGGTCGGCGGTCGCGCCGACCTCGTCCTCTTCGACCGCTCGATGCGCGTGCGGACCGTCTATGCCTCCGGGACCCCCGTCTTCACCCGCGGAGGAATCGCCCCGCCGGCGACGGAATAGCGAAACAGATTCCACTTCGAGATCAGTGTGGAGGTGTGCTCGTGAAGAGACTTCGCATGCCCGCGCTCCTGGTCGCCGCGGCGCTGCTGGTCACGCTATCCTCAGCGCAGGCGCAGCCCGCCGCACCACAGCGCGGCGGGACGATCCGCGTCGGGATCACCCAGGAGATCGTGAACCTGGATCCGCACCTCGCAACGGCGTTCTCGTCGTTCCAGATCCTCGACCTGGTGTACGAGAGCCTGCTGCGGCTGAACCCGCGGACCTTGAAGCTCGAGCCGAACCTCGCCCAGGCGTGGTCGGTCTCGGCGGACGGCCTCGAGTACACGTTCACCCTGCGCCGCGACGTCACGTTCCACGACGGCAGCGCGCTCGACGCCTCGGACGTCAAGGCCACGATTGACCGTATCCTCGACCCCGCGACGAAGTCCCCCCAGGCGAGCTTCCTCTCGGCCGTCCGGGAAGTCACGGTCGTTAGCCCCTTCGTCGTGAAGGTCGCGCTCAGGCAGCCGTCCCCGTCCTTCCTCTCGCTGCTCACCAACCCCGGGCGGGGGATCGTCCCGGCCAACTTCAGCGACAAGGTGGGCGACGCCCGGGTGAAGACGCTTGGCACGGGCCCCTACATGCTGGCGGAGTTCGGCCCCGGCTCCGTCCGGCTCATCCGGTACGACCGCTACTGGCGCAAGGATGCGGCGGGGACCCGCCTCCCGTACGCCGACGCGGTGATCTACCGGGTGATCCCCGATCCGGCGACGCTGCGCGCCTCGGTGCGTGCAGGCGAGGTCGATCTGATCATCGGGTTCGGCGTGGACATCACGGCGGCGAAGGCGCTCCAGGGCGTCGCAGGACTGCGGATCATGTCCGTCCCCGATCTCGCGTATAGCCTGGTCGGCATCAACGCCGGCAAAGCGCCGTTCACCGACGTGCGGGTGCGGCAGGCGATGAGCCTTGCCACCGATCGCGACCAGATCGTCCAGATCGTCTACGGCGGCCGGGCCACGGTCGGCGGCGCCGTCCCGCCCACACTCGAGGAATGGAA
>MENB01000005.1:9222-11880 GCA_001768125.1 Armatimonadetes bacterium RBG_19FT_COMBO_69_19
CTGCAGCAGGCGGGCGTGAGCCTGCCGTTCGCCGTGAAGATGCTGCCGATCCCCACCGTCCCCGATGCCGTGCAGATGGCGCAGGTGCTGAAGGAGCAGTGGGCTCCGGCCGGCCTCAACGTCGAGATCGAGCAGGTGGACTTCGCCACCTTCTTGTCGCGGTGGCGCGGCAGCCAGTTCGACACCTTCGTCTCCCTGAACGGCGGGTCCGCGGACCCCGACCTGCACCTGTACCGGCACATCCATTCCACGGGCAGCACGAACGTCTTCAAGTTCAAGGATGCGGCGGTAGACCAGCTGCTCGACCAGGCGCGGGCGACCGCGGATCAGGCCAGGCGCGTCGACCTCTACACGCGCGCCCAGCGGGCCATCGCGGAGCAGGTGCCGTTCCTGTTCATCTCTTACGCCGATCTGTTCGCCGTGGCGCGGACGCAGCTCAACGGGTTCGTGCTGTCATCGACGCGGTCGATGACGCCTCTTGCTGAGAGCTGGCTCGCACGGTAAAGGACTAAGGGTCATTGCGAGCATGACGAGGGAATCCCTCCTATATAAGGAGGGGATGGCCTCGTCATGCTCGCAATGACGACATCATGCAGCGTTACGTCGCGCAGCGGCTCGTGCTGCTGATCCCGGTGCTCCTGGTCATCTCCGCGCTGGTCTTCTCGGTGATGCACCTCATCCCGGGCGATCCCGCACAGGTCATCCTGGGGTTCGAGAACACGGACCCCGCGCAACTGGCGGCCGTCCGCCGGGATCTCGGGCTGGACCGCCCGGTCTACGTGCAGTACGGGGGGTGGCTGGGGCGCATCGCCACCGGGAACTTCGGGACCTCGGTGCGCACCGGGCGCCCGATCGGCGTGCTGCTGCGCGAGGCGCTCCCGTTCACCATCGAGCTCGCCGTGTACGGCGTGGCGCTGGCGGTGCTCATCGGCATCCCGGTCGGCACGCTCGCCGGCACGACGTCTTCCCGCACCGCGGACGGGGCGATGCAGACGCTGACGCTGCTCGGACTGTCGCTGCCGGCGTTCTGGGTCGGCGCGATGTTCATCCTGTTGTTCAGCGTGTACCTGCGCTGGTTTCCCGTCCTGACCTACCCGAGCCTGCTCGAGACGCCGTGGGGGAATCTGCGCGGCTTCTTCCTGCCGGCGCTGACCCTCGCCGTCCCCAACGCCGCGGCGATCGCCCGGATGGTCCGCGCCTCGCTGCTGGCGGTGCGCGGCGAGGAGTACGTGAAGGTCGCGCGCGCAAAAGGGCTCAGCGAAGCCGTCGTGGTCCGCCGCCACATGCTGAAGAACGCGCTGATCCCGGTCGTGACCTTGATCGGGATCGTCGCAGGCTATCTGCTCGGCGGCGCCATCGTCGTGGAGCAGGTCTTCGCCATTCCAGGCGTGGGGCGGATGGGGCTGCAGGCCATCGTGCAGCGCGACTACCCGGTGCTGCAGGCGGTGGTGCTCGTCGTCACGGCGCTGTTCGTGTTCGTGAATCTCCTGGTGGACCTCGTCTATGTCTTCCTCGATCCCCGGATCCGCTACGCATGACCGCGCCGCCCGAAGGGCGGTGCGCGTCGTGCCCCATCGCCGCGGTATCGCTACCTTCGTAGCGCGCTCGCCCAAGGCGGTTATTGGGAGTGCGATCCTGGCCGTCATCGTCCTCGCCGCGCTGCTCGCCCCGCACCTGGCCCCGTACCCCGTCACGGAGATGCACGCGACCGACCGCTTTGCTCCCCCGGGGGGCCGGTTTCTCCTCGGCACCGACTTCTTCGGCCGGGACCTCCTCAGCCGGATCCTGTACGGCTACCGCACCTCGCTGCTGGTAGCGGGGCTGTCGGTGATCTTCGCGATGGTTCTCGGCAGCGCGCTCGGGGTCGTCGCGGGCTACACGGGCGGGACGACGGACAGCGCGCTGATGCGCACGATGGACATCCTCTTCGCGTTTCCCGTGCTGCTGTTGGCGATCACGATCGTGGTCGTGCTCGGGGCCGGGACGCTCACCACCGTGCTTGCGATCGGCATCGTCTACGTGCCCATCTTCGCTCGTATCGCCCGCGCGCCGACCCTGGTCGTCCGGGAGCAGGCCTATGTCGAGGCGGCGCGGGCGCTGGGCCAGCGGTCCCGGCGGATCATCCTGCGCCATGTGCTGCCGAATGTCAGCACCCCCATCTTCGTCCAAGCCACGATCAACCTCGCCACCGCGATCCTCTTCGAGTCTGCCCTCAGCTTCCTCGGGCTGGGCACGCAGCCGCCGTTTCCCTCCCTCGGACTCATGGTGAGCGAGGGCCGCAACTATCTCGAGCTCAGCCCCTGGCCGTCGGTGTTCCCCGGACTGGCCATCGTCCTCGCGGTGCTCGGCTTCAACCTCGTGGGCGATGCGCTGCAGGAGATCCTGGACCCCCGCCTGCGACAGACCTGGGCGGGATCATAGACCGATGCTGAACGCCGGGACGCCGCGCCAGGCGGGGCTGGACACGGAACGGCTGGGCGCGCTGGAATCGCTGCTGGCCGAAGGCGTCCGCGGTGAGGTCTTCCCGGGCGCGGTCGGGCTCATCGTCCGCGCCGGCGTGGTGGGATGGCGGTACGCGCATGGACATGCTCAGGTCACGCCGGTGCAGCGCCCCGCCTCCGTGGACACGATCTACGACCTGGCCTCGCTGACCAAGGT
>MENB01000006.1:0-3449 GCA_001768125.1 Armatimonadetes bacterium RBG_19FT_COMBO_69_19
TGAGAACTAATCCCATTCAGTGGGACCTGATGGGACGGGCGTGAAACAGGAGCGGGCCTCAGGGCGCCGCGCTGAGAACTAATCCCATTCAGTGGGACCTGATGGGACGGGCGTGAAACAGGAGCGGGCCTCAGGGCGCCGCGCCCCCGGGCGCGAGGATGGGCCGACGGACAGGTTGATCGATATCCTTCAGTGCCTCACGCACGACACCCCGCGCCTGACCGCGGCGGAAATCAGCGCCGCCACGAGAGTACCCCGGAGTACGACTTACCGGCTGCTGGCGCGGTTGGAGCACCGGGGACTCCTGGCGAGAGATGCACGGACGGGCCGCTACTTTCCCGGACTGCAGCTTCTCAAGCTCGGTGCGGTGGCGTCGGCGCAGATGGAGCTGCGGGAGATCGCGCACCCCGTTGTGATGGAGCTCCTGCGGCAAACGGGGGAGACCGTAAACCTGAGCGTGTACCACGACGGCTATCGCGTCTGCGTTGAGAAGGCGGACAGCATTCACGACATCCGCGGCGTGATTCACGTGGGGACACCCTACCCGCTGCATGCCGGTGCGGCAGGGAAGGCGATCCTGGCGTTCCTGCCGCGGGAGGTCGTTGATCGTATTATCCGTGAGCAGAGGCTGGCGCGCTTCACGGCTCGCACGCAGACACGTCGGGCGTCCCTGCGGGCATCGCTGGCGGAGATCCGCCGTGACCGTGTGGCCGTGACCGTCGGGGAGCGGGTCGACGGCGCCACGGCGGTCAGCGCTCCCGTCTTCGACGCCCACGGCGCCGTGGTCGCCAGTCTCACCGTCTCTGGTCCATCATTTCGCTTCACGCCGGAACGGATCAAGGAGTACCGGGACCTTGTGAAAGGCGCCGCCAACCGGCTGACTCGTGCTGTCGGGGGACAGCCCCCGGCCGCGGGCGAGCGCGTGACGGCCGGTTCATCCTAAGGGCATGAGGGGACGGATGATGCAGATCTTTGATCTCACCCAACCGCTGTCGGCAAAGACACCTCGCTCATCGGACCATCCCGAAGTGGAGTTCAAGGTACTCCGCTGGTACTCGCGGAATGGCGTGTGCACGCGGACCATTACCGCTTCGCTGCACTCCGGTACACATCTGGATACGGCGGCCCTGTACTTCCCCGACGGGATGACCGTCGACCAGATTCCCCTCGACCGCATCTGCGGATCGGCGATCATCGTGGACATTCCAAAAGGCCAATGGGGGGAGATCACGCCGGAGGATCTCGATGCCGCGTCCCCTCGAGTGGAACCCGGTGACATCGTCGTCCTGCATACGGGGTGGCATCGGTACCACCACGACGAGGAGCAGTACATTCTCAAAGGGCCAGGGCTGATCCGATCGGCCGTGGATTGGCTGGTCGAGCGCGACATCAAGGCGATCTGCTCCGATACGCCGTCACCCGAGCATCCGCTGATGCGTTTAGGCCAGTGGAGGACGCTGCGTCCCGATATCTTTGGTACGGTAGAGGTTGATCCCGCGAAATTCCCCCCGCACTATGCGCACAAGACGTTCCTCCCCCGCGGGATCATCATGATCGAGAGCCTGGGTGGGCAGATCGAAGAGCTACTGGGCCAGCGCGTGACCCTGTTTGCCCTCCCGCCGAAATACGTGGGCGTGGAAGCCGCTCAGGCTCGCGTGATTGCGATCCGCTGATCATGGGCGCCCTTATCGAGGTCTCGCTAAGGGTGTCAGATGGCGAGCTCGTGGCACTGATCGGACCCAGTGGCTGCGGGAAGTCGACGTTGCTTCCACTGCGTGGGGTCCCCGCGAACGTCGGCTACATATTCCAGCAGGACGCGCTGCTCCCGTGGCGGAGGGTCGCGGAGGACTGTGTGCTTCGACCTGATGGACCCGACCCAGCTCGTCCTGATCTGGCCGAATCCTTTCGTGGCCTCGTCGCTGCAGGCTACCGCTGCGTATCTGCAGACAACCTCGACCACGGCGGAGCAGGCGCCCACGGTGTCCCAAGAGGTCTGGAGCCTGACGGTCAAGCGACTCCTGATTACCTGGTCAGGATCTGCCCCTCGAACACGAGATCATCAAGCGGAAGCTGCGGTTCGATGGATTCGCGTGGAAGACGAACTAGGAGGGTGAGGATCATGCATGACGGCGAGCGGTTCTTGAGTCTGCTTCCCCTGGCCGAACGGACGCGAAAACCGCGCAGCACAGGGCTGACGATGGTCGGGGACCGGGGGTGGCCCCTGACATTTATCCAGGGGATGCTGGAAGCCTACGGGCATGCGATCGACATCGTGAAAATCAGCGCCTGGCATCTCCACCAACCGGGCTCGGTGGTCAGGCGGAAGGTGGAGATGTACAAGCGGTTTGACGTCGAGGTCCAGATCGGCGGGCCGGTCCTTGAAATTGCGCGGGCCGTGGGGAAGGCGGAGGAGACACTGCGGGCCCTCCGCGACGATGGATTTGACTCACTCGAAATCAGCAGCGAAGCGATGCCCACACAGCACGCGATGGACGAGGACGTGCGCTTCGCCGATCTCGCCCGGGAGTATGGGTTCACGCTCCACGGGGAGGTCGGGAAGAAGTTCGTCGAGGGCGACACGACACGCGTCTCCGCGGACACCGTCAATGTGCCCGAGACGGTGCGGCAGATGAAAGGCTACCTCGCGGCCGGCTGTCACAAGGTGTACTGGGAGGGGCACATCATTCGGAGAGTCCTCGGGGATGCCGGGGACCGGCCAGAGGGAGCCGCGCAGCTGGTGGCTGTGGCCGACCAGGTGGGGGCCGAGAACATCATCTTCGAGGTGCCGTTCACCTACCTGCCCTACGCTGGGAAACGCGCGCTGCAGGCCTGGCTCGTCTACCTCTTCGGCCCGCACGTCAATATCGGCAACGCGCTGATCGAGGAGCTGCCGGAGCTGGAGGAGATCCGCGGCGGGACGTTTCCCGCGTTCGGCGCTCCACACGGCGACCATCCCTGGATGCACTCGCTGGTGAAGGGGAAAGGCACGCCGGCCGAGCGGTGGTGGCGGGGGTAATGCCGGAGATCCGGCTGTGGTATCAGAGTTTTGGCATCCCGGTCGAGCTCGGCGGATATCCGGCCGCCCTGCGCAGCCACCTCGCCGAGGTCGCCGGCCCGGACGTCAGGGTGGAGCTCGGCGGGATCGCCGAAAGCGTGATGGCGGCCAAGTACGTCCGGCTCGTGCAGACCGCCGACTCGATCGCGGTCGTTCGTGGCGTCCTCGAGGCCGAGGCCCGGGGATTCGACGCCGCGGTCATCGGGAACATCTTCGATCCGGGGCTCTATGAGGCGCGGCAGCTCCTGCGGATCCCCGTCGTGGGGCTTGCCGAGGCCGGCCTGCTCCTGGGCCGCCTGTTCGCCGGGCGGCTAGCCGTCGTCTGCAGCAATGCACTCGCCATCCCGCGGGTGCGGGAAAACGCAGCGCGGTACGGCATCGCATCCGAGGGCCT
>MENB01000006.1:3455-14452 GCA_001768125.1 Armatimonadetes bacterium RBG_19FT_COMBO_69_19
CTACGCCCTGCGTACCGACATCCCGTCTCTCGCCGCCTCATTCAGCGATCCGGCGGCCCGGGCCAGGATCCTGGATGAGGTGCGCGAGCTCAGCATCCGCGCCCGCGGCGACGGGTGTGAGCTGTTGCTGATCGGCTCGGGGATCCTGAACGCGCTCGTGCACGGTGATGTTGGGGCGCTGCCGCTGCCCGTGCTCGATGTGTCAGCGGCGGCGGTGCAGCTCGCCGTCACCCTCGTCCGGCTGCACAGATTCGCCGGGATTGGTCCCAGCCGGGTCGGGACATTCGCCACTCCGCCCCGCGACGTGCTCGTGCAGATCGCCAGGACATACGGCCTCACCCACCTGCCGTGACAGACGCAGGTGGCTCACGCCGCACCGGGGGTCGCGGCTGAGAGGATCTCGCGCACGCTGACGTGTTCCACCCGCTCGAGCATCGCGAGCAGGCGGCGCGCCCGAGGCGGATCCAGCCTCTCCTGAGCACATCTGAGGAATTTGGCCCTCATCTCGTCGTCGGAGAGGGGGTCGCTCGGATGTCCCCGGGGGAAGTCCCGCTTGGCCACGAGGGTCCTTCCGTCGTGGGTCAGGAGTGAGGTCACGGCACCCGCGTCGGGTACGCTGTCGTCGGCGGACACGACGACGCGATCCGCGAACGCCTGAAGACGAGGATCGGCCAGGCGGCTCGGCGCGACGGACGGCAGCCAGAAGTGGCCGTCTGCGAGCAGGGCGGCGGCGACATAGTGCGTGGAGAGGAGGGCAAGGAACGGCGTCCGGGGATGGGGCTGATGCCCGTGCAGCTGCGCCGACGCGGGTGCGAGCGTCACATCCAGACGCTTCACGTCATCCAGCCCGATCGCGTTGGCCGTTGTGATCTCGAGGAGGCAGTCGATCACGGATTGGATAGACGTGCCGGCGGGCCACCGCCGGAGGCTGATCTGGAGGAGCTGCCACACTTCGCCGAGCTGATCGACAAGAAGTTCTGGGCGGGCGTGGTCCGTATAGGTCGGCGTCAGCAGCCCGCCGTTGATTCCCAGGAACGGCTCCGGCGTGGTGGGGAAGGCTTCGGCACCGATGAACGCCGCGAGGACGCCGGAGAGGGCGGCCCGCGCCTGATTGAACTTCAGCTGCGGAGTCCCATGGCCGACGAAGGTGCCCGCCGCCTGGGCCGCCGCCAGCGCCAGAGCGTTCACCATCCGGGGAGCATCGAGCCTGAGCATCCTGCCGGCGGCCGCGGCCGCGCCGATGACGCCACTCAGCCCGGGAGCATGCCACCCGCGGGCGTGCTTCGCCGAGAAGTCGAACGCGACCCCAACGCGGACAGTGACCTCGGCGCCGAGCGCGACGGCCGTCAACAATTCTTCCCCGCCGCGATCGAAGCGCTCTCCGACCGCCAGGGCGGCCGGAACCACCTCCGGAGTGACGTGGCAGCGCGTGGGCACATGGAAATCGCAGGCGGTCAGAGCCGTGATCAAGTACGCATTGAGGAACACCGCGTTGAGCAGGGGATGACGGTCCTCGCCGAGGACGGTGGCGTCGCCCTGGGGTCCGATGTTCGTGAGCGCTTGGCGTGTGGTGTGGAATTCGCGCGACCCGTGGCCGGCGAGCGCGCAGCCGACGGCGTCGATGAGCAGCCATCGGGCATGGTGGGCGGCCGCCACGTCAATGCCATCGAGGCGGGTCTGGGCGACGAACTCGGCAACGGGCCGGGTCAGTTCCATTCTAGCGTCCCCCTAGCGCAGGAGTTGAAGACTGGCCGCCGGCCAGTAGGTCAGAATGAGCAGTGCCATGATCAGGAAGCCCATGAAGGGGAGGACCCCACGGTACACCTCATGCAGCGGCACCTTCCCGACCGTACCGAGGGCGAAGAGCGCGCCGCCCATCGGGGGCGAGATCTGGGCGATCTGCATGTTGACCACCATGACGACGGCGAAGTGCACGGGGTTGATGTTCAGCCCGGCCAGCACCGGAAAGAGAATCGGTAGGGTCATGAAGATGATCGGCGGAGGATCCAGCGGAATCCCGAGGATGAACAGGAGGACGTTCACGGCCAGCAGGAACATCAGCGGAGTGAAGCCCGCGTCCACGATGAACTTGGTGATCACCTGCGGCACCCGCTCATAGGTGATGAGCCATCCCAGCAGGTTCGCCGTCGCGCTCATCACGATGACCGCGCTGCTGACCTTGGCGGTCCTCAAGAGCATCCGGGTCAGACTCCGAAGGGTCAGCTCCCGGTAGACCAGCCTCGCGATGAGCAGGCTGGCCGTGGCGGCGATCGCGCCCGTCTCGGTCGCCGTGCTGAAGCCTGAGTACAGGGCGAAGACGATGAAGGCGGGAATCATCAGCACGGGCAGCGCCCGGACGATCGCCGCGACGCGCTGCTTGAGGCTGCCGGCCTTCCCCGCCTGACCGTATCCCTTTCGGCGGGCGATGACGATTGCGGCGATCGCGAGGATCGTGCCCACGAGGAGCCCAGGCAGGAGGCCCGCGAGGAAGAGCTGGGAGACCGGCACCGCCGTGATGCTGGCAAAGAGGAGCATGGGGATGCTCGGCGGGATCAAAATGCCCATGGTCGCGCTCGACGCGATCAACCCCGCGGTGTACTGTCGGGGGTAGCCGGCCTGCTGGAGCGGAACCACGAGAGCCCGCGCGAGGATCGCCGTCTCCGCGGTCGTGGACCCGCTGATCCCGGCAAAGAACATCGCCACCAGGACGACGACCAGCGCCAGCCCGCCCCGGATGTGGCCCACCAGAGCGTTGAACGCGCCGATGAGGTCGTCCATCGCCCGGCTGCCCGCCAGCGCTTCCCCGACGAGGAGAAACATCGGGATGGTGATAAGGACGTCGCTGCGGAGCGCCTCCATCACGCGGGAGGCGACGGCCTCCCAGGGGAGGGTCGTGCCGAGCATCATCGCGACAGCCGCCGGCAACCCGAGGAAGATGAAGACCGGCGTACCGATCACCAGGAGCACGAGCATGCCGACCAGGACGCCCGTGATCAACATTGGGCGGATCCTGTCCTTCCGGCGGTTTCAGCCAAGGTTATCCGGCTGCTCAAGCGCATGCTTCCGAGTCCGACCGGTCACGAACTCCACGACGACCTCGAGCAGCAGCAGGACGATCCCGGCCACGAACAGCGCCTGGACCAGGTAGGCGGGCGTGCGAGTCAGGCCGCCCACCGTTCGCCCGGCCTGCCACGAGGCTCTGGCGATCGATGTTCCGAAGACCGCGAGCACGGTCAGGAAGAAGAGGGTGAGCAGCTGGTTGAGGACGTCGAGAGCGTGTCTGGCTCCCGGCGGGAGCCGATCGACGACGAACCGGACGGCGATGTGCTCCCCATCGCGCTGCGCCGCGGCAAGTCCAAGCACTACCATCCCGAGGAGCGCGATCGTGTTGTAGTCGTAGGCCCACACCGTGGGCCGGCCGAGGCGGCGGGCGACGGCCTCGAAGACGGAGGTGAGCATCAGAAAGAAGACAAGGGTTCCCGCCAGCGCCGCCGCCCCGCGGATGATCGCGTGCAACGCCCTGATCATGGACGTACGACTACCGGATGGTGGACTTGGCGGCTTTCAGGACTGCCGGCCCTAGCGGGCCGACACGCTGGAGGTACCACTCCTCCATCCCCGCGGCAGCCTTCCTCCACAGCGCGAGGTCTGCAGGGGTCGCTTCGTACCACTCCTTGACCAGTCCCGTCTTCAAGCGCTGGTAGGCATCGGCGTTGGTTTGTGGCGTGTCCCGGCGGTTGATCCGCTGGACTTCCGCGGCGGCCCGCATGAGTGTCTGCTGCTGCTCCGAAGAGAGCGAATTCCACTTTCGCAGATTCATGCCGATGATCTGCGACGTGAACGTGATCGGGATGTAGCTGATGTAGGGCGTGACTTCATACCACCGCCGTTCCACGAAGCTGACGCCCGAGATCAGCCCGTCGACCACGCCCCGCTGCACGGCGCTGTAGACGTCTGCCGAGGGAATCACCGTGGGCGCGGCCCCCCAGAGGCGCATCGTGGCAGCCAGCGCTTCGCTGAACGAGCGCAGGCGGAGGCCCCGGGCATCCTCCGGGCGCCGCACGAGCTTACTCCGGGTACCGAAGAGATCGATGCTCGTCACGTCCACCCAGAACAACGTCTTGATTCCGTCCCCTTGCATGGCGCGGGCGAAGATCTGCCCCATCTCGCCGTCGAGCGCGGTGTGGAACTGATCCCAGCTCGTGAAGATGAAGGGCAGTTCCGTGATGAGCATCGCCGGGACCACCGAGGCAACTTTGGAGGGTTGCAGGAGGGCGATATCCACCTCTCCCCGCTCCAGGGCGGGGAGGACGTCCGTCTCGGAGAAGAGCTGTCCGGCCGGAAAGGTGGTGACCTTGAGTGTGCCTCTCGACCGCTGCTCGACGAGCCGGGCAAAGACCTCTAGCTGGAATGTGTTCGGATGTGTGACGGGCTGATCATGGGACAGGCGCAGTGTGACCGTTCCTTGCGCCATCGCCGGATATCCGCTCGTGGCGGACCCGAGCGCAAGCATCACCAGACAAACCGCCACCGTGCGCACGGCATTCCTCTGAGACATCATCGTCCACCCCCTACGTGGTTTGGCCTCTCAGACTGAACTCCCGGTCGTGGATCTCTTGGCCGTGCTGGACGGGATCTCCAACGTGAGCGTCCTGGCCGCCCCAACGACGAGTGGGATGATGGGGCCCAGGGCCTTGCGCATGCGGTCCCGCGGTCCGGCGACGGCCACGCTGCCGTAGATGGCCTCCTGGACGAAGACCGGTGCCGCGGCCGCACAGACGCCCGGGACCCGCTCGCCCGTGGTGACGGCGTAGCCTTGTCGCCGGATCTTGTCAAGTGATCGGAGGGCCTGCTGCGCCTCGCCCGGGGAGATGCCCTGGGTCTGCAGGATGATCGAGGCCACCTGTCTGTCCATATGGGCCAGGATGACCTTGCCGGCTGCACCGAGGTGAAGGGGGTAACGCATCCCCGCTTGCGCCACCTGCCGTAACTCGCTCTCCGCCTCCAGGACCTGCACGCACAGGCGGTGGCTTCCATCGACGATGCTGAACGTGACGGTCTCCCGTGTCTTCTGGTGGAGCCTGAGGAGATGAGGGCCGACGACGGCATCCGCCGCCAGCCGCCTGCGTGCCAGCATGCCGAGCTGGAGGATCCGCGGACCGAGCAGATAGCGCCGGCGTGCCGGATCTCGAGAGAGGAATTCCGATCGAATGAGGATGTTGAGGCTTCGGTAGACGGTGCTGCGGGGGAGACCGGTCAGCCTGACGATGTCCGTCGCGGACAGTGTCTCACCCTGCTCGAAAGAGCCGACGATTTCGAGCTCGGGTCCGGGAGAATGGACGCCAGCGTTGTGTCTCAAATACTGGACCACGCGTCCTAAATTTGAGACTAGATTAGCGCAGGGAGGAGAGACTCGTCAAGCCGTCGCAGCGCGAGCTGTCGGCCTCGGGTTGACCACCCCGCCGTCTTTCTGATACAATTGTGATTGTTGGTGAGGGCCCCTCATGCTGGGGGCCCTCTACTATTGAACTTGACCTGAATCCACACGCGAACGCCGTCGCGGACCACGCGGGCCTGCGATTGGAGGACCATGACGATGAAGACGCACAAGCATACCCGCCGTCTGCACAGCCGGACGGCCTGCCAGCGCTGCGGTCAGCGCATCCCGCCAGTGGCCAAGCGGCACGGTGACCCCTTCTGCTCCCGGGTCTGCGCCGAGGCGACCTATGGGACCAAGGCCCGGAGCACGCCCGGCCGCCTGGTGATCGGCGGGCTGTCGATCCGCACGTCGTAGCTGCTCCCCACCTTCCGGCGCTCCCGCCGGTGGACCCCCAGGAGCGCCCAACACACGCGTCAGCGCCTGTTGGGCGTTTCTGCATTCATTCGGGGCTTGACAACTCTTTGATAATTTGATAATCGTGGAAATATGACCACGCTGCGACCGACGCTACGCCCCATCCCCCTGATGAAGTTGGACGCAAAGGAGCCGCATGCGGAGGCCTTCCGGGCCCTGGCCCACCTCACGCGGCTGCACGTCTTCTTCTTCCTGGTTCGATCCCGGCGCGAGGTCCCCGCGGGCGAGATCCAGGAGGCGCTCGCCGTGCCGGCTCCCACGCTGTCGCACCATCTGGAGATCCTCACCCGGGCCGGTCTGATCCGCAGACGGCGGCAGGAGCGGTATGTCTACTATGCCGTGAGACCGGAGATGGTCATCGACCTGGTCCGGCTGCTCACCGCCTGCTGCGGCTAAACGCGGCGCCGAGGGAGAGGGAGTGTGACGTGAGCGACACCGCGACCCTTCCGGGGGCAGCACCACCCAGCGATCGCGTCTCGCTTCTCGCGCCCCTGCAGGTGCGTAACTTCCGCAACCTGTGGCTCGGGCAGAGCGTCTCGCTGGTGGGCGACCAGTTCACGTTCGTGGCCCTCTCGTGGCTCGTCCTGTCGCTGACCGGCCGCCCCGGCGCGCTGGGCAGCGTCCTGATGCTGCTGGCCATGATCGGGATGGCCTCCGTGTTCTCCTTCGGGTACGCGGGCGCCACGTACGTCGGGCTTCCGGTGTTCGTCAAAGGACCGCTCGGCGCCGGGCCGCGAGAGCTCGGAGCGCTCTTCGCGGCCTCCGCATTGGGAGCGCTGATGGGGGGTATGATCGGCGGGACGGTGCGAGCGCGCCGGCGCGGCCTGGTCGGTATCATCCTGATCGGGGCGGTGGGAGCACTGCTTGCGGCGGTGTCGCTCGCGCAGACGGTGTGGCAGGGCGCGGCGCTGCTGTTCGGCAGCGGGGCGCTCCTCGCCTGGATCGGCATCACCTACATGACCATGATCCAGCAGCGCGCGGAGCGCGCCTACATGGGTCGCGTGATGGGGATGCTCATGTTCGGGATCTACGGGCTGTACCCGCTCTCCTACGGGCTGGCGGGTTGGATCTCGCAGGCTGCCGGTGTGCGGCTGTTGTTCATCCTTGGCGGGGCGCTGATCCTCGCCTCGGCCCTGCTTGGTGTCACCGTCAAAGACCTCCGCGCGCTGGACTGACCGGTCGGGCGGGCGGTGAATCACGGCACGGGAGGAACGAGCCATGGGCGACAAACGCATCGAGGACATCGGCTGGGGATTGCTGCTGATCATCACGGGCGCCGCGTTCCTGATGCCCGGTTGGGGGGTGCCGTGGGCGACCTGGCTGGTGGGTGTCGGCGTCGTCATGCTCGGGCTCAACGCGGCGAGGTACCTGAACGGCATCAGGGTGAGGCGGTTCACGATCATCCTGGGCGCGTCCTTGCCCTGGCCGCTGGCGTGGGGAACTTCGCTGGGGTGGATCTGGAAGTGCCGCTCTTCGCGGCGCTGCTCATCCTGTCGGGAGCGAGTATCATCCTCAGGCCGCTGGTCGAAGGCAACCGCTGATCTCCTCCCGGCTCTGCCACAAGGCGTGGGGGCCCCCCTAATGCGGGGGCCTCACCGCGCTTCGCGACCTGCTCGGTCTCCGGACCGGATGGATCTGGTTGGTCGACGGCGAGACGAAGCAATTCACGCCATCGCCCTCCACATCGAAGGGGCGCTGCATCACCACCTTACGGACCGGCCGACCCACGCCCAGCAGCGCGGTGGATGTTGCCGGCCGCGCGCACGTGGAGCGCGTCTATCGCGCCGCGCTGAACGCCGGGTACCTCTGGCATGAGTTCGGAGACCTACACCTGATCGCTCCCGCCTGAGCCGCCGCCACGCGGCGAGTGCGCTCCGCGGGCGCCGCACGTCTTTGGCGGGGACCGCACGGGAAGTCTTCCAGTGGGGTGACGATCCCGTGAAACGGCGTGTCGTGGCGCTCGTCGTGGCGATCTGGCTCGTGGCGACCGGATGCCAGACCGTGACCGTGCAGGTTCCCCCTGAGGCCGACCTGCAGGGGATCAAGACCGTAGCCGTCATGGCGGCCGACATGCCCAACGACCCCGCGCCCGTGGGCGTGCTGCTCCGCAGCGAGGCCTCCTCCCGCATCCGCCGGCTCCTGCCGACCTTGACGCTGGTCGAGCCGACAGCCGGCTCCGACGCGGTACTGCGCATGACCGTGGTCCGCCACACCATCAGCTCGGTGGCGATCCGCGTCTACGTCGACCCCCAGACGGGACAGGTGAGTTGTTCGGCCTGGCAGATCGCCTCGCTGCTCGTGGATGCCGCGGTAAACACCGGGGAGACCATCCGCTGGCAGGGCATCCTGGAGGCGGCCCGCCGGATCGATCTGCCGTGCGTGCGACGGAACGTGGCCGTCATCCCCGCGGTCTCCCCGGCCTCGACGGACCCACGGCTCGTCCGGGACGTCGTCGACGATCTGGGTCGCCGCCTCGCCGGTTACGCGCGCCGGGAGATTCGCGCCCTGCCGCCGTCGGCGCCGGCGCCATCGCCAACCCAGGATCCCTAGCAGATCCTACTTCAGGAAGCTCCGGCAGGCCCCCAGCGCGGTGGCGGCGGGGAAGGCGATGCTGTAATTCTCACTGCGGTTGGACGCGACGAAGATCCCCACGACTTCGCCTTTGCGGTTGAGCACGGGCGAGCCGCTTGCCCCCTGGTGCAGGGCCGGCTTGAAGACGATCATCGGGGAGCGGATCCTCCGCCCGCCGAGGATGGCCGATGCGATGACGTGCGTGACGCGTCCGCTGGCGACGGTCCAGCGGCGCCCGGGATAGCCTCCCACACGGATGGGCTCGCCCACTGACGGCGTCTTCGACGACAGGATGTAGTAAGGCGTCCCTTTCGGCAACGCGGCCTTGACGACGGCGAGGTCCTCGTCGCGGGTCCGGCACACCGGCCGCGCCTTCACCGGCGTACCCTTCGGGAGCCGGACTTCCATCGCATTCCCCACCACGTGTTTCGCCGTGAGGATCGTGGAGGGACCGACGACCACGCCCGTCCCGTACTTGTTCAGAGCGGCGCCTTTCGAGATGAGCATCGGGATGCCTCGACGATCGAGGCTGCGCAGGGCGGTCTGCGCCGCGAGGACCGGCACGGCCACCGCCCCCACCAGCAGGAGGCACATCGTGATCCGTCTGAGTTGGAGGTGCATGGGGTCCCACCGCGTAGCATGCCCCAGCAGTGGGCTAAGGAGGCGACGATGCAACGGTTGCGTCGCGCCGGCCCGCCCCGCGCTTCCACCGCAGGGAAGTCTTCCGGACGCCGATGTCCAGCCTCACGCCGGACGAGCGAAACCTGCTGCGGGCGATCGCGAGCGAGGAAGAGATCGCCTCCTGGATGCGCGAAGGGAGTTACCTGGGGGATCGTCTGGGCATCCAGGATGACTAGATGATGAGGGCCGTGCTCTTCGACCTCGACGGCACGCTGCTGCATGTCGATACGGCCCAGTTTGTCGAGGCCTACGTGCGGTTGCTCGCCCGCTCGTTCGCCGCTCGGATCCCACCCGACCTGTTCGTCCGGCACCTCCTGGTGGCCACGCAGGCCATGATGGCGGATCGCGATCCCTCGCGGACGAACCGGGAGGTCTTCGCGGCGAGTTTCTATCCACCGCTGGGACTCACGGAGGAGGAGATGGCGCCGCACCTCGCCGAGTTCTACGCGCGAGAGTATCCGGCGCTGCGCGCCCTGACACGACCGGACCCGCTGGCGCGCCGCGCAGTCGGGGCGGCCCTCGAGCGCGGCTTCGACGCGGTCGTCGCCACGCAGCCCATCTTCCCGGAGACGGCCATCCGCCAGCGCCTGGAGTGGGCGGGCATCGCGGACCTGTCCTTCGCGCACGTCACGACCTACGAGACTGCGCACTTCTGCAAACCCCATCCGGAGTACTTCCTGGAGATCGCCGCAGTGATCGGGAAGGGGCCCGAGGAGTGTCTGATGGCCGGGAACGACGCGACGCATGACGCCGCCGCCGTCCGGACGGGGATGCAGGCCTACCTCGTCACGGACCATCTCATCGGGGGGGCGGTCTTGCGCGGGGGCGTCCACCACCGCGGCACCCTGGCCGACCTCGCCAAGTTCCTGACAGCGGTCACGTAGATCCACGGGAAGGCCCTCGCCGCCCGCGTGCGAAGAAATCAGCATGCGCGCCGATGAGGTCCGCGCGATCCTCGAGACGGCAGGGGCCGTGCGCGCCGGGCATTTCCGGCTCACCTCGGGGCTGCACAGCGACTTCTTCCTCCTCTGCGCCCTGGTGATGCAGCATCCCGAGCGCGCGGCGGCGCTGGCCGCAGCGATGGCCGGGCCCTACCGCGGTGAGCGCGTCGACGCGGTCATCGGGCCGGCGGTCGGGGGCATCATCCTATCGTACGAGCTGGCCCGTCACCTCGGCGCCCGGGCGATTTTCGCGGAGAAGAGCGCGGGCGGGGCGATGGTGCTCCGGCGCGGATTCACGCTCGTTCCCGGGGAGCGCGTGCTGGTGATCGAGGATGCGCTGACCACCGGCGGCTCGATCCGAAAGGTGATTGACGTGGTCCGCGCCGCGAGGGCGGAGGTCGTCGGCGCAGCGGTCCTCGTCGACCGCTCGGGAGGGCGGGTGGATCTCGGGGTGCCGGTCCACTCGCTCCTCACACTTGAGGTCAACGCATGGGAGCCGGGCCAGTGCCCCCTCTGCCGTGCCGGAGTCCCCCTCGTTGAGCCGAAGGAGCCGGCCTAAGGCTGCCAGGCGATGACCGGTCCCATGCTGAGATCTCCTGCGGCCTCGCCCAGACGCCGCCGGTGGGTACCGTCCGCCCGCATCACGTAAAGGCCGAGCCCGCGCTCATCCGCCCCGAGGAACGCGAGCCACCGCCTGTCGCGTGACCATACCGGCAGCATGTTGGCGCCGCCGGACGTCAGGCGCCGGAGCGCTGTGCCGTCGCTCTTCATGACGTAGATCTGCGAATCGCCAACACGCGCCACGACGAAGGCGATGCGTGTCCCATCCGGCGACCATGCCGGCGCGTAGCCGGTCGACAGGCGCCGCGGTTCTCCGCCGGTGCGGTCGACGATCAGGATCTGCTGCTCGGCCCGTCCCACGCGCGTCACGAAGGCGATCCGCGTTCCAT
>MENB01000007.1:0-2279 GCA_001768125.1 Armatimonadetes bacterium RBG_19FT_COMBO_69_19
CTCCTCGCGCTGGGCTCCGGGGGCCTGCTCGGCGTCGGGCTGGGCGGCAGCCGGCAGAAGTTCTTCTACCTGCCCGAGCGGCATACCGATTTCGTCTTCGCGATCCTGGGGGAAGAGCTTGGCCTGCTGGGCACCGGGGCGGTGGTGCTGCTCTTTGCGCTGTTCGCCTACCGCGGCTACCGCGCTGCGCGCCGCGCCCCCGACCGGTACGGCGGCCTCCTGGCCGCGGGGATCACGACGATGATCCTCGTGCAGGCGATTATCAACATCGGCGTGACCTCCGGCGTGCTCCCCGTCACCGGCGTCCCGCTGCCGTTCGTGAGCTTCGGCGGCTCATCGCTGCTTTTCACGATGATCGGCGTCGGCATCCTGCTGAACATCTCCCAGTACAGCAGGGATACCGCTCCCGCCCGCGGAGTCTCCGCCTCGCCGCAGACGCTCGCTCCCGCCCGCAGGCCGCTGTAGCGCGATGCGCGTCGTCGTCGCCTGCGGGGGCACGGGCGGCCACATCTATCCCGGTCTGGCCGTCGCCGGGGCGCTGCGGGAGCGTGACCCGGCTATCGAGATCCTCTTCATCGGCGGCTCCGGCCTCGAGGCATCGATCGTTCCCGAACATGGGTGGTCCTTCCGCTCCGTCGCCGCGCGGCAGCTGCCCCGGCGCCCCTCGCTGCGGGTCCTCACGGCCATGGGCGCGGTGGTGGCCGGCACGGTGCAAGCCGCGTGCCTCCTCCGGGCGTTCCGGGCGCAGGCGGTGGTCGCCACCGGAGGATATGCCGCGGCGCCGGTCGGTGCGGCGGCGGCGCTGCTGCGCATCCCCATCGTGTTGCAGGAGCAGAATCTCTTCCCGGGCCTCACCAACCGCGTGCTGAGCCATGTGGCCGCGCGGATCTCTATCCCCCATGAAGACGTCAGGCGTATCTTCCCGCGCGGCGTCGTTACCGGCGTGCCGATCCGGCGCGGGGCGATGGGGGGTGATTGCGCCCGCGGACTGGCGCGATTCGGGCTCGAGGCTGGCTCGTTCACGGTCCTCGTCCTCGGCGGCAGCCAGGGGGCCCGGAGCCTGAATGCCGCCGTGCTCGACGCCGCCCCGCGCCTTCGGGATCCGGGATCGGTCCAGATCCTGCACCAGACGGGTAAAGGACAGGCAGAGGAAGTCCGCGCGCGCGCCGCGGAGATCGGCACGCCGCGCTACGTCGCCGTCGGGTATATTGAGGATGTCGCCGACGCCTACGCCTGCGCCGATCTCGTGGTCTGCCGCGCCGGCGCGGCGACGCTCGCGGAGGTCACCGCGAACGGTCTGGCGTGCGTGCTGGTCCCATATCCGTTTGCCGCGGCCGGCCATCAGGATGCCAACGCCGTCCTGCTCGAGGCGCACGGGGCCGCGGTGGTCCTCCCCGACCGGGAGCTCTCCGGCGGGCGGATCGCGGGGGTGATCGACACGCTGCGCGGCGATGGGGCCCGGCGCCGGGGCATGGCCGAGGCCAGCCGGACGCTCGGACGGCCGCGCGCGGCGGACGCGGTCGCGGCACTCGTGGCGGAGGTCGCCCGTAAGGAGCAGGCGTGATCGACCGGAGTCAGCAGGTCCACTTCATCGGCATCGGCGGCGCGGGGATGAGCGCGGTGGCCCACGTGCTGCTGTCGCTCGGCTACCGCGTCAGCGGCAGTGATCTCCGCACCTCCGAGGCCATCCGGCGCCTGGAGGCCCTCGGCGCGGTTGTGCACATCGGCCACGATGGCGCACACGTCGTGGGGGCGAATGTCGTGGTCGCCTCCCGCGCCGTGCCCGACCTCAACGTCGAGATCGTCGCCGCGCGCTACCGGGGCCTGCCGGTGCTGCACCGCGCGCAGTTGCTGGCCCAGATCCTCGAAGGCCGCTTCGGCATCGCGATCGTCGGGACCCACGGTAAGACGACGACGACGGCGATGACGGCCCACGTCCTGACCCTGGGCGGCTGCGATCCCACGGCGCTGATCGGGGGCGACGTCGAGGATCTCGGCGGGAACGTTCGCGTCGGGAGCGGTCCACACGTCGTGGCCGAGGTGGACGAAAGCGACGGCTCGCTGCTGTACGTCCGCCCGACGACCGCGGTGGTGACCAGCCTCGACATCACCGACCACCGCGACCACTACCGGACGATGGCGCATCTGGCCGAGACCTTCAAAGAGTTCCTTTCGCACCTGCCGTCCGACGGCTTCGCCGTGATGTGCAGCGACCATCTCCACGTCCGGCAGCTCATCCCCGGGCTCGAGGCGCCCGTGCACACCTATGGGCTGCTCTC
>MENB01000007.1:2299-8070 GCA_001768125.1 Armatimonadetes bacterium RBG_19FT_COMBO_69_19
AGATCCACAGCATGGAAGGGCGCACCTCGCGGTGCACCTTCCGCCGCGAGGGCCGGGTCCTCGGCAAGGTGACCCTGCCAGTGCCCGGACGCTACAACATCCGCAACGCGCTCGCCGCGACCGCGGTGGGCCTCGAGGTCGGTCTGGCCTTCGAGCAGGTCGGCGACGCACTCGCCCAGTTCCGCGGGGTGCACCGCCGCTTCGACGTCCGCGGCGAGGTCGGCGGCATCATGGTCGTGGACGACTACGCGCATAACCCGATCAAGGTCGCCGCGGTGCTGCGTGCGGCGAAGGAGTGCTGGCCGGACCGCCGCGTCGTGGCGGTGTTCCAGCCGCACCGGTACACGCGAACGAAGACCACCCACCGGCGGTTCAGCCCGGCCTTCCAGGACGCCGACGAGTTGCTGATCACGCAGATCTATGCCGCCGACGAGGAGCCGATCCCCGGGGTCACCGCGGCGCTGATCGTGGACGCGGTCCGCGCGCACCGGCCGGTGGCGTTCATCGAGGACGCCGCCGCGGTCGTGGACTATCTGGCCCCGCGGCTGCGCACGGGGGACCTCGTCCTGACCCTCGGCGCCGGGGACATCTGGCAGGTCGCCGACCGTCTGGTCGAGGCGCTGCGGGTCCGCCATCGCGCCGCAGCGAACGGCGACCGCACATCCGGCGCCGCGGACGGCCTCCTCCCGCCCCCGCAGGCCGTCTCGCCGGACGTTCGCTAGGCCGGGGAGGGCATCGGTGACGACCCAGACGGCGAAGCTGGCGGAGGCCTTGCGCGCGCGGTGTCGCGACGTGCGGGAAGCCGAGCTCCTGCGCAAGCACGTCACGTTCCGCATCGGCGGCCCCGCGGATATCCTCCTCGTGCCCCGGTCCATCGACGAGCTGCGCGCGGTGGCCGGTTACCTGTTCTCTGAGCGGCTGCCGTTCGTCGTGCTGGGCGCAGGCAGCAACGCCCTCATTTCCGATGCCGGCATCCGCGGCATCGTCATCAAGATCGGCAAGGGGCTGGATCGGATCGCTTACGAGGACGAGACGATCATCGCGGAAGCGGGCGTGGGGCTTCCCCACCTCGCGCGTGAAGCGGCGACCCGGGGCCTGTCGGGGCTCGAGTTCGCCGCGGGCATCCCCGCCTCCGTGGGCGGCGCGGCCGTCATGAACGCCGGCGCGCATGGACACGCGATGCAGGAGATCGTCCGGTCGGTGCGCGCCGTGATGTCCGCCGGCGAGACGGTCTTCGACTCGCCGGCGCTACAGTACGGGTACCGCACCAGCATTCTCCAGCGGGAGCCTGCAGTCGTCCTTGAGGTGACCTTGCGCCTGACGGCGGCCGATCCCGCGTCCGTCCGCCGCCGAACGGACGAATGGCTGCGCCATCGCGGGGAGACGCAGCCGATCGGCCCCCCGAGCTCCGGATGCGTCTTCCGCAATCCGGTCGCCGATCATGCCGGACGGCTGATCGACCTGGCCGGAGCGAAGGGCCTCGCGGTCGGAGGCGCGCGCGTGTCCGAGCTGCACGCGAACTACATCCTGAATACCGGCGAGGCCACGGCCGCCGACGTCGTGGGCCTCATGAACAAGGTGTCGGCGCTCGTGATGGAGAAGTGCGGAAAGCGGTTGGAACCCGAGATCAAGTTCCTGGGGGAGTTTCCGGAGCAGCAGCGATAATCGCCTAATCGTCGCACCTGTCACCGTCGCATCCAACGCACCCATGGCCACACTCTCCGCCGCACGCGCCCAGCCGGCCGCCGTCTCTCCGACGGCGGAACCCGCCCCCGTACCCCGCGGGCCCATCGAAACATTGTCGGTGTTGCTGCGTTTCGGCGCGGTCATGGCCGTCGTGCTGGCCGCGGCCTCGCTGCCCGCGTCATCGCTCATCGGCGTCCGTCGGGTCGTGGTGGTGGGCGCGCGCACGGTGTCCGCCGCCGACATCGTGTCCCGATCGGGGATCCGCCCCGGAGACCGACTGCTCGGGATCTCGACGGCGCGCGCAGCGGCACGCGTCCGAACCCTTCCCCGGGTCGCCCGGGCCGAGGTGTCGATCGGGCTCGGCGGAGCCGTGACGATCCACGTAGCAGAGCGCCGGCCCTATGCGGCCGTCGCTCTCCGGGGGCGCTACCTCCTCCTCGATGCCTCGGGCGTCGTGATCGATACCGTCCCCGCGGCGGGGCGGCTGCCGGTCGTGGCCGCCGAGCGCCTCAGGCCGGCCTGGTTGCAGATGGGCGATCGGTTGCCCGAACCCCGCGTGCTGCTGGCGGTCAAGGCCCTGGGGGATCTACCCCGAGAAGTGCTTGCCCCCGGCGTGAAGATCCGTCCCGCCGCAACCGGCGAGCTGGCGCTCGTGACGCCCGATGGCATCACCGTTCGCCTGGGGCCGCTGCGGGGCCTGCGTGAGCGCGCGGCGCTGCTCCCCCAGCTCCTCACGGCCGTGCGCAAGCGCGGCGTGCCCGTGGAGTACCTCGACCTGCGATTCTCCGGCAACGTGGTGATGAAGCCCGCGACCTGGCCGGGGGCAGGAGAACGACCTTGAGAGTGGAATCTTGCCACAAGATATAGGGGAATCGGCGCATGAACCATACCAGATGTAGTCTTCCGGCGGCGGAGAGCTGGTGAGCGGCATGTCGTCGCGCAAGGAACACATCGTCGGCCTGGACATCGGGACGACGAAGGTCTGCGCGGTCGTCGGCGAGGTGGACGAAGACAGCGACGTGCAGATCTCCGGGGTGGGCCTGGTGCCGTCCTCCGGAATCCGCAAAGGGATCGTCGTCGACCTGGACGCCACCACGCGCGCCATCGAGGAAGCGGTGGATCGCGCGGAGCGGATGGCCGGCATGAAGGTCGGTTCCCTCTACGTCGGCGTATCGGGCGAGCACATCGCGTCCACGAACTCCCGCGGTGTCGTTGCGATCAGCCGGGGCGATCACGAGATCGCCTCCGGCGACGTGGAGCGGGTGGTGGATGCGGCGCGGATGGCGGCCCTGCCGGCGAGCGACCGCGAGATCGTGCACCTGCTGCCGCGTGGGTTCGTCGTGGACGGCCACGACGGCGTGCACAATCCGGTCGGGATGTACGGCGCCCGCCTCGAGGTGGAGGCGCACATCGTCACCGGTACCTCGACCGTGCTGGCCAACCTCATGAAGTGCGTGCAGCGGGCCGGTCTGGAGGTGGACGAGGTCGTGCTCGAGCCGCTCGCCTCCGCGGAGGCCGCGCTGACCCCGGCGGAGCGGGAACTGGGCGTCGTCATCGCGGACATCGGCGGGGGCACCACGTCGCTGGGCGTCTTCGCCAGCGGCGGGCTCACGCACACGGCCATCCTGCCGATCGGCGGCCACCACATCACGAGCGACATCGCGGTGGGGCTGCGCACCCCGGTGGCCGAGGCGGAGAAGCTCAAGATCCGCTTCGGCGCCGCGACGGCGGCGGAGGCGAGCGAGGGTGAGCTCATCGAGGTGTTCAACGTCGGCGACCGGGAGCCGCGCATCCTCCCGCGCCGGGTGCTGTGCGAGATCATCGAGCCGCGCCTGCAGGAGATCAGCAACCTCCTGCGGCTGCAGATCCGGCGCAGCGGCTACGCGCACCTCGTCCCGGCGGGCGTCGTGCTGACCGGGGGCACCGCGCTGCTGCGCGGCATCGCGCGCTTCTTGAGCGAGAAGCTCGAGCTGCCCGCCCGCGTCGGGTTGCCCGAACACGTCGGCGGTCTGACCGACGCGGTGAGCAGCCCGATCTACGCCACCGGCGTCGGTCTCGTGCTCTATGCCGTGCACCACCGCGGCGCCCGCGTCGTGCGGCACACCAACGGCCACGGGTTCTGGGGCCGGATGCGCGGGTGGATGCGGGAGATGGTTTCCGGAGTCTGATCGCGACAGATCCAGCACCAAACGCAGCAGGGACCGCGCGGTCCAAAGGGGGCATCAAACGATGGCGCACGCTGATCGCGATCTCCGCAGGTACGCGGCGATCAAGGTGGTCGGAGTCGGCGGCGGCGGCAGCAACGCGGTGAACCGCATGATCAGCGCCGGGCTGCGCGGGGTCGAGTTCATCGCGATCAACACCGACGCCCAGGCGCTGGCGATGAGCAACGCCGACAAGAAGATCCACGTCGGCAGCAAGATCACGAAAGGGCTGGGCGCCGGGGGCGACCCCGAGGTCGGGCGCCAGGCCGCGGAGGAGAGCAAGGAGGACCTCACCGAGGCGCTCGAGGGGGCCGACATGGTCTTCGTCACGGCCGGCATGGGGGGCGGCACCGGCACGGGCGGGGCGCCGATCGTGGCCGAGGTAGCCCGCCAGCTCAATGCGCTGACCATCGGCGTCGTGACGAAGCCGTTCTCCTTCGAGGGGCGGCGCCGCGCGCAGGCCGGCGACGAGGGCGTGGCCAAGCTCAAGCAGAAGGTGAATACCCTCATTACGATTCCCAACGACCGGCTGCTGCAGATCATCGACCGTACCGCCACGGTGATCGAGGCGTTCCGCACGGCGGACGACGTCCTGCGCCAGGGCGTGCAGGGCATCGCCGACCTCATCACCGTGCCCGGGTTGATCAACCTGGACTTCGCCGACGTGCGCACGATCATGCACGAGGCGGGCTCGGCGCTGATCGGCATCGGTGTGGGGAGCGGGGAAGACCGGGCGATCCGGGCCGCGCAGGCCGCGATCAGCAGCCCGCTGCTCGAGACCTCCATGCAGGGGGCGCGCGGCGTGCTGATCAACGTCACGGGCGGGCTGGACCTCGGCCTGGTCGAGGTGAGCGAAGCGGCGCAGATCGTCCGGGAGGCCGCGGATCAGGATGCCAACATTATCTTCGGCGCGGTGATCGACGATAAGGTGGACGGCGAGGTGCGCATCACCGTCATCGCCACCGGGTTCGACGTCGCGAAGCGCCAGGACGAGGCCGACCTGCCGGAGCACGACGAGATCGAGAACGGCGTGAAGAACCTCATCAACGACCTGGACATCCCCGCGTTCCTGCGCCGGCGCTGAGCCGTCGCGGCCGCGGGAAGAAGGATAGGGGGGCGCGCGCGTCCCCCTATTCGTTTGTGCGCGCGACCCCTATGATGGGGAGGACCGATGGATCTCGAGCTGATGTGGCGCATGGATGAGCTCCGCCGGCTCGCCGCGACGGAGTTCCTGGTGGGGGAGACCGTCTACGACGGCGGCGCCCCGGCCTTCAGCGTGCTGCCGACGCCGGACGCGCGGGCGCGCTTCCTCGCCCTGCGCGAGAAGGTGGCGCCGCTGGGCTACCTCCCGTTGCTGCGTCGCCGCCACGGGCGCACCGTGCTCGCCTTCGTGCCCCGGCCGGAGGCGGGGCGGTGGCGCTGGCCGGTGAACCTCCTGCTGTTCCTGGTCACGCTGGTCACGACGTTCATCGCTGGCTACATGAATGCCGGCGGCCTCATCGAGGCCGGCTACCTCCGCAGCGCGGTCGGCGGCGGGCTGGCCTTTTCGCTCTCGCTCATGCTCATCCTCGCCACCCACGAGATGGGGCACAAGGTCTTCTCGATCCTGCGCGGGGTGGACAGTTCGCTGCCGTACTTCATCCCGATGACGCCGCCGTTCGGCACGATGGGCGCGGTGATCATGACCCGCACGCCCGCGCCCAACCGGGACGCGCTGATGGACGTGGCCGCGGCCGGGCCGATCGCGGGTTTCCTCGTGTCCATCCCGATCCTCGCCGTGGGCGTGGCCCGCTCCTTCGTGATCAGTCCCACCGGCTTCCAGGGAATCAGCCTCCCCGACCCCCTCATCCTGCAGTGGCTGATCCGGGTGATCCTGCATCC
>MENB01000007.1:8100-12559 GCA_001768125.1 Armatimonadetes bacterium RBG_19FT_COMBO_69_19
CGTGACGAGCCTGAACCTGCTGCCGGCCGGGATGCTGGACGGCGGCCACACCGTGCGCGCCCTGCTCGGGCCGCGCATCCACTTGATTTCCTCCTGGCTGGCCGTCGCCGCCGCGGCAATCCTGGGGTACTGGCTGATGGCGCTGGTCATCCTGCTCCTGCTGCGCCGCGGCCATCCTGGTCCCCTCGACGATGTATCCGCGGTGAGTCCGTCGCGCATCGCCGTGGGCCTGGCCCTCCTCGCCGTCTTCATCCTCAGTGCCGTCCCGCTGCGCGTGACGCCGTTCCGATGAACGACCGCCTGCGGAGGCTCAGGGTGCCTCGGGACCGGCGCGCCCAGGCGAGGCTCATCGGCGTGGTGTTCATGAAGGAAGCGCTGGAGACCATCCGGGACCGGCGCACCGTGGTCGTGGCGCTTTTGCTGCCGGTGGTCATGATGCCGATCGTCACCCTCGGCATCCCCTTCCTGTCCCAGCGGCAGCAGCGCGAGCGGGCGGAGACCCCGGCCGTGGTCGCCGTCGTCAACCGCCAGGCGGCGCCCAACCTCGTCGAGCTCGGCGTGAAGAAGAAGCTCATCCGGGCCGTGGAGGTGAAGAACCCCCGCCAGGCCCTGATCGACCACGAGGTCGACGCGGTGCTGCAGATCCCCGGGGACTTCGCGCGGCGCATCGCCCGCGGGACAGTCGAAGTCACCATCCTGTTCGACGAGGGCGAGGCGGCGTCGGTCGTCGCCCGACAGCGTCTCCAGGAGGTGGTCTCACAGTACACCGCGACCATCACCGAGGGACGGATGCGTGCCCGGGGACTGAGCCGGAGCGACCTGGCCCCGATCGAGGTCAGCGCGAAGAACGTCGCCGACGAACGGCGCCTCGGGGCGGTGCTGCTGGCCGGTTTGCTGCCCTTCTTCATCTCGGTCTGGGCCGTCCTCGGCGGCCAGTACGCGGCATTGGACCTTGGGGCGGGGGAGAAGGAGCGCCGGACCCTGGAGGCCTTGCTGGTCACCCCCCCTGGGCGGTGGCAGCTGGCGACCGGCAAGTTCCTGGCCATCACGGCGGCCTCGATGGCGGCCGTCCTGATGGTGATCATCACCGCCCTGGTCACGCTCCGCCTGGGGGCCCACTGGGGGATCAGCGAGCTCAAGCGGGCGGCCGTGGTCATCTCCGCCGGCCCGGCTGTGCTGATGGTGGTCGTGGCCTTCGCCCTGGTGGCCTTTCTCAGCGCCCTCCAGCTGGCTCTATCTATATACGCCAGAGGCCTGCGGGAGGCCCAGCAGTACTTCACGCCCGTGTACCTGCTCCTGTCCCTCCCGGCCATGGCCGCCCCCTTCCTGGAGGGCTGGGGCAGGGTGCTGTGGACGTACCTGATCCCGGGTCTCAACGCGGTCTTCATCTTCCGGGAGTTGCTCCTGGGGACGGCCGCCTGGGGGCACCTAGTGCTAACCCTGGTCTCGACAGCGGTCTACACGGTCCTGGCCCTGGCCGCCGCCGTCTACCTCCTCCACCAGGAGCCGGTCGTCGTCAAAAGCTAGGGTCTCGCCGGCCGGAAGCCCGCCCGGGCGCGTCCCGCCGAGCAGGGCTGAGGTGGACCTCGGCAAGACCCCCCAGGTGGTCCATTTAGCCGATTGACACCCCACAGGTTGAGGCATAGAATCGGTGGTGCTCTACATATTGTGGAGTCTTACCCGCATGAAGTGCCCCTACTGCGCTCACGAGGAAAGCAAGGTCCTGGATTCCCGTCCGGTGGAGGACGGGGGTGCCATCCGGCGCCGCCGCGAGTGCCTGGAGTGCGGCCGGCGGTTCACCACCTATGAGCGGATGGATCACGTCCCTGTAATGGTCGTCAAGCGCGACGGCCGGCGGGAGCCGTTCGACCGCACCAAGATCCTCAAGGGGCTGGTCCTCGCCTGCGGCAAGCGTCCGGTGAGCATGGACGACCTGGAGCGCATCGTGACGGAGGTCGAGCGCGAGGTGATGAACCGGGGCGATCACGAGGTCAGTACGATGCAGATCGGCGCGCTCGTCATGGAGCGCCTGCGGCGGCTCGATGACGTGGCCTACGTCCGGTTCGCCTCCGAGCACCGCCGCTTCCGTGACGTGGACATGCTCGTGGAGGAAGCGGAAACCCTCAAGGAACGGAAACGGCGGGAGGAAGAGCTCCGCGATCAGGTCCCGCTGCTCACCGTCGAAGCCGGCTCGACCAAGCCAACCCAATAGCTCTCGCACCACCCGCCCCGGGGTGCGCGCCGGGGTGGATACTCATCCGTGGAAGGGGTGACTCTCGTGGACGCCGACGCCGTCGCTACCAAACCCACCACCGATCTCCCCAAGGACACCCTCGACTACTTCCGCGGCGACGAGCTGCGGGCGCGCGTCTTCCACGACAAGTACGCGCTGCGCACGCCGGACGGCGAGGTCCTCGAGCGCACCCCGGAGCAGATGTGGCGGCGCATCGCCCACGAGCTGGCCTCGGTCGAGCGCACGCCGGAGCTGCGCGCGGAGTGGGAGGAGAAGTTCTACTGGCTGCTCGACGACTTCCGTCTGATCCCTGGCGGGCGCATCATGCACGGGGCGGGCAATCAGAAGCGCGTCACGAATTTGAACTGCTACGTCATTAAGATCAAAGACGACGCAATCGAAGCCATTTTCGATTGGATGAAAGAGGCGGCCCGAACCTACTCTCTTGGCGGCGGGGTCGGTACGGACATCTCGGTGCTCCGTCCGCGTGGCGCTCCGGTCAACAACGCCGCGCGGTCGTCGACCGGCGCCGTGTCATTCATGGAATTGATGTCGTTGACTACGGGGACGATCGGCCAGAGCGGTCGACGCGGCGCCCTGATGATCACGATCGCTGACAACCACCCCGACGTGCTGGATTTTGTGAAGGTCAAGCGGAACCTTGATCGGGTGCGCTACGCGAACATCAGCGTGCGCGTGTCGGACGCCTTCATGCGGGCAGTTGAGCAGGACGCAAACTGGGACCTGATATTCGAGAACGAGAAGGCAAGCATGCGCAAGACCATCCGCGCTCGGGATCTCTGGGCCGAACTCATCAGGGGCGCGCGCGACTATGCCGAGCCGGGTCTGATCTTCTGGGACAACATCAAGCGCTGGTCCACCTCCGAGTACAACGGTATGGGCGTGATTACGACCAACCCTTGTTCCGAGATCCCGCTTGAGCCGTACGGTGCGTGCTGCCTGTCCAATCTCAACCTGGAGCGCTTTGTGAGCGACGCGTTCACGAGTACGGCACGCGTCGATTGGGAGGGCCTCGAGCCGGCGCTGCGCTACGGGACGCGGTTCCTGGACAACGTGCTGGACTATAATGCCGACAAGCATCCATTGCCCGAGCAGCGGGAGGCGAGCCTGAAGTCGCGGCGCATCGGAGTGGGCTTTACGGGTCTGGGCGACATGCTCATCAAGCTCGGCCTGAAGTACGACACGGACGAAGCGGTGACGTTCGTCGACAAGCTCTTCGACCGCATCAAGCACATCGTGTACGACGAGAGCGTGAACCTCGCGCAGGAGAAGGGGGTCTTCCCGGCCTGGGACCTCGAGCAGCACATGCGCTCGCCGTTCATCCAGCACCTCGCCCCGCAGATGCACGAGCGCATCCGCCAGCATGGCCTTCGCAACGTCGCTTTGCTCACGGTGCCACCGGTCGGCAGCGGCGCGGCGCTCGCCGGGGTGACGAGCGGCATCGAGCCGATCTTCGACATCGCATACGTCCGTCGGTCGGAATCGCTCTCGCAGGAGACGTTCAAGGTCTATCACCCACTCGTGCGGGAGTACATGCAGCGCTACGAGGTGGACAAGGAAGGTGACCTGCCCCCGTACTTCGTCACCGCACACCAGATCAAGGCGGAGATGCGGGTGAAGATGCAGGCCGCGATCCAGAAGCACATCGACCACTCGATCAGCAGTACGGTGAACGTGCCCAAGGAAACGACCGCGGAGGAGGTCGAGCGCATCTACTTCCTCGCCTGGAAGATGGGAGCCAAAGGGATTACCGTCTACCGGGAGTCCAGCCGCGAGGGGATCTTGCTCACTGAGCAGCAGGCGCAGTCCACGTCAACGACCATGGTCGTTCCCGCCCCCCAGGCCGCCGCGCCGGTTCCCGCGGTCGCCCCGGAACCAGCGGGACCGGCCCGGGCCATCCCGCGTCCGCGCCCCAAGGTGACGGCCGGCCGCACGGAGCGCATCGAGACGCCGCGGGGCCGGATTTACGTCGTCGTGAATGAGGACGAGTGGGGTGTGAGCGAGGTCTTCGTCCACTCCCTGGACGCCGAGGCCGATGTCTGCGGCCGCCTCGCCTCGCTGGCGCTGCGCGCGGGCGTCGATCCGCGCGAGGTCATCGAGCAGCTGTGGCGGGTGCAGAGCAAGGAGATGGCCTTCGACCGAAGCGCGAGCGGGACCGTCGTGCGCGTCAGTACTATCGCCCAGGGCGTCGGCCTGGCGCTGGGG
>MENB01000007.1:12697-12862 GCA_001768125.1 Armatimonadetes bacterium RBG_19FT_COMBO_69_19
GGCAGCCGGTGGCGGTGATGCCGCCGGCCCCGGTCGCCGGCGGCGACGGAGGACCGCACCACGACGGGAACGGGCACGCCGAGCAGGAACGCGTAGAACTGGCCGCGCGGTTGGAGTTCGTCGGGGTGTGTCCCGACTGCGGTGACTCCCTCGTCCGAGAGAACG
>MENB01000007.1:12879-14711 GCA_001768125.1 Armatimonadetes bacterium RBG_19FT_COMBO_69_19
ACGTGCGGGTTCTCGAAATGTTGAGCTGAGAACGGACCGATGACGCGCGGGGGAGGAAGCTATTCCTCCCCCGCGCCGTTTCAAGCGATGTGGAGAAAACCTCGGTAATGCTGCCCCCGGACACGTCGCTCGGACCGGTCCACCTCACGGTCGCCGACCTCGGTGCGGCCTTGGGCTTCTACGAGGACGTCCTCGGCTTCCATGTCGCCGACCGCGCCGGAGCGGAAACCGCCGCGCTCTCTACGACCGGCCGCCCGCCTTTCCAGATCATCCTCACCGGGAAGCCCGGGGCCCAGCGGCGGCAGACGGCCGGTCTATATCACTTCGCCATCTTGCTGCCGTCCCGCGGGGACCTCGCCCGTGCGCTGCGCCATCTCGTCGATGCCCGCGCCCCGATGGAGGGCGCCTCCGACCACGCCGTGAGCGAAGCCCTCTACCTGCACGACCTGGAGGGGAACGGGATCGAGGTCTACGCCGACCGCCCCCGCGACCAGTGGCCCGTCCGGGGCAGGACCCTCGCCATGGGCACCAAGGCGCTCGACGTCGAGGGCCTGCTTGGCCTGGCTATCAGCCCCTGGGAGGGGATGCCGGAAGGCACGCGCATCGGCCACGTCCACCTCCGCGTCACCGACTTGCCGCGTGCGGAGCAATTCTACGCCGGCGTGCTCGGCTTCGACGTCATGGTCCGGGGCTACCCGGGTGCGTTGTTCCTGTCCGCGGGGGGCTACCACCACCACGTCGGCTTGAACACCTGGGCCGGGACCGGCATCCCCCCGATGGATCCTGAGGCGGCCGGTCTGCGCTACTCCACGCTCCTCATTCCCGATGACGCGTCGAAGGCTGCGGCCGTGGACCGGTTGCATGGGGCCGGGGCGCCGGTCGAGGAGGTCCGCGAGGGGCCGGTGCGGGGTTGGCTCACCCGCGATCCGGACGGGATCGGGCTGATGCTCGCTTCATGACCTCCACACGGAATGCGCCCACTGCTACAATAGCCGTGAAGCGTCCACCGGAGGGTTGAGGGATGGCCGTTGAGTTCAAGGCAGGGCTGAAGGACGTCATCGCGGTCAACTCGAGCATCTGCACGGTGGATGGCGAGCAGGGCATCCTCACCTACCGCGGATACGACATCCGCGATCTTGCCACGCAGGCGACCTATGAGGAAGTGGTCTACCTGCTCTGGTACGGCGAGCTCCCGACGAAGGCGCAGCTCGCCGGGTTCAACCGGCAGTTCGCCGGCGCGCGCCCCTTGCCCGACGCGGTGCTGCCTTCGATGCGCACCTATCCGAGCACGGCGCATCCGCTGGACGCGCTGCGCACGGCGGTGTCGGTGGCGGCGATGCACGACCCCGACGCCCGGGCGAACACGCCCGACGCCAACCTGCGCAAGACCCTGCGCCTGGCCGCCCAGATCCCGGTGATGGTCGGGACCTGGCACCGCGTCCGTGCGGGGCAGCAGCCCGTCGCTCCGCTGGCCGAGGGTAGCACCGCCGAGAACTTCCTCTATGTGATGACCGGCAGGCGGCCGACGCCCACCGCCGCACGCACGATGGACATGATCTTCGTCCTGCACGCCGACCACGAGATCAACGCCAGCACCTTCGCCACCCGCGTCGCGGTGGCCACGTTCACCGACCTGCACGCCGCGATCATCGCCGCGATCGCGACCCTCAAGGGCCCGCGCCACGGCGGGGCCAACGAGGACGTGCTGGAGATGCTGCTCGAGATCGGTGATTCCGCTCTGGCCGAGCGCTACATCGAGGACCGCTGGCAGCGTCGCTCCCAGTTGTCACGCGAGGAACGCGCCAGGCCCGAGAACCGAGTGCCCGGGTGGG
>MENB01000007.1:14744-19477 GCA_001768125.1 Armatimonadetes bacterium RBG_19FT_COMBO_69_19
CCGGCGTGCTGCGCGAGATGGCCCGCAAGCTGTCCGCGGAGGCCGGGACCACGAAGGTGTTCGACACCGCGATGTGCGTGTACGAGTCGATGCACCGCGTCAGCGACCTGCCGGTGAACGTGGATTTCTTCTCCGCCGTCGTCTACCACGCGCTCGGCATCCCGATCGACCTGTGCACCTCGATCTTCGCCGCCGCCCGCATCAGCGGCTGGTGCGCGCATGCCCTCGAGCAATACAACGACCGCCTGATCCGCCCGCGCGCGAACTACACCGGTCCCCCGCCGCGCGCCTTCGTGCCGCTCGCCTCGCGCGGATAGCGCCCCAGGATCGCGGCCAGAACCGGAGGAAGGCCGTCCCCGTATCCAGAAGAGTGTGGCGGATTCCCACGGAGAGGCAGATTCGGGGAGGGGGACAAGCGTGAAGCGATTCCAGAAGATCCTGGTCGTGCTGGCAGCGCTGGCCGTCGCGCTGACGACGGTGGCCCTGCAGCCGGCGGCGACCACGGGGCAGACGAAACTGACGATGGTCTTCGTGCCCTCGCGCGAGACCGATATCGTCCTGTTCAGCGGGCAGCAGCTCGGCCGGATGCTCAGCGTGGCGCTGGGCGTGCCGGTCGAGGCGGTGGTCAGCACGAGCTTCACCGCCGCGATCGAGGCGATGTGCGCGGGCCGCGCCGACATCGGGGCGCTGAACCCGTTCAGCTACGTCCTGGCGCACGAGAAGTGCGGCGTCGAGGTCGCGGCGGTCTCGGTCCGCCTCGGCCTTCCGTTCTACCGCGCCCAGATCAGCGCGCGCGCCGATGCCAACATCAACAAGATCGAGGACCTGCGGGGGAAGCGGTTCGCCTTCGTCGACCCGGCATCGACCTCGGGGTATCTCTTCCCCGCGGCGATGCTGAAGAAGATGGGCTACGACCCGGATCGTTTCTTCTCGCAGACGGTGTTCGCGGGCAGCCACCCGAACGTCATCCTGGCGATCTACCGCGGCCAGGTGGACGGCGGCTCGACGTTCGAGGACGCGCGCACGAACGTCCAAGCGCAGTTCCCGGACGTCATGCAGAAGGTGAAGGTGCTCGGATACACCAACCCGATCCCCAACGACACCTGGAGCCTCAGCGTGAAGCTCAACCCCGCGCTGCGCGCCAAGATCAAAGACCGGCTCCTGCGCATCGCCGCCACCCCCGATGGCAAGGAGGCGCTGCGGAACCTGTACAGCATCGAAGGGCTCACCGACAAGGTGGAACTCACGGAGGCCCAGGTGAAAGAATTGGGCATCCGCTTCGACGCGGAGACGCGGGAGCGCACCTTCCGCACGGCCGGCAAGGTCACCATCCCGATCGGGGACTGGTACTTCCAGCCGATCCGGGACGCGGCGAAGTACCTCGGGCTGGACCTGACCAAACTCGCGCGTTGAGCGATCGAGTGGAGGCGTAGGCATCACGGGGAGGAGGGGGCGTCCCTTCCTCCCCGTTCTCCGTTGCGGGGGCGAGGCATGAAGGGCGCGGCCCTGACAATCGAGCACCTGGTGAAGACCTTCCCGGACGGCACCCCGGCGCTGCGGGACATCAGCTTCGCGGTGAAGCCCGGCGAGTTCCTCGTGATCATCGGGCTCTCGGGCTCCGGGAAGTCGACGTTGATGCGCTGCATCAACCGCTTGATCGATCCCACCTCCGGGCGGATCCTCATCGACGGCGTGGACATCACGGCGCTCTCGCACGAGGAGATGCGCCGCCTGCGCCGCTCCATCGGCATGATCTTCCAACAGTTCAACCTGGTGAAGCGCTCTCCGGTGCTCACGAACGTGCTTTCCGGGCGGCTCGGCTACCTGCCCGCGGCCTACGCGCTGATGAACTACTTTCCGAAAGAGCAAGTCGACCGGGCGATGGCGAACCTCGCGCGGGTCGGGATCCCGGAGAAGGCGCGCACGCGGGCGGACCAGCTCAGCGGCGGGCAGCAGCAGCGGGTCGGGATCGCCCGGGCCCTGATGCAGGAACCGACGCTCATCCTCGCCGATGAGCCGGTGGCCAGCCTCGATCCGGCGACGTCCCACTCCATCCTGAAGCACGTCGAGGAGTTGAACAAGAAGGACGGGATCACGGTGTTGTGCAGCCTGCACTTCTTGAGCCTCGCCCGGCGCTACGGCACGCGGATCATCGCGCTTAAGGCCGGCGAGGTCGTCTACGATGGGCTGCCCGTGGACATCGACGAGCGACGCTTCAAAGAGATCTACGGTGAGGATGCCGTGGAGGTCGAAATCCGATGAAACAGGACGTCGCCGCCCCGCGCCCCATCTTGGCCGCTCCCCGACCATGGTTTCAGAGCGGGAAGTTCCTGCTGTTCCTCGCGGCGCTGCTGGTCATCTATGCCTACGGCTGGCAGGTGACCAAGATCAACCTGCCTGAGCTCGTCGTCGGCGCGAAGTTCGTCCGGCCGTTCCTCCGCGCCCTCGTCCGTCCGGATGTCCTGAGCCGGGACGTGGTGATTCAGGAAGTGCAGCTGGGGATGTCGGTCGACCCAGCGGTGTCCCCGGAAGAGCTCGCCACGCCGCCCGGTCCCGTCGTGCACGTCGGGTCACGGGTCGTGGGCGTGGGCGCCGAGATCACCGTCCGCGGCGAAGGCTTCCAGCCCAACGCGGAGGGGCGCCTGTTCTGGGTGAATGCCATCGGCAACCCGCAGCTGGTCGGACGAGTGCGCACCGACGCCGCGGGTCAGTTCAGTGCGCTCGTCACCGTCCCCGAGGCGTTTCGCGGGCCTGACCCCACGGCCCCCCGAGGCGCACAGCAGCGCATCCTGGCGAGCATCGAGGTCCCGGTGGGGGCCTTGAGGCCAAGCCACACGCTCCTTCTCGTCCTGGAGAAGGTCGTCGAAACCGTGTTCCTGGCTCTCATGGGGACGACCATCGCGGTGCTCGCCGCGGTACCCCTGTCATTCCTGGGCGCCCGCAACCTCATGGCGAAGCACCCCCTCGGCAGCACGGTGTACTACGTGACCCGGACGTTCTTCAACATCATGCGCTCGATCGAGCCGCTCATCCTCGCCATCGTCTTCACGGTGTGGGTGGGTCTGGGCCCGTTCGCGGGCGTGCTGGCGCTCGGTCTGCACTCCATCGCGGCGCTCGGCAAACTCTACTCGGAGCAGATCGAGTCCATCGACCCCGGGCCGATCGAGGCGATCACAGCCACCGGGGCGAGCGCCCTGCAGGTCGTCCGGTACGCGGTCGTGCCCCAGATCGTCCCGCCGTTCATCGCGTTCACGATTTATCGCTGGGACACGAACGTCCGCATGTCCACCGTCATCGGCTTCGTCGGCGGCGGGGGGATCGGGTTCATCCTCCAGCAATACATCAACCTCCTGCAGTACCGGCAGGCCGCGACCGCAGTGTGGGCGATCACGTTCGTCGTCGCGGCGCTGGACTACTTTAGCGCGGTGGTCCGCGAGAAGTACGTTTGACGCCTCCGTTCCTGACGTCTGAGATGCTCCGCGCGGCGGAGATCCCGCACGCGTTCACGACCCGGGCCGCCGGGAATCAGGGCCGCGGGGGAGCCGGTGATCCGCAAGCGGTCCGGGCCAACCGGGCGGCCATCCTGCAGGCGCTCGGCCTCGATCCGGCCCACCACGTCGAGGCGGACCAGGTGCACGGCGCAGTCGTGGCGGTCGTCGGCGCGAAGGACGGCGGGCGCTGCGTCCCTGACGCGGACGGCCTCGCTAGCGCCGAGCGGAGGACCGTGCTGGCCGTCCATGCCGCGGACTGCGTACCGCTGCTGTTCGCCGACACACGGCTGGGGGCGGTCGCGGCGGTCCACGCGGGCTGGAAGGGGGTCGCCGCGGGCATCCCGGTGGAAGCCGTGCGGATCCTGCGAGAACGATTCGGGAGCCGCCCTGGGGATCTCATCGTCGCCATCGGCCCCTCGATCGGGCCCTGCCACTACGAGGTCGACGAGCCCGTCATGGAACGGATGCGGCGTTGGCCCTGGTGGCGCGAGGTGGCGCCCGTGAACGAGCGAGGCCTGTGGCAGCTGGACCTCCGGGCATCCTGCGTCCGGCAGCTGGTCGGCGAAGGGGTCCGCCCGGAGCGCATCGACGTGCTCGATCTGTGCACCTACGATCACCCGGAACTCTTCTACTCGTACCGCCGGGATCGCGCCACCGGCCGCATGGCCGCCATCGTCGCCATGTCCGGCACCCCGACCGGAGGGAATGGGTGAACACCGAAGAATACGGAGCCGCAGCGACGGACGTGGCCGCCGGCGTGGCCCGCGTGCGTGAGCGCATCGCCGCCGCCGCCCGCCGGAGCGGTCGGCGTCCCGAGGACGTCGCCCTCGTCGCGGTAACGAAGGGTGTCGATCCGGACCGGATCCGGGCGGCCATCGCGGCGGGCGTGGCGGACCTGGGCGAGAGCCGGGTGCAGGAGGCCGCTTCCAAGATCGAGGCGGTGGGCCGGTCGGTGCGCTGGCACCTGGTCGGCCACCTGCAGCGCAACAAGGCCGCTCGCGCCGTCGCGCTGTTCGACGTGATCCACTCCGTGGACAGCGCGGTCCTCCTGGCCGAGCTCAGCGCCCGGGCGGAACATCAGCTCGACGTGCTGCTCCAGGTGAACATCGCCCGGGAGCCGCAGAAGCACGGGGTGCTGCCGGACGCGCTGCCGGCGCTCGTGCGGGATGCCGCCGGATTGCGCCGGGTGCGGATCGCGGGGCTGATGACGATCGCCCCGCAGGTGCCCGAGCCGGAGCAGGC
>MENB01000007.1:19547-26918 GCA_001768125.1 Armatimonadetes bacterium RBG_19FT_COMBO_69_19
CACCTCTCCATGGGGATGACCGACGACTTCGAGGTTGCCGTCGAGGAAGGGGCGACCCTGGTGCGCATCGGGCGTGCAATCTTCGGAGCGCGGGGCTAATATTGAAGCGAATCGTCAAGCCACGGGAGACGCAGGCCAGGGAGGGAGGACACTCGACCAGGAGGGATCCGTCTTGGGCGCGATGCAGCGCTTCATGAACTTCCTCGGGTTCAACGAGACCTACGAGGAGGACAACGGCATGCATCCCGACGGGGAGGCGCTGGACGCGCCGAAGCGGCGGGGGCAGCTGTTCAACCTCCACGCCCAAAAGCAGATGGAGATCGTCGTCCTGCAGCCGCGGTCCTTCGATGACGCCCGGTCCGCGGCCGACTACCTGAAGATGCGACGGCCGGTCGTGGTCAATCTGCAGGGGTCGCAGCCCGACCTCGCGCGGCGCATCGTCGATTTCACGAGCGGCGTGACCTACGCGCTCGACGGCCGCCTGTTGCGGGTGGGTGAGGACATCTTCCTGTTCACGCCCGCCCACGTGGCGATCACCGCGGACGTCGGCTCCGGCGACGGCCACAATCTCTTCCCCCTCGAGTAACCCCCCGGTCGGGGCGACGGTCGTCGTGCGGGTGACCGCGCGCAGCGCGCACGACCGGGTGGAGGGCTGGCGCGAGGGGTACCTCGTGGTCCGCACCACCGCGCCGCCTCTCGAGGGACGGGCGAATGAGGCCGTCCGGCGGCTCATCGCCAGGGCGGTGGGCGTGGCGCCGTCGCGAGTGCAGGTGATCCGCGGAGAGCGCGCTCGGGAGAAAACCGTCCGCGTGTCGGCACTCCTCCGCGACGATCTCCTCCGCCGGCTGCGGCATCCCGACTACGGTTAGGTCACGAACGCGATGCAGAAGAGCATGCGCTGGGATCACGACACCCTGTACCTGCTCGATCAGACGGCCCTGCCGCACGCGGAGCGTGTGCTGGCGTGCCGCACGGCGGCGGAGGTGGCGGAGGCCATCCGCGCGCTGCAGGTGCGGGGCGCGCCGGCGATCGGTGCCGCGGCGGCCTACGGGCTGGTCCTCGGCGCCCGCCAGACCCGCGCCACCGACCGGCAGGCCTTCCTCCGGGAACTTGCCCGCGTGGCGGCGGATCTGGAGGCGACCCGCCCGACGGCGGTGAACCTCCGCTGGGCGCTCGCCCGCATGCAGCAGGTGCCTGACCGTCGTCCGGACGCCTCCGTGGCCGAACTGCGCGAGGCCCTGCTGGCTGAGGCGGAGGCCATCGCCGGCGAGGATGTCCGCGCGAACCACGCCATCGCGAAGTTCGGAGCAGCGCTCATCCGCCCGGAGGAACGCATCCTCACCTACTGCAACACCGGCAGCCTGGCCACGGTCGACTACGGGACGGCCTTCGGCATCATCCGCGCCGCCCACGACCAGGGGAAGCGTGTCCGGGTCATCGCCTGCGAGACGCGCCCGGTGCTGCAGGGCGCGCGGCTGACGGCGTGGGAAGCGCAGCAGGCAGGCATCGACGTCACCCTGATCACGGACAACGCGGCAGGCGCGTTGATGCGCCGGGGGCTGGTCGACCGCGTCATCGTCGGGGCGGACCGCGTCGCGGCCAACGGCGACGTCGCGAACAAGATCGGCACGTATACCCTGGCCGTGCTGGCCCGCGCGCACGAGATCCCCTTCATCGTCGCCGCCCCGCTCTCCACGGTCGATCTCCATACCCCTGACGGGACCGCGATCCCGATCGAGGAGCGCCGCCCCGAGGAGGTGACGCATCTCGCCGGCACCCGCATCGCCCCGGAGGGGGTGGCGGTGATGAACCCCGCCTTCGACGTCACGCCGCACCATCTCGTCACCGCGATCGTGACCGACGTCGGCGTGGCCGCGCCCCCCTACACCCGCTCGCTCCGCGCGCTGGCCGGGGCGAAGGTCGGAGGGTAGCGATGCGCCACGTCATCCTCCTCATGCTCGGGCTACTGTGGCTCGCCGGCATCGCGGCGAGCACCCACTACCGCGACATCACGTGGCTGCAGTACCTGTTCTTCGACGTGAAGTGGATCCAGATCGTGTTGCTCACGGCCGGCGGCTACGGAGCCTTCCTCGTCGCCGTGGGTGCGCTGGCCAGGCGGTCGCCGCCCACCGCGCCGCCGCTGAGCGCCCGGCCAACGGTCAGCATCGTAGTGCCCGCGAAGGACGAGGAAGCCGTGATCGAGGGCACCGTCCGCAACCTCTGCGCGCTGGACTACGGCGAGCAGGGCGTGCCCCGCTTCGAGGTGATCGTCGTCGACGACCGGTCCACCGACGGCACCCGGGCCGTGCTGGAGCGTCTCGCCACGGAGCTGCCGCTCGTCATCCTGCGCACCCCTGACGGCAGTGTCGGCAAAGCCGCCGCGCTGAACCTCGGCATCGCCCGGGCCAGGGCGGACCTCATCGCCGTCTTCGACGCCGATGCCCGTGTCGGCCGCGATTTCCTGGACCGGATGGTGCCCGCCCTGCTCGAGCCTGGGGTCGGGGGGGTGCAGAGCGCGCGCATGCTCTACAACGCGGGACAGAACGCGGTGACCCGGATCCAGGACGACGAGTACCGCCTCTTCCAACGCAACCTGCAGCGGGCGCGCAAGGCCCTGGGGGGGATGGTCTGCTTCTCCGGCAACGGCCTGGTGTTCCGCCGCGAGGCCCTCGAGGAGGTGGGCGGGTGGAACGAGGCCGCCCTCACCGAGGACATCGACCTCTCCGTGCGCTTCCATCTCGCCGGATGGGAGATCCGCTACTGCGATGAGGCGGTGGTGTGGGAGGAGGCGGTCCCCGACCTGCGCGCCCTGATCCGGCAGCGCACGCGGTGGTTCGAGGGCGCGATCCGCTGCCTGGGGGACCACCTGCCCGGCATCCTCTTTGCACGGGGCAGCGTCTTCAAGCGGGTGGACATGCTTTTCTTCCTCGGCGGTGCCCTCGTGGTGACGCTCGCCTTGCTCACGACCTACCTGTATGCCGTGATCGACCTGGCCGGTGCCGTCGTGCTCTACCTGCAGCTGCCGCGGCGGATCACAACGCTGTCCTCCGTCGTGATGACCGGTGCCATCGTGGTCGCCGCCGCCGCCGAATACCGCACCCGTCCCTGGCGGCTCCTGCCGGCGCTTCTGCGCCTGGTGGTCTTCTCCACGCACCGCCTGGTCGTGCTGCCCCTGGCCCTGTACCGCTACGCCCGGAGCGCGATCACGGGGGAAGTGTCGTGGGAGAAGACGGCCCACGGCGCGGCCCCGCAGGCCCGGGTCCGCACCGAAGACGACCTCTAGACGAGCTGCGTGTAGATCGAGCGCAGGCGCTGGCCCACGAGCTCCAGCGAATGGCGACGAGCGACCTCGAGCGCGCCCTCGGAGAGCCGGGCGGCAAGGGCAGGATCCTCGGCGATCTGGCGGATGAGGGCCGCGAACTCCTCTGGGGTGTTGCCCTTCAGGCAGTTCACGCCGTGCTGGAAGCGTCCCGCGAAGCACTCCGCGTCGCGCAGGACGAGCGGTTTCCCGCAAGCCCCGGCCTCGAGCACGGCGATGCCTTCGTTCTCCACGGAGCTCGGGAAGAAGAAGATATCCCCCGCCGCGTAGGCTTCCACGACGTCCTCGACGTAGCCCGTGAACAGGACGTTCTCCGGGGCCGACTCGATCACGCGTAAGGTCTCGAGCTTCACCGCCTTATGGACGCGGCCGAACCAGGCCAGGGTGAACTTCGGGAGCAGCCGGCCCACGTCGCAGAACAGGTCCACGCCCTTGCGGAGGAACACCAGGCCCACCGAGAAGGGCACGATCCCCTCCAGGCCGTAGCGGGCGCGGCCGATCAGGCGCTTGCGCCGGTTCGGGGCGAAGCGGCGGACATCGACGCCGTTGCTGACCACCTCGATCGGGCGGTCCAGATCGTAGCGCTGCAGCACCTCGCGGGCATAGGGCGAGGGCGCGATCAGCATGTCCGCCTTGCCGTAGAAGAAGCGCAGGTAGCGGCCGAGGTACGGGGCGATGTGGTCGCTCATGCGGAATGAGTTGGCGAAGTCCTCGGCGGTGGTGTGGCTGTGGATGACGAGGGGCCGCCGGCCGTTGTACTTCTCGGCCAGGTACAGGGAGATCGGGCCGACGGAGTGGAGGTGGAGGATGTCAAACGACTCGCTGGGGTCGCTCGTGACGTGCACCCCGGCGCTCTTGAGGGCTTTGATCTGGTTGTCGTGAGCCCGGCGGATCCCCCCTGACCAGTTGGAGGAGTAGCCGGTCTCCAAGTACACGCAGACCTTCACCCCTGGGCCACCTCGAGCCGCTGGGGTATTTCCGCTTTCGCTCATCGAGTTCCCTCTGCGCGCCGGTCGCTCACGGGCCCGATCGCGGCGGGGTCCGCGCCGGAGCGTGTGATGCGAAGACGCTCGCTGCGGGCGAGGGCGTCCCGCACCAGGGCGTCGGTGTCGAGGGCCGCTTCCGCGCGCTGCGTCTCGTCGAGCGAGGGCTGCGTCCGCGGGTGGGCGGGAACGAACAGGCTGCAGCAGTCCTCGTGCGGGCGGATCGAGATCGCGTACGTGCCGATCGCTTCCGCCTGCGCCATGATCTCCGTCTTGTCGGCGCCGATCAGAGGACGGAGGACGGGGAGTGTGGTGGCCGCGTTGATCGCCGCGATGGACTCGAGCGTCTGGCTCGCCACCTGCCCCAGGCTCTCCCCGGTGACGAGGGCCAGGGCGCCCAGACGCGGGGCCAGCCGGTCGCAGACGCGCATCATCATGCGCCGCATCACCACCACGCGCAGGGCGTCCTTCACCTGAGTCTGGATGGCGCGCTGGATCTCGGTGAAGTGGACCACCCAGAGGTCGAGCGGCCCGGTGGACTGCGCGAGAACCCGGCAGAGGTCGACGACCTTTTCCTTCGAGCGCTCGCTGGTGAACGGGAAGCTGTGGAAGTGCACCGGGATGATGACCACGCCGCGGCGGGCGGCGTACCAGGCCGCCACCGGGCTGTCGATCCCCCCGGAGACCAGGGCGAGCGCGCGGCCCCCGGTCCCGTAGGGCAGGCCGCCCGGCCCGGGGATGGTCTTAGTCGACAGGTAGGCCCGGTCCCGCAGCTCGATCCGGACGAGGAGGTCCGGATCGCGCATCCTGGCCCGCAACTGCGGGAGGCGCTCGTGAATGGCGCGGCCCACCTCACTGCTCGTCTCCATGGACGTCAGCGGGAAGCGCTTCTCGGCGCGGCGGGTGTCGACCTTGAAGGTGACGATCTCGGGCTGCCTGGTGACGGCTTCTTCCGCCAGGGCCACGGCTTCGGAGGTGACCGTACCCAGGTCCAGGCTCACGTCGCGGACGCGGCTGAAGGAGACGACCCCGAAGACCTTGCGCAGACGGCCGGCCGCCGCTTCCGGATCAGCCTCGACGCTGACGAGGACGCGGCCGAAGGCGAGGCGGACCTCGCTCGGGCCGAGATCCTCGACCGCCCGCGCGACGTTCCGCGCCAGGGTCTCGAGGAAGAAGCCCTGGTTCTGTCCCTTGAGCGCGATCTCGCCGTAGCGGAGAAGGAAGGTGCTGGGCATTACCGGACCAGGGTGCGGAGGTCCGCAACCGCCCTGGCCACAACTGCGGCTGCGGCGTCGATCTCGTCAGAGGTCGTGAACCGGTTGAGGCTGAACCGCAGGCTGCTCGTACAGAGATCCGGGGGCAGACCGATGGCGAGTAGCACGTGGCTCGGCTTCGGGTCATGAGAATGGCAGGCCGACCCCGTCGAGGTGTAGATGCCGTCCATCTCCAGGCGGTGCAACAGCGTCTCCCCGCGGACCCCTGGGAAGGAGGCATTGAGGATGTGCGGAGCGGCACCCCGATCGGGCGTGTTGATGCGGACCTCCGGGATCGCGGCGATGGCCCGGCGCAGGCGGTCACGCAGATCGGTCATCCTCCCGGCGACATCGCTCAGGTCGGCCCCGAGGAGGCTCGCCGCCGCGCCCAGCCCGGCAATGCCAGGCACGTTCTCTGTACCGGGGCGGATACCGCCTTCCTGGTCGCCTCCGCCGAGGAGCGGGGCGAGACGCACACCCTTCCGGACGTAGAGCGCTCCGGCACCCTTGGGGCCGTGGACCTTGTGGCCAGAAATGGACATGAGGTCGACGCCCCACGCCTTCGGGCGGAGGGGGATCTTCCCCCATGCCTGGACCGCGTCGACGTGGAAATACACCGGCCGGCCGCCCGCAGCGTGACCCAGGATGACCCGGCCGATCGCCTCGAGCGGCTGAACCGTCCCGAGCTCGTTGTTCACCGCCATCACGGAGGCGAGGATCGTGTCCGCCCGAAGCGCCTGAGCCAGCCGGTCGGGGGAGACTCGACCTTCACCATCGACCGGAAGCTCGGTAACTTCGTACCCTTCCTCGGCCAGGCGGCGGATGGGCGTGAGGACCGAGGAGTGCTCGACGGCAGTGGTGACGATGTGGCGCCCCTTCGAAAGACGGGCCACCCCACGGATGGCGAGGGTGTTGGACTCGGTCCCGCCGGAGGTGAAGACGATCTCCTCCGGGGCAACGTCCAGCGTCCGGGCCACGGCCTCTCGGGCGTCCTTGACCAACCGCTCGGCGGCCAGGCCCTTGTGATGGAGGGAGGAGGGGTTCCCGAACTCCTGGGTGAGGGCCCGGGTCATGGCCTCCACGACGGCCGGGTGGGGCTTGGTTGTGGCCGCGTTGTCCAGGTAGATCTCCCGCTCAGCCATCGTCTCTCAATGGTACATCAAAAGTTTCCAAGAAACTTCCATGATCGGCGACGTTGTCCAGGCGTCCGCTTCCGAAAGTAGGAGACGCCAAAGGGATCGGATCCGAGGCCGGGAGAATCTTCGGAAGCACCCGGCGCGGGCAGGACACTACCAACGTCCTTGCGTCCCCGTGGCTGTCCGCATCGGCCGTGGGGGCGATGGTACCGCGGCCCTCACCTCTCGCTCGGATTCACTCCGACGGTTGACAGCGCGGGGATTGCTGTGCTATAAACGGCAACAATAACGCTATCGATTTCGGGCCAAGAAGCCCCGCCACGGCGGGGCTTCTGTCATTTCTGTGAGGCCGGGACGCCTCTTGGTCGGGGTGTCCCATTTTCATTCACTCGGGGGGTTGCGAATGAACGCCGCCGATACCGCCTGGATGCTCATCGCCACCGCGCTCGTCCTTCTCATGACACCCGCCCTGGGCTTCTTCTACGGTGGCCTGGTTCGTGCCAAGAACGCGCTGAACACGATGATGATGAGCTTCGCGGCCCTGGGTTGCGTCGCCATGGCCTGGGCGCTGGCCGGCTACTCCCTGGCCTTCGCCCCCGGATCGAGCTGGATTGGGAACCTGTCACATCTCTTCCTCCACGGCGTCGATCTGAATCCCCTCGGCACCATCCCCCACGTCC
>MENB01000008.1:0-248 GCA_001768125.1 Armatimonadetes bacterium RBG_19FT_COMBO_69_19
TGTGTCCGCTGCGCTCGAAGACCTCAAGCTTGCCGTCCATCACGCCGGTGGCGATTGCCCGGGCAGCCGGCAGCGTGCAGACGCGGTCGTGGGCACCGGCCAGGACAAGGACGGGCTGGAGCACGCGCCCCAGACGTTCCTCCACCTCGATGCCGCCGTATTCCTGTCCGGCGAAGTGACGCAGCACGTCGGGGGAAGGGAGGCCGCCGGCCGTACGTTGTTCGTAGTCGGCGATGCGCGGATCGAGC
>MENB01000008.1:319-561 GCA_001768125.1 Armatimonadetes bacterium RBG_19FT_COMBO_69_19
TTCACGCTCCCACGAGGCGGCCACCTGGGCCCTCATCGACTTCGGCTCGAACGCCGCCAGCTGGGCGTCCACCTGCGTCAGGTAACGCGCCGAGGGCAGACCGCACGAGACGATGGTCTTCGCCGCTTCGCCTGGGTACTCGACGGCGTGCTGCAGCGCGACGAAGGCTCCGAAGGAATGGCCCAGGACGGCGAACCGCTCGAGCCCGAGGGCGACCGCCAGCGCACCGACGTCGGCCGCCA
>MENB01000008.1:634-775 GCA_001768125.1 Armatimonadetes bacterium RBG_19FT_COMBO_69_19
TAATTCCCGAACATATGGTGGTCGAGCCCGGGGCCACCGTGCAGCACGAACAGCGGCAGGCCGCGGCCGCGCTCCTCGACGTACAGGCGGGTGTCGCCGATCGGGACGAGGCGTCCCGCCATTTTCTAGGGATCCGGAAAA
>MENB01000008.1:998-1496 GCA_001768125.1 Armatimonadetes bacterium RBG_19FT_COMBO_69_19
TCGTGATCGAGACCGTCTCCGATTGCAGCGTCTCCCCCATGTAGACCTTGTAGGCCTTGCGCAGAACGACATAGCCTTTGCCCAGCGTCCTGGCCAGCGCGTGCGCCAGGGGGATGCTCTTGGCCTCTGGGGTCACGATCAGGTCGAAGTCGCGTCCTTCCAAACGCTGGGCCAGAGCCCGGGCGCAGGCCTCGACCAGCTCGACGTCCCCCAGGATGTTGAGGACGGCGATGCGCAGGCCGGGAGCGACCTCGAACAAGGGCAGCTCGCGGCGCAGTCCGGCGATTTCCACAGCGTAGGTCTGACGTTTGACGGGCATGCCGCCCTCCCGGTCTTGACGGCCCGGTCGGCCGGGGGTATCGTTGATTTGACCGATATCGAATTAGTTAGACGAGGATCGAATGAGCCCGTTGGCCCGTACCGACGAAGCGCTCCGCTTGTTCCAGGCCCTGAGCGACGCCAACCGACTGCGTCTGTTGGGTCTGCTGGCGATCCACC
>MENB01000008.1:1747-1847 GCA_001768125.1 Armatimonadetes bacterium RBG_19FT_COMBO_69_19
CGTGATGGACGTTTGAAGTCGCTCCCGGCGCAGCCTCGAAAGCGATTGGCGGTCCTGCGGCGCCTGGCACTCGCCTTTCGCCCGGGGCGCCGCTATCGAG
>MENB01000008.1:2056-2720 GCA_001768125.1 Armatimonadetes bacterium RBG_19FT_COMBO_69_19
CGGCCGCAGCCGCGACAGTCGAGGCCGTCACTGTCTTCGATGAGATCCAGCGCGTCACACGCCGGGCAACGCCAGAAGCCCGCCTGTATTTCGGGCTGATCACCCGTCGCCCGGGATCGAACAAACACACTGGGAGTCACCAGACCCGCGGCTCCCAGGCGCTGCAGGACCGACTCCAGCGCCAAGAGCACCGGCAGCGGGATGATTCGCTTCATCCAGGCTACGCGCAAGAACGAGACGGGGATCTGGCGCTCGACGATGAAACCTGCCTGTTGAAGCCAGGCTCGCACGGCGCGGGGATGGAAATCGTAGTTGAGGCGGGTGAACTCGACCCTGTCCTCGCTGAAAGGGCTCCACGACTGGCGGCGCAGGAGCCAGCGCAGGATGGCTTTGAGATTGCGCTTGTTGGCGTACTCCAACAGGAAAGTGGCTCCGGGAGAAAGGGCCGAGCGAATCCGCCGCAGGGCGGCGCCCGGGTCGGCCATATGGTGGAGCGTGCGGATCATCGTGGCGGCGTCGAAGGCGCCGGGCCCGAAAGGCATGCGGTAGACGTCGGCCACGACGTAGCGGTAGCGGGCCGAGTCCCCTAGCCGCTGGCGGGCCTGTTCGAGCTGGGAGCGGGAGTAGTCGAGCAGGGTGATCTCTTCGAAGCCGCGATAGCGCG
>MENB01000008.1:2758-3241 GCA_001768125.1 Armatimonadetes bacterium RBG_19FT_COMBO_69_19
CGCCGCCCGTCCGGCGGAAGCAAGCGCGCCAGGGCCAGCGCCTCCGCACGATCTTCGTAGGCGCGCCCGCCCCGTTCCCAGAAGCTCGCCTGGTAGTCGGAGCCTTCGTAGTCACAGATGGCGGGATAGGGATCGCTCATCCGGGCGCCTGCCGGCTTGATTCTACCGGTGTGCGGGCTGCACGTTTCACGGGCAACAGTCAGCTATCAGCCATCAGCGATTGGCCGTCCAGCGGTCGGCGCCGTGCGTAGGCCATGGGCGATCCATGAAGACTCGCGTCCCATTCATTGAGAGACGGAATGGATCTCCCCCGATGTCATTGCGAGGCCGCCGCGGGGCTCGCAATGACAGATTGTGGTGTCTTGCTTCTTGTGTCTCATGGTCCTAACCGCCGCTTCTAAGCGCCTACCGCTTCCTAGCACCTGCCGCTTCCTAGCGCTTGCCGCTTCTTAGCGCTTGCCGCTTCCTAGCGCCTGACTCACG
>MENB01000008.1:3536-3989 GCA_001768125.1 Armatimonadetes bacterium RBG_19FT_COMBO_69_19
CGTCGCCGTCAGCATCACCACGGCCAACAGCGCCAAGAGTGGACCGACCAGGCGCAGCGCGAACTGAGTCCCGACATCCGGCGAGACGAACTCGAGGCGAAGCGCTTCCGCGGAGAGCAGCTCCCCGCCGGCTGTCTCGCCCCTGGCCGAAAGTGCGTGTTCGCCGAGCGCATAACTCCCGGTGTGAAAAACGACCTCGAACGGAGCCTGGATAGCCTCACCCATGGGCTGGCCGTCTATAAGGAAGGCGACGTGGGCCAGGTCGGCAGGACCTTCGGCCCGGACGGTGAACTTCCCCTGGATCTGGTTCCCCCAGGCAAAACCGAAGTTCTTGTTCAGGCCGAGAGTCAGGGTTTCCTGGGCGAGGGCAGGCAGGGTCGTTAGGGCCACAAGGGCCAACGTCAGAAAGGATCCGCTTCTTTTCATCGTCGGCTCGCCGGATCACTCCTTAAC
>MENB01000008.1:4010-5446 GCA_001768125.1 Armatimonadetes bacterium RBG_19FT_COMBO_69_19
CGCGCTGGAACAGACCGACGGCGAAGGCCAGCAGGCCGACATCGATGACGGCCAGACCGACCGCCATCCAGGCTACGAGCCGGGCGTTGAGGAAGATCAGACCGGCAATCTGCCCAAAGAACAGCCCCAGCAAGGGGACGATGACGACCATGGCCACCTGCTCCGCCGCGCGCGGATCGGTGCTGCGGGAGGAAACCATGACGGCCGCCGAGACGGAAGCCAGCGCCAGGAGGGGGCCGACGACGAAAATCGCCAGCAGCCAAAGCGGGTCTGCCAGGCGGGCGACGACTTCCGGACCGACAACGACGAAGCGTGCGGCAAAGGCGAAGACGGCGAAACCGCCCCAGGTGGCGGCGACCGCCGGGAGCACGGCCGCCAGGGCCTTGCCGCTGAGCAGCTGCAGGGTGCTGATGGGAGTCGCAAGGAGCGGTTCCAGCGTTCGGGTGATCTTCTCTCCGACGATGCTGTAGGAGGCGATGGTCACCGGGATCGCCAGCGGGATCATCATGAACAGCAGCATGAACTGGCTGACCAGGGCGTATTGCGCGCAGGCCGTCCCGGTGAGGCCTCCGCAGAGCGTTTCGTAGCCCGATGGGAGGTCCATAGTCGAGAAGTCACCCACCTCGCCTCCGCCGCGCGTGGCGGCCAGGACTCCGATCGGCAGCGCCGTCAGGATGAGGGGAAGGAAGGCAACGGTGAAGATGACCATGCGATTGCGGAAGACCTCGCGCCACTCCTTGCGCACGATGACCCAGACAGCCTTCATGCCGGCTTCTCCTTGGCGTTGACCAGGTGCAGGTAGACGTCCTCGAGCGTCTGCCGCAGCTCGCCGACGAACTGGACATCCGCCCCGGCGGCTACCAGCGTCCGGATCAGGTCGGGGTTGCGCGCCTCCGGGTCGTCCAGCGTGACGAGCAGCTTCCCGTCGACCACTTTAACCTGGCGGACGAAATCCAGCCCCCGTGCGGCTTCAGCCAGGGCAGGGGCGACCGCCCGTAGGTGGATCACGACCGTCCGGCCGAAGAGTTGGCGGCGCAGAGCGGCCGGCGAGTCGAGGGCCAGCAGGCTTTGCCGGAAGACCCCGATCCGGTCGCACAGGCGATCGGCTTCGTCCAGGTTGTGGGTGCACAGGAAGATCGTCCTTCCCTCCCGGCGCAGCTCGGCAATAAAGTCGCGCACCAGGTGGGCCGCTTCAGGATCGAGTCCGCTAGTGGGCTCGTCGAGGAAGACGACTTGGGGCTCGTGGAGCAGGGCGCGGGCGATCGCCAGCTTTTGGCGCATGCCCTTCGAGAACGTGCCGGCGGGCTCGAAGCGCCGTTCCCAGAGGCCCAGCCAGCGCAAATAGTGCTCGACGGCGGCCGAGGGCTCGGCCACGCCGTAGAGCTCGGCGAAGAAGACCAAGTTGGCCTGCGCGCTGAGCCCATCGTACAGGCCGG
>MENB01000008.1:5565-5780 GCA_001768125.1 Armatimonadetes bacterium RBG_19FT_COMBO_69_19
GTGGTCGTCTTGCCGGCCCCGTTGGGGCCGAGGAAACCAAAGATCTCGCCCGGAGCCACCGAGAGCGTCAGCCGGTCGACCGCCAGAATGTCGCCGAATCGCCGCGTCAGGTTCTCGGTCTGAATCATGCGCACCTCATCCGGAAGGAGTGTAGCGAGTGTCGTTGATCCGCTCCGAACGAAGCGGGGGCGACGTGAAGGGTCGGGCCGGGGGCG
>MENB01000008.1:5897-7950 GCA_001768125.1 Armatimonadetes bacterium RBG_19FT_COMBO_69_19
CCGAGCCCTGGTAGGTGCCCCACTGAACACCCGTGAATACGGCCGCAGCGTCAATGGCGGTATGCCACAAGATAGCCGCCGCGAGCCAGAGCCAGCCTCGCCGGCGGGTAAAGGCCTGCAGGACGAGCACCGACAGCGTGATCTGGACGGCCAAAGCGGATGCTCGTTCAACCGCGGACAGGAGAGCGGCCGGTGCAGGGATGGCCCAATACGCATCCAGCTGGGCTTGGGCCACGGCGAGCTGATCGGCCGGAACGATCGTGGAGAGGTCCTGGCCACGGAGCGCGTAGGCCTGGGCCAGCTGGAGAATGGCCAGCACCGCCACGGCGATGGCCTCGGCGCCGCCGTGGCCCAGCCCAAACAGCACGCCTTCCCAGTACGTCCGGGCGCGACGGATCCAGAAACGGTAGACCAGGAAGCGTGCCCCCTCTTCAAATACGCCGGCGGCGAGGCCCAGCAGCAGGGCCGCTGCGGCCAGCCCCCACACGGGCTGCGGGTCGGGCCCGACGCCGAAGCCCAGCCGGGTCAGGACCGGGTTGAGGACGGCCGCATTGAAGGGAAGATGCCCGACCTGGGAGATGAGAAAGGTGGCGGCCCCGACGAAAACCAGGCCCCAGCCCGTGTGCCAGCGGTGGGTCAGGTAACCCCCCGCCGCCAAAGGCAAGGCGACCATCAGCAGGGCCGACAGGCCCCGTAGGGCTATGTCCATCCAGACTCCTTAGACGTGGGGACCGGCACCAGGCGGTTACTCAGCCTCCGCGGTCGATTGTCAACCGGGCGGAGCGGTCCGCCGAAGTCCCATGTTTCACGTGAAACAGCCGCCGCCTGTCACCCAGGCTCGCCTAGTCGGTGGTCGATAGGAGTACCTCGTAGACGGCGGCGACGGGTCAGGGTTAGGGCTACTAGCAGGTAGAGGCTGACCGTTCGCCGCACACCCAGACGCAGGGCCTCGCCGCGGCGAGCGGCCCCGATAGTGCCTGGGCGAACCCAGGCGCGCCCTTGAATCCAGGCGGCGAGCATGGCCAACACGTAGCCCTGGCCCTCCAGGAGTAGGAGACCTCCGACGGCTGCTCCCAGGGGAAGGCTCTTGAGCGTGACACCCGCCGGGGCCGGGGAGAAGATCAAGCTCCAGACGAAAGCCCGCAGGCTCCCCACGGCCAGCCCGCTGAATGGCAGCAGCAGCGACGGAATCGTGATCGAGGCCAGGCTCCCCAAGAACAGGTTGAGCGCCAGCGTCAAGGCAATGGCCGTCAGGATCTGCCCGCCTTCGTACACCCGGGCGACCGGCGCAAGGCCGCCTCCCGCCAAGGACTCGTTGACCGCTTGGCGCAGACGGACCGCCAGGCCATGGTCGACCTGGGACCAGGCCATCCCTGCCAGGACCAGCCTATCGTAGAGGATGTTCACGGCGGCATAGACCCGACGATGCGTGCGTACGATCTGGATGGCGGCAGAAACCGCACGCATCTTCAGCCTGTCGTGACCGGGTCACCAGGTCTCGCCCGGTCGGGTGCGACGGCGGCGTTCCTCCCGGGTCACCCGGCGTCGCAGGATCAGGGTCAGCGCCTGGCTACCTTCGCGGGGAAGGGCGCCAGTCAGCTCCCAATTCTCCTCGCCCAGCTCATTGAGTGCCTCCGTCAGCTGGCCGTCCTTGGGCGATCGGATCCACGATCCGAAGGTCTCCACGCGATACTCCCACGACCCTTCGTCCATCGGCTAATCCTTGCTGGTCTTAGCCAGGGCGACCATGCCCGAAAGTCCGCCGAGATTCATCGTATCGACGGCGCTGGAAGGGACAATCACCAACGCGCCCTTCTCCTTGAGGCCCTCGAAGAGCATGTTCATCGCCCGCAGATGCAAGGCCGTCGGGTTGTCGCGGTAGGCGAGCGAAGCGTCGGCAAACGACTGGGAAATCTGCTTTTCCGATTCCCCCAGGATCACGCGCGCCTGGCGTTCGCGCTCGGCTTGCGCCTGGCGGCTCATGGCGTCCTCCAGGTCTTGCGGGATGACCACATCGCGGATTTCGACGGACTGAACCGTGATGCCCCAGGGC
>MENB01000009.1:0-5540 GCA_001768125.1 Armatimonadetes bacterium RBG_19FT_COMBO_69_19
CGTGGTGATGACCTGATTCACGGGACCCGGTGTGGCTGTGGCCTGCATGTCCGCAGCCGTGACCGGCCCCGTGACCACCCCCGCCGTGCATGCGGAGGTGCAGCCAGATGAACACGGCGAAGAAGGCCGCGTAGAGTACCCAGCCGCTGTACGCTTGCCAGAGATCCGCCATACCTATCACCTCTTCCGGATCGGGTTTACTGCCCGATGCGAACGGACGCCACCGGGATCGGCCCGCGGTACGGAGGAACGAGCAGCCGTGCGCTGCGTGTCATGGACACAGGGAAGTCGAACGCGCGCAGGTAGGCGATCTGACCGTCGCTCCGGCGGAGGTACGAGTCAAGCGTCTCCGGCTGCCCGATGGCCTCGATCCGCAGGGGCGGCGTGACCCGCCGCCGGTTGACGAGGATCGTCGCCCCCACGCACTGGATGGACGACCCGACTGTGAAGCGCTCGCCGTTGATCGCCACTGCCTCTGCGCCCGCCGCCCACAACTCATTGACGACCGCCTGCAGGTCGGTGTAGTGCACCAGGACGTTGTTGGGATCTTCACCCGGAAGCAGCGCCCGAGGACTGTCTCGCATCTCGACGACGACCCCTGGGCCTTCGACGGACGTCAGACCCGCCTGGGCCCGCAGCCGCTCCACCTCCGCGTTCAAGGCGAGCACATCCTCCTGGCCCTCGACCGAGCGCCACCGCATCACGGCCACCCGCTCCCGCAGGACCGCCACCTCCTGCTCGAGCGTCCGGCGCGACGCCTCCGAGCGCTGGAGCCGGTAGCCGAACTCCTGGAGTTGCGGGGACGGGATGCCCAGGGCCTGCCGGATGCGTAGCTCGTTGCGAAGCTGGGTCACGGTGAGGAATGCGGTCAGCAGGATGACGAGCGCGACCGGGATCACGCGCTACTCCGCGATCAGCTTCCCGTGCAGCATCCCCATCTGGCACTGGAACGCGTACGTCCCCTTCGTCTTGGGGAGGAGCTCCATCACCACGACCTCGCCGGAGGGTAGCTGCGCCGACTTCTGGAAATCCGGGAACACCACCATCTCCGAGCAGCTGCTCGTTTCCTCGCGGCGGAACTTCAGGCGAACCGGCGTGCCGGCTTCGACGCGGATCACGTCGGGAGTGTAGCCGCCTTTGACGAGAATCATTGCCTCCTGATAGCCGGATGGCGTCAGACCCGCCTTCACACCCTCCTTCTTCGCCAGCCAGAAAAACCACACGATGAAGGCGATCGTTCCGGCACCGCCGAGCAGCACGAGGATCTTGTCAGGCGTCATGATCGTCAGACCTCCCTCTCCATCTCACCATCAGGCCGCCGAGACCGTCGGCCGGAACCGCTTTAGGCGGTTCGCATTGCTGATGACGGTCACGGAACTAAACGACATCGCCCCGGCGGCCAGGATCGGCGACAGCAGGAGTTCGAAGAAGGGGTACAGCACGCCCAGCGCGATGGGAATCCCCACGGAGTTGTAGATGAAGGCGCCGAACAGGTTCTGGTAGACGTTGCGCATCGTCGCCCGGCTGATCTGGATGGCCGTGACCACCCCGCGCAGGCTCCCCTTGATCAGCGTGATGTCGCTGGCCTCGATGGCCACGTCGGTGCCGGTCCCGATGGCGAAGCCGACGTCGGACTGGGCCAGCGCCGGGGCGTCGTTGATGCCGTCGCCCACCATCCCCACGACCCTGCGCTCCAGCTGCAGCTTCTGAACCTCATGCGCCTTGTCCTGAGGGAGCACCTCGGCCAGGACACGCTCGACCCCGACCTCCCGGGCGATCGCGTTCGCCGTCCGCACATTGTCGCCCGTGATCATGACGACCTCGATGCCCATGCGCCTGAGCGCGATGATGGCCTCCACGGAGTCCGCTTTGATCGTGTCGGCGACCGCGATGATGCCGGCCGCGCGGCCGTCGACCGCCAGGTACATCGGGGTCCGGCCGGCGTCCGCCAGCCGCCGGGCCTGCGGCTCGAGCGTCTCCACGTCGATCCCGCGGTCACGCATGAGCTTGACGTTGCCGAGCAGCACCCGGCGGCCGTCCACGGCCGCCTCGACGCCGTGGCCGGGGATCGCCCGGAAGTCGGCGGCGTCTCCGATCCCTAGGCCTCGGGCCTCTGCGCCCTCCACGATCGCCTGCGCCAGCGGATGCTCGGAGGATCGTTCCACCGCCGCGGCCAGGCGCAGCGCCTCGTCGTCCGCGATGCCGTTGGTGACGATCACGTCGGTGAGCGCCGGCTTCCCGTGCGTGATCGTGCCCGTCTTGTCGAGCACGATGGTGGTCAACTCCTTCGCCTTCTGCAGCGCCTCGCCACCGCGGATCAGGATCCCGTGGGTGGCCCCGAGACCGATCCCCGTGGTCAGCGACATGGGGGTGGCCATGCCCAGGGCGCACGGGCAGGCGATGATCAGCGTGGTGACCGCGACCACGAGCGCGTATGTCAGCGCCGGGGCCGGCCCGAAGAGGTACCAGACCACGAACCCCACGATGGCGAGGATGATAACGGCCGGCGTGAAGTAGCCGCTGACCACATCCACGATGCGCTGGATCGGCACCTTGGTCGCCTGCGCATCCTGCACCATGCGAATGATGCTGGCCAGGGCGGTGTCCGCGCCGACCTTCGTGGCGCGGAACCGGAACGCGCCCGTCTTGTTGATCGTCGCGCCGATCACCTCGTCGCCTTCGCGCTTCTCGACCGGGATCGACTCTCCGGTGATCATCGACTCGTCCACTGCGGAGCTGCCCGCGACTACCACGCCGTCCACCGGGACCTTGTCACCCGGGCGGACGATCACCACGTCGCCCACCGCGACCTCCTCCACCGGCACGTCCACCTCGGCGCCGTCGCGCAGAACGCGCGCCGTCTTCGCCTGCAGGCCGATGAGTTTCTTGATCGCCTCACTGGTGCGGCCCTTCGCCCGGATCTCCATCGCGAGCCCCAGCACCACCAGCGCGGTCACTACGACCGTGACGTCGTAATACACCTCCGTCATGCCCTCTTCCGGAAAGAGCCTCGGGAACAGGACGGCGATCGTGGAGTAGATCCACGCCACCGAGGTGCCGAAGGCGATCAGGGTATGCATGTTGGCCTGGCGGGTGCGCAGACTGGCCCACATGCCGGTGAAGAACTGGCTCCCGCTGTAGATCAGCACCGCCAGGCTGAGCACGCCCATGACCATCCACAGGGCGCGCACCGACTCACTGCCGCGCGGCAGCCACTCGCGCAGCACTGGGAACAGCCAGGGGTACGAGAAGATCATCGTGAATGCGCCGATGGCCGCCCCGAACCACCACTTCCGCATCAACGAGCGGTACTCGCGCTCTTCGTCCGACCGCCCCGCCTCCCCAGCCCCCGGCGCGCCGGGCTCCGACACGCGGTCGCCCGCGTCGCGCACCGCGGCCTGGATGCCGTGCCGCGCGTTCGTGATGAGGCCTGCTCCACTCCCAGCCATGACACCCCTCACCTTCCCATGTTCCAGCCGCCTGCCCACAGCGTCGCCCCCAGCATAGGGGCCGGACGCCCGGGCGATGGTTAAGCCGATTTCATGGGGACCTTAAGGTTTGCTTAAACCGGGTGCGCCGGACGCCGGAGCGAGGTCCATCCCCAACTTGTCCAGCAGCTTGAGGAGGATGAGTGTGGGGTCTGTGAACTGGGCGCTGCGTAAGATCGGCCGGTACTCGCGCAGCCGCCCCATGATGAACTCCAGGATGTGGCCCAGCGTGATGATCAAGACCGCAGGCACCGGCGGCTCCTCCACGTGGCCGCAGAACGAGGCCAGGCGGACTCGGCAGGGCACGCCGTGCGCCGCGGACAACCTGAACTCGCCCGTCGCCGCGAGCGCGGCAGCCGCCGCAGCGGTGTGTCCCTCCGGGCAGCAGCCCGATCGCCGCAGGGCCGCGTGGAGAACCTCCGGGGAGGTCAGACGGCGGTTGAGCTGGGCGGCGCCCTCCTTGACCTCGCCGATGAGGACGTCGGGGATGTTGGCCTGCAGCTCGAGCGCCGGATCCTCGGCGAGCAGGATCTCGCAGCGCTCCTCACCGCGCCCCTGTGGATGGCGCAGGACCGTGTCCGCCGCGTGCGGCAGGCGCACCGCCAGCACGTCCAGATCCGTCGCGGTTTCGTAGCGCCCGCCGCCCGAGGGATGCTGCACCTGGAACTCTGTGACGGTGAAGTACCCGTTTAGACGGAGGTAGCTTTCGACGAGACCAACCGCCGGATCCACACGAGCACCTCCGCGCCTCAGCGCGTCCCCCGGAGAAACTGCAGTGGGTCCAGGGGCCGGTTGTTCCGTCGGACCTCGAAGTGCAGGTTCGGGCCGGTGACGTGGCCGGTTGTGCCCACGCGGGCGATGAGTTGCCCATCCTGCACGCGCTGCCCAACCTCAACGAGCACGCTGGAAGCATGCCCGTACCACGTCGTCAGACCGGCGCCGTGGTCTAGGATGACCAGCGCCCCGTATCCGCCCAACCACCCCGCGAACTTCACCACGCCGTCTCTCGCCGCGGTGATCGGAGTTCCGATGGGCGCCCCGATGTCGATCCCGTGATGGTGGCGTCGCCCGCGGGGGCCGAAGCGCGAGGTCACCACCCCCCGGCTGGGCCAGGCCATGGCCGGTCGCACCGCAAGAGCGACGGGGTTGCGGCGTTTCAGGTCGGCCGGGGGTCCGCCGGTCACCTGCAGGATCACGCCGAGCTGGATGCGGTTCCCGTCGGCCAGGCTATTCAGCCTGACCACGGCCGCAGGGGGCATCCGGTGCATGCGCGCGATACTCCAGACGGTGTCGCCTGCCTGGACCGTGTGCCGGCCGAGCGGCGGAACGGTGCTGGCCATGCCATCGGTCGGGGGAATAGTGAGGGACTGCCCCACCTGCAGGCGATCGGGTGACACCAGGCCCGTCGCTCGGGCGATCGCGTCCGGGGTCACCCCATGCTCCCGGCTGATCGCCCACAGCGTCTCACCTGGAGCGACGACGTGGACATCCTGACGCTGGACGACAGAACCCGCGCGGACGGAAGGCGCCGTGACGAAGGCGACGCTGAGGACCGCGAGAACGCAGGAGAGAGCGCGCATCGATACCTCCGCACGGCAGGGATGCCCTCATGCCGGCTACGCTAGACCGCTCGAGTCGCGCCGCGTTTTAAGAAAACATTAAATCTACCGAGGATGAGCGCGGCCCCGTTCGCGACTTACCTCCATGAGCTTGACGACCCCGAGCGGTCCGTACTCCTCCATCACGCGGATCTCCAGACCGGCGCGCCGGACTTTCTCCACCGTGCGGCGGTTGACGTGCGACCCGGTCAGGCGGACGAGCAGGGGGTCGAGTAGATCCATCAGTGGGCCGATCACCGGCCGATCGATGCGCACGTGCTCCAGCAGGAGGGTGATCCCGCCGGGTCTCACCACCCGGGCCAGCTCCCGCAGCCCCCGCACCGGATCGGGAACGGAGCAGAAGACAAAGGTCGCCACCGCGCTGTCGAAGGAATCGGGCGGAAAGGGGAGGTCCTGGACATCGGCCTCGCGGACATCCACCGGCACGCGGAGC
>MENB01000009.1:5679-5755 GCA_001768125.1 Armatimonadetes bacterium RBG_19FT_COMBO_69_19
ACAGCCGCTTTCGCAGCGGGGCGATCCACCGTTCGAGCAGCGCCTCTCGGCGGTCATAGGACGGGGCCAGACGGTT
>MENB01000009.1:5959-6048 GCA_001768125.1 Armatimonadetes bacterium RBG_19FT_COMBO_69_19
AGGTTTCAGGTCCGCCTCCAGGGTGTAGGTCTCGCCGGCCTTGAAGAGCTTCTGCTCGTGCTCCGCCCCGTGCTCCGCGGCCCCGACGA
>MENB01000010.1:0-133 GCA_001768125.1 Armatimonadetes bacterium RBG_19FT_COMBO_69_19
CGTCATTCTCAACCAGAATCCGACCGGCGTCAAGGCGCCCAAGCTGACCTGGTTCCAGGACGTGCGCTTCCGCCGCGCCCTGAACCACGCCATCGACCGCAACACGATCGCCAACCAAATCTATGCCGGACGG
>MENB01000010.1:198-1030 GCA_001768125.1 Armatimonadetes bacterium RBG_19FT_COMBO_69_19
CTACGAGTACAACCTGGCGCGGGCCGAGCAGTTGCTCGCCGAGGCAGGATACCGCAAGGGCAGCGACGGCACCCTGCGCGACGCCCAGGGCAACGTCGTGGAGTTCACCCTGTCCACGAACGCGGAGAACAACGACCGCGTGGCGATCGGGAACATCCTGCGGCAGGATTGGACGAAGCTCGGCATCAGGGTGAACTACGCGCCGGAGGCGTTCAACACGCTGGTCGGCAAGCTCACCGGCACCTTCAACTGGGACGCGATCATCATCGGGCTGACGGGCGGCATCGAGCCCGTCACCGGGAAGAACGTCTGGCTCACCAGCGGCAGCCTGCACATGTGGTGGCCGAAGCAGGAGAAGGCCGCCACGGAGTGGGAAGCCGAGATCGACCGCCTCTTCAGCCAGGCCGAGGGTGAGGTCAGCCAGGACAAGCGCAAGGTCTTCTACCAGCGATGGCAACAGATCGTGGCCGAGCAGGTGCCGATCCAGTACTTCAGCTATCCCAAGACGCAGCCGGCGGTCCGGAACACGATGGGCAACGTCACGCCCATCGGGCTGCAGGGAGCGATCGGACCGATCGACACGATTTTCTACAAGACCGTCCTGAGGTAACAGCGCTCGCGCGATCCGGGGTGCCGTCATCCGGCGGCACCCCGGCCGTGCTTGCTCACGGCCGTGCTGCGCCACGTCGTCCGCCGCCTCATCCAGATGATCCCGCTGCTGCTGGGGATCACGATCCTCTCGTTCCTCATCATCCAGCTCTCCCCCGGCGACTTCCTCGCGGAGATCCGGCTGAACCCGGTCGTCTCCCAGGAGACGGTGGACCAGATGCGG
>MENB01000010.1:1080-1939 GCA_001768125.1 Armatimonadetes bacterium RBG_19FT_COMBO_69_19
GGGGAACATCGTACGCGGCGACTTCGGCTACTCGTTCGCCTTCCAGGTGCCGGTGCTGTGGCTGATCAACACCCGGCTGCTCAACACCCTCCTGCTCAACGTGGTCGCCCTGGTGGTGGCCTGGCTCATCGCCGTCCCCATCGGCATCCACGCCGCCACCCGCCAGTACTCCACGGCCGACAACCTGCTCTCGTTCACGGCCTACGTCGGCATCAGCACGCCCACGTTCTTCTCCGGGCTGCTGCTGCTCTTCTTCGCGTTCAAGACGGGCTGGCTGCCCATCGGCGGGATGACGAGCCTCGACTACAGCCTGCTGCCCTGGTGGGGCAAGATCCTGGACGTCGGCCGGCACATCATCATCCCGGCGTCCGTGCTGGCATTCCTCACCGTGGCGGGATTGATGCGGCAGATGCGCGCCAACCTGCTCGAGGTGCTGCGGCAGGACTACGTGAAGACCGCGCGCTCCAAGGGGCTTACCGACCGCACCGTCATCTACAAGCATGCGGTGCGCAACGCGATCAACCCCCTGATCACCCTCTTCGGCCTGGAGCTGGGGGGGCTGCTCAGCGGCTCGGCCATCCTCGAGAACGTCGTGGGCTGGCCCGGCCTGGGGCAGCTGATCCTGGACTCGGTGATCCGCAAGGACCTCTACGTCGTCATGGGCAGCCTGGTGATCGGCGGGGTGACCCTCGTCGTGGGCAACCTCGTCGCCGACATCCTCCTGGCCGTGGCCGATCCGCAGATCCGGTATGACTGACGGCCATGGCGACTGAACGCATCCCGATGCGGACCGCGCAGACGCTCTTCGCCGCGCAGCGCGTGCCGGCGCGGACCCCGCTGCAGCTCGCCTGGCGGCAGC
>MENB01000010.1:1953-3909 GCA_001768125.1 Armatimonadetes bacterium RBG_19FT_COMBO_69_19
GTGGCCCTCATCGGGGGCATCATCTTGATCATCCTCTACGGGATGGCGCTGTTCGCGGACGTCCTCGCCCCGTACTCCCTGGACTACAACGACCGCGAGAAGTTCTACCACCCCCCCACCATCCCGCAATTCATCGACGCGCGGGGGCGGTTCCACTGGCGTCCCTTCGTCTACAACACGAAGCTCGTCGATCCCGGCCTCCGCACCTTCGAGCAGGATCGAGCGAGGATCTACCCGATCCGCTACTTCGTCCGGGCGGAGCCCTACAAGCTGTTCTGGGTGATCCCCAGCCGCATCCACCTGCTGGGCGTGGACGAGCCCGCCCGCCTGTTCCTGATGGGGACCGATAGCTTCGGACGAGACTTGTTCTCCCGCATCCTGTACGGCAGCCGGGTCTCCCTCATCGTCGGCATCCTGGTCGTGGGGGTGACCCTGCCGATCGGCATGGTGTACGGGGGAATCGCCGGATACTACGGCGGCCGCGTGGACAACGCCATGATGCGTCTGGCCGAGGTGATCATCGCCTTCCCGGCGTTCTACCTGCTGCTCACCCTCAGCGCGGTGCTGCCCACGAACGTCGGTTGCACCACCCGCTTCTACCTCATCGTGGTCATCCTGGCCTTCATCGGCTGGGCCGGCTTCTCACGCCTCATCCGGGGGTTCGTGCTGTCGCTGAAGCAGCGGGAGTACGTTCTGGCCGCGCGCGCCATGGGGCTGGACGACCTGCGCATCATCACCCGCCACATCCTGCCGAACACGGCCTCGCTGGTCATCGTCGTGGCCAGCCTGTCTATCCCCGGGGCGATCCTCGGGGAGTCCGGGCTGAGCTTCCTGGGGCTCGGGGTGCGCGAGCCCTGCTCGTCGTGGGGGAATCTGCTCTCGGCGGGGGCGAACCTGGTGAACCTCAGCCGCTCGCCGTGGCTGCTGTTCCCGGGGCTGTTCATCATCGTCGCGGTGGTCGCCTACAACTTCCTGGGGGATGGCCTGCGCGACGCGTTCGACCCGCGCCTGCGGACGAGCTGATGTGGTGGGAGGGGGGAGGGAACCAGGACATTATGATGCACGTATCGTATACTATCGTATACTATTGAGTACTCCGGAGGGGGGGTGCTCGGCCATCCATACCGAGCTCATGACAGTCGAACAGGTCGCCGCCTATCTCCAACTCAACAAACTGACCGTCTACCGCTATGTCCGCGAAGGACGCATCCCCGCGGCCAGGCTTGGCAAAGCCTACCGTATCCGGAAGGCTGACGTCGACGCATTCCTCGAGAGCCGGATGGTCCGGCAGCCGGTCCGCGCTTCCGCCGGTGGTCGGAAGCCGGCCCCGGCCGCGCAGGCCCCGGCGACCCGGGTGCAAGAAGAGAGATACGTCGCGCCCCGGCGGGGCCGGTCGGTCGAGGGGCACCCGGACGTGTCGATCAATCCGATGGATTGGGTCATCCGCGGGCTTCACTGAAGGAAGATACCAGACACCGCTTCACCTGGGAGGGGGTGGTGGACGGCACGGGACGGCAGGTCCGCGTGCACGCGGGGGACACCCCCGCGGTCAGTTGACTCACATACACATAGAGGAGGATTGAAATGCGCGCAAGATGGCAGTGGTCTACGATCCTGCTGGCACTGCTGCTGGCGTTGACCATCGTGCCGCTGCAGGGGGTGCAGGCGCAGCCCGCCGCGGGGCGCGATCAAGTCGTCATCGGCATGTCGCAGGAGCCCGACTTCCTGAACCCGATGTTCGCCGAGATGGCGGCATCGGTGTCCGTGACCTCCACGCTATTCACTGCGGACATCCAACGGGACAACACCTGGAAGCTCTTCCCCCAGGGTGTCGAGTACCTGCCCAACCTGAAGGATGGGACCTGGAAGCTCAGCGGCGACAAGATGACGCTGGTGTGGAAGGTGAAGCCTCGCAACTGGCAGGACGGCAAGCCCGTCACCTGCGGCGACTTCGTG
>MENB01000010.1:3990-4264 GCA_001768125.1 Armatimonadetes bacterium RBG_19FT_COMBO_69_19
ACAAAAGGCGCGAGCGGCACCGACATCACCGTGAACTGGAAAGAGCGGTACGCCTACGCCAACCTCGCGATCACAGAGTATGGAGCGCTGCCGCGCCATGCGTTGGAGCGCTTCTACCGCCAGAATCCGAGCAAGCTCAACGAGGCGCCTTACGGGAACGACCCCAAGGTCACCATCGGCGATGGGGTCTACAAGCTCGTGGAGTGGCGCAAGGGAGCCTCGATGACGGTTGAGGCCGTGCCGAACCACAAGCTCTTTGGCACTCCCAAGATCC
>MENB01000010.1:4347-4505 GCA_001768125.1 Armatimonadetes bacterium RBG_19FT_COMBO_69_19
ATTGGCGTTTCCTTCGACCAGGCGGTCGAGCTCGACCGGCAGTCCCGCGGCCGCTTCAAGGTCTTCTTCGAGGAGGGTCTGATCTGGGAGCACATCGATTTCAACCTGGACAACCCGCTGCTGGCGGACGTCCGCGTGCGGCGCGCCATCACCCACGG
>MENB01000010.1:4764-4906 GCA_001768125.1 Armatimonadetes bacterium RBG_19FT_COMBO_69_19
CTGCGCGAGATCGGCATCGCGATCACCATCCAGAACTACCCGGCGCGCGTGTACTTCGGCGAGATCCTGAACCAGCGGAAGTTCCCGGCGATGGCGATGTACGCCTGGGTCATGTCGCCGATCAGTGACTGCGACCAGCTAT
>MENB01000010.1:4953-5037 GCA_001768125.1 Armatimonadetes bacterium RBG_19FT_COMBO_69_19
CAAGAGCGCGGAGATGGATCGGCTGTGCAAGGCGGCGAGCCGCGAGGTCGACGAGGCCAAGCGGAACCAGCTGCTGAACCAGAG
>MENB01000010.1:5095-5926 GCA_001768125.1 Armatimonadetes bacterium RBG_19FT_COMBO_69_19
GCGGCCGCCAAGCCTGGGCTGCAGGGCTTCACCGCGGTCCAGCTGTCCGGCACGTACGAGACCTGGAACGTGCATCGGTGGTTCTGGCAGTAGGCACGGTCTAAGACGACCGGGTTGGGGGGCCACCGCGTCGGCGGCCCCCCGCCCGGATCCACCGACCGAAAGGACCTGAGGGCGCCGTGCAGCGCTACATCTTCCGCCGCCTGCTGCAGATGATCCCGATCGCGCTGGGGATCTCCATCCTCATGTTCGCCCTGCTCACTTTGGCGCCGGGCGACCCCGTGGACCTGCTCATCTCCAGTGACCCGCGCGTGCGGCCGCAGGACGTCGCCCGCCTGAAGCGCATCTACGGGCTCGACCAGCCGATCCACATCCGCTACGTGAAGTGGTTGGGGCGCACGATGCAAGGGGACCTGGGGTTCTCCCGGACCTACAAGGAGCCGGTGACGCACCTGATGCGCGACCGCATCGGGAACAGCCTGTGGCTCACGGTGACGGCGTTCTTCCTCGCGCTCCTGGTGGCGATGCCGGTGGGGATCTATTCGGCCTTACGCCAGTATTCATTCCTCGACTACGTCGCGACGACGTTCACGTTCTTTGGGGTCAGCATCCCCGTGTTCTGGTTCGGCATCATGATGATCTATCTCTTCGCGGTGTGGCACCCCTGGACGGCGATCGGCGGGCTGTCGTGGCTCGTGCTCCCCCCGGGCGGGATCAGCACGCCGGGCGTCCCGGACGGCCTGCCCTTCTACGTCGACCGCCTGCGCTACATGATCCTGCCGAGCATCGTCCTGGCACTGCTCTCGATGGCGACGTATACGCGCTACACGC
>MENB01000011.1:0-889 GCA_001768125.1 Armatimonadetes bacterium RBG_19FT_COMBO_69_19
TGTGTCTCAGGGATTGGGTCTCGCGTCCGGATGCTCCCCTGAGCCGGATCATCCGGTCGCCAGCCCGTTAGGGTTCCCGCCGCGCGCCCCGGGCCAGGACGCTGACGGTAGCCGGCGATTGGCGTCCACACCGGGCTGCCGGCCCGCTCGGGTGAACGTACGCGGCTACTTAGGCCGCGTAAGCGTACTGATTGGTGTTGGCGTTTATGCGCCGCTCAGGAGATTAACGAGGACCCGAGCCACCTCGACGCGCAGCCTCGCTTCTGCATGCCCAGTCGAGACCGTTCGCCCCCACTGGCACTGCCCATTATACCATCGCGTCCCGGGCTGCGCCGGGGGTAATCGCTCTCGTTCCCGGGTATGCCACGCGACAGATGACGCTCAGCGCGATTCAGCGAAGGCAGGTCGCCGAGCTGCTCGCAGGCGTGGTCCCCGCGGCCATCGTCTTCACGCCCTTCCTCCTGCTCCTCCTGCAGGCACTCGTGCTGGAGACCATCCCAGGCCTCGTCCGTGGCAGGCCGCTCAGCGAGGACTGGGCCGGCATCGGGGCGTTGCTGCTCGGTCCCATCGGCCTGCTGGCGCTCGTCTCGCTGACCGTGTTGATCCTGCGCGGCCCCCAGCACGTGGCCGCGCACCGGCGCCTCGCGATCCTGGTGATCGGCTCGGGGATCCCGGCGCTCGTGTTCTCCATCTACTTCCTGTGGCTGCAGGTGGTCGATCCGCGGGCGCGCGCCACAGGGGGCGAGCTGGTCCTGCTGCTGCCCCTGGTCGCGTCCACGCTGGTCGGAGGGCGCTACCTCCGCTTCTTGCCGCTCCTGGTCCCCCGCCCGGTGCGATCGGCCAGATCTACCGGACGGTCTTCACGAACTCGTCCATCGGCAGCGCGGCC
>MENB01000011.1:923-3501 GCA_001768125.1 Armatimonadetes bacterium RBG_19FT_COMBO_69_19
TCGCAACGGAAGCCCGCATGATCGTCATGAGGTCCGGCGCCTCCACGATGTTCACAAAGTCATAAGCGCCCAACACCGCGTACTGCTGCAGGACCTTGACCCGCATCCCCTCGAGTTCCTTGTTCACCTCTTGCGCGCGGCCCGGATTCTTCTTGAGGGTCTCGGCGCCGTTCTCGGTGAGCCGGCTCAGCATGATGTAGGTGCCCATCGGTTCGCCTCCTGAACAGGGATGGGTGAGCCTTCCCCGGAAGGCAGGGGAAGGTCCTGCCCCCGAATTGGACGCGGTGCGGCCGGGCGGGCTGCCGGTAGAGAGGGGAGGTCAGGACAGATCATGACCGCACAACGCGTGGCGGCACGCGGGCCGAGGATGTGGTGGCGGGCCTTCGTCGGGTTCTATCCGCCGCGGGATGCATCGGCCCAACAGCTCGATCCCGTCGCGAAGTTCCTCTACTCCGCGCGCAGCGTCATCCTCGTCATCTCCGCGCAGGCCGCGCTCATCGCCGGGTTGCTGGCCATCGCCGTGCGGAAGTTCGACCTGCTCTCCTTCGTCCTCGTGCTGGTGGGCTTCGTGACGGCGCACATGATCAGCAACCTCAGCAACGACTACTTCGGTTACCGGCGCGGGCACGACACGCCGGATTCGCCCCGGATGCGCTACACGATGCACCCGATCGCAAGCGGCGTCCTCGACGCCCGTACGCTGGGGATCGGGCTCGGCATCCTCGCCGCGATCGGGGTAGCGATCGTCGCCTACTTCTGGGTCGCGCGCGGGCTGGTGGCGCTGATCTTTGCGGCCGCCGGGCTCCTGCTCCTCTACCTCTACGATGCGGCCCCGAGGCCGTTGAAGAGTCTCGGTCTCGGAGAGATCGCCGCCTTCCTCGTGTGGGGGCCCCTGATGGTCGGTGGCGGCTACTTCGTCATCACGGGCGAGGTCTCGGCGGATGCCTTCCTCGCGTCTGTCCCGTACGGCCTCGGCGTGATGTCCATCCTCATGGGCAAGCACATCGACCAGGCCGATTTCGACCGCCCGCACGGACACCGCACGCTTCCGGTCGTGCTGGGAGACCGCCCGGCCCGGGCGGTGAACCGTGCTTTCGTCGCGGGGATGTACCTCACCGTGGCGGCGCTCATCGTGGCGGGGCGGCTCACCCCGTTCGCGGCGCTCGTCCTGGTGGCACTCCCGCGAGGGGTGCGCGCGCTATCGGTGATGGCGAGCCCTCGGCCGGACGCGCCCCCGCCCGACTACGTGGGCTGGCCGTTGTGGTACCACCGGGTGTGCCTGGTGCACAACCGGCTGTTCGGCTGGGTCTATGTCGCCGGTCTGGCTCTGGGCGCGCTGGTTACCTGAACAGCTCGGGCTGCCCGCGTACGAGACTGGCGTAGTCGACCCGCCACCGGCCCGCGTCGTCCTTCATGACCGTCGCGCCGATCCGGGTCCGCACCGACGCGCTCGTGCCTCCCCGGCGCATACTGAGCGTGCTGAGAAGGGTGACGGTGGCGCGCGATCCCTCGACCCGGACCTGCTGCTCGGCGAGCCGGAAGGTGGCCAGGCCGGACCGCTCTAGGGGAGCGGGCCAGCCGGCGGGCAGGTTGGTCAGGAACGCCTCCGCCCACATCCTCGCGGAAGGATGCGCGGGATGTGCGAAGGCCTCATACACCTGCACGACGGCGTTGAGGGCGAGATCCCGGTCGTTGCGCGGATAGCCCTGGATGATGCCTTCTCGCGCGAGTTTCTCGACGGCATCGAACGCCCAGTGCCAGGGCGGGACGTCCTCGAACGGTGACAGGGGTACCTGCGCGGCCACGCCGCCCGGCAGCATCAGGGCGGGCAGCAGCATGACGACGATCAGGAGACTCTTCCGCATGGGGCACCTCCGCCTCTACAACGTGCCCAGGTTGGGGGCCGTGGCGGCCGCCGGCTCACCGCAACGGCTGGATCACCACCTGGTTCTGCTGGAACAGCGGGATGAGCACGCGCTCCCGGCGGCTGTCGTACCCGATGTCGGCCGGAGACTGGACGTTGCTGATCACGACCTCGGCATGCGACCCGGTGACGCGATACACCGCCGAGGCTGCCCAGCTGCTGACGAGCAGCACCTGTCCGGCCAGCACGACGACGCCATCAAGCTGTCCCTGTGGCAGCCGTCGCACCTGCTGCTGCTGACCGCTGGTGGTGAGCTCGTACGTCTCGCCGGTCGCGCTGAACGTCACGACGACGACGCGTCCGTTTGGGAGCACTGCGACGCCGTTGGGCTGCTTCAGGTGCGTTCCCTTCGCAACGGTCGAGAGGGCGCCGTTCCTCAGTCGATAGACGGCATCCGTGCCGGACGGGCTGAAGTCGGGTTTCAGCCCGCTGTCCGTGACGTACACCGTGCCGTCCGGCGCCGCAGCGGCGTCGTTCATGAACGTCGAACCCGGAACGGTGATAGAGCCCTTCGGCGCGCCGGTGCGCCGGTCGAACATGCGGATGACGGTGATGTCGGTGACGTAGAGGGTGTCCCCACTGATGGCCAACCCCTTGGGAGCATTGAGCGTGACGCCCGCGCTTGCGCCGTCGATCCACTTCAGGGTGAGGATG
>MENB01000011.1:3514-3806 GCA_001768125.1 Armatimonadetes bacterium RBG_19FT_COMBO_69_19
GTCGGTGCCGGTGGGGGTGCCATTGATGTTGGACACGAGGTAGACGTCGTCGGCGGCATCGTAGAGCACCGACTCGGGAGTCTGGAACCCGCTCACGGTGATGGCGGGCGGCAGCGAGGGGCCGGCCGACCCCTGCGGGACGGCGAGCAACGGCAGGGCGATCAAGACGAGGGCGACACACAGCGCGCGGGGACGCATCGAGCGATCACCTCTCTTCGGGAATGCGGATAGCTTTCGCTGCACCGGGGGTGGCACCCTCCGGTTAGATCATGGGTAGGCTGCGTGGCGGCCG
>MENB01000011.1:3921-5664 GCA_001768125.1 Armatimonadetes bacterium RBG_19FT_COMBO_69_19
ACGGCGTCCCTCCGGAGCAGGAACGCGAGCGCCACCTGATGCGGCGTGGCGCCCCGGGCGGCGGCGATCTCCTGGAGGACCCGCCCGCCCACGCTCGCCGGCGACGGGAAGCTACCCGACCCGAAGGGGCTGTAGCCCGCGACGGCGGTCGTGTGGACCTCGCACCAGGGGATGACGGCGTGCTCGATGGCGCGCTCCTTCAGATGATAGAACACCTGATTGCAGGCGAGCCGGCGCGGCCCGGCGATGCCGAGGGCCTCATCGAGCTCCCCGGCGTCGAAGTTGCTGACGCCCCAGAAGCGGATCTTGCCTTCCTCAACCAGCCGCTCGAAGGCGCGGATCGTCTCTTCGAGGGGATGGGATCCGGGCCAGTGCAGCAGGTAGACGTCCAGGTGGTCGGTGCGCAGTCGCCGCAGACTCCCTTCGCAGGCGCGAAGGACGCCGGCAAACGAGGCGTTGTGCGGCAGGACCTTGGAGACGAGAAAGACCTCTCGGCGCCGGTCGCCGATCGCCTCGCCGACGATCTCCTCAACGCGGCCGTTCCCGTACATCTCGGCCGTGTCGATGTGCGTCATCCCCGCCTCGAGCCCGGCCCGCAGCGCGGCCACGGCGCGCGCCCGCCCGTCGCGCTCCATGTACCAGGTCCCCTGTCCGACGACCGGCACCTGCACTCCCGTCCAGCCGAAAGGCCGCCGCCGCATCTCGACCGCTACGTCCGCGTGCCTCGCATCTGCCCCACCAGCCTAACGCCAGCCGCGAAGGAAGAGTTCCCCGGCCGTGGCGCAGATGCCTGGGGTGGGTGGTAAGCTCAAAGTGGGAGGTGGACCTTTGATGCAGGCTCGTGTGCTCGTAGCCGTTCTGGTGATGGGCGCGCTGCTCGGTGGGACGGCCGCCGTCTACGCGCAGGATCTCGGCACGGTGATCAAGACGCTCGGCGTCGGCGCGGCCGTGAAGATGTTCGCGCCGCAGCTGAACAACTTCATCAACAGTCTCCTGCGGGCGAAGGATGTCGAGACGAAGCAGACCACGAAGGTGGTCCCGATTCTGAGCATCTCCATCGGGATTGGCACGCCGGGTCAGGCGACGATCGGCGCCGCGCAGGTCGCGGGGACGAGGAGCGCGGTAGACAAGGTCCAGGCCGTGGCCGCGCTCGAGGGCAACTTCCAGGGCGTCTTCCACGTCCAGGCGCTCGTGCCGGTGGACAGCCTCGAGCCCTGGAAGCGCCTCCGGCGCGTTCCGGGCGTCGGAGTGTCGGCGATCATCGATCTGAAGATCTAGAGACAAGGATCGGGCGGGGCCGTCATTGCGGCTCCGCCCGATGTCATATCGTCGGACGTTCCTGCGTTACCGGGTCAGGGCGGGTTCGCCGGCGGTCAGGCGGACGATCTCAGCTGGATCCTCCACCCGCTCCATCCGCACAGGGACCCGCGGGCCCCTGGGCTCGTCCGGAGATCCGCACAGATCGTAGACGGCGACGACTTCCTCGCCCATCCGCGGATCCATCTCCGTCACCGCGCCGCACCGGGGACATCGCCATATGGTTCCCATCGCTGCAGCCTCCATCCGGCACTCCATCGGCCACTTGTCTGTCCCTACAGCAATCCGCGTGCCACTACTCTCAACGTGCCCAGTTGAGGATTCGTTCCGCCCCGCCGCCGGCGTTTTGCCACACTCTCCGGCAGGGGGAAACCTTCTGGAGGTGGAGTACCCTCATAGTGCATGCCCGCATCCATCCGCGGAGTG
>MENB01000011.1:5713-8698 GCA_001768125.1 Armatimonadetes bacterium RBG_19FT_COMBO_69_19
GCATCCACGAAACGGGAGACGTCCGCGTGCTGCGGATTGAGGAGGTCCCGGTGCCCACCCCGGGGCAGGGACAGGCCCTGGTTCGCCTGCGCGCGGCCGGCGTGAACTTCCTGGACATCTATCACCGCACCGGCCTCAACCCGCTGCCGCTGCCGGCAATCCCCGGCAGCGAGGGCGCGGGCGTCGTTGAGGCGGTCGGCCCGGGCGTGACCGAGGTGGCCCCCGGCGACCGGGTCGCCTATTCGAACGTCCTGGGTAGTTATGCCGAGTACATCGTCGCGCCGGCGTGGCGGCTCGTGCCCATCCCCGACGGCCTCGAGTTCACCCAGGCGGCCGCGGCGATGCTGCAGGGCATGACGGCCCAGTACCTCACGCACACCACGTATCCGCTGAAGCCCGGGGAGTGGGCCCTCGTACACGCGGCGGCCGGCGGGGTCGGGGCGCTCCTCGTGCAGATGGCAAAGCGGCGCGGCGCGCGCGTCATCGCGACGGTCTCCAGCGAGGAGAAGGCGGCCATCGCGGTAGAGGCGGGCACCGACGTCTGCGTCATCTACACGCGCGCGGACTTCGTCCAGGAGGTGAAGCGCGTGACGGAAGGCCAGGGGGTTCCGGTCGTCTACGACTCCGTGGGCAAGGACACGTTCGAGCGGGGCCTCGATTGTCTGCGGCTGCGTGGAATGATGGTGCTCTACGGGAACGCGAGCGGCCCCGTCCCGCCGGTGGATCCCCGGATCCTCAACAGCAAAGGCTCGCTCTTCCTCACCCGACCCTCGCTCCACCACTACACGCACACGCGCTCCGAGCTGCTGGCGCGGGCCGGCGACGTGCTGTCCTGGGTGCGGGAGGGCAGCCTGCGCCTCCGGATCGACCGCACCTACGCCCTCGCCGACGTCCAGGCGGCCCATGCCCGCCTGGAGGGGCGGGAGGCGCTCGGGAAGCTTCTCCTTATCCCGTGATTGTTGGGTTTAAGGCCGCCTACGGGAGGGTAAAGGCGTTCATCTTTGCGTCTCCCCTGGCGGGGGCGCGGCACGGTGACGCGATGAGCGCTTCCGACCTTACCCGGCGGGAGTTGGTGATGGCCGAGCCGGCGGCCGCTGAGTCACGGGCCCCTGATCATGACGGTCGAGGCGCCGCGCGTCTCTCCTCGCTCGACGCGTGGTTCGCCACGCCCGAGGATCCCATCGCCGCGCACCGCGCCGTCCTCCGGCTCACGTACGGTATCGCGCCCGCCGTCGTCATCATGTCCGCGCTGACCGCCCTCCTCGGCATCGGGTTGCCGCTCTGGCTCATCGCCTTCCAGGCCCTGGTGATGATGGCGGCCTCCTGGCGGCAGGAGCGCCTGCTTGAGGAGGGTGTGTTCACGCCGTGGATGCCGGCGGCGCACCTCAACCTCGTCCTCCTGATGCTGACCGTATGGGTGGCGTTCTCCGGCGGCGTGCAGAGCCCGTTCGTCTGGGTGTACGGCGTCGTCATCGCCATCTACGGCGTCCTCTGGGGCTTCCGCTTCGCCCTGGCCAGCGCCACGCTGTGCACCGTGTACCTCGTCGCGGTGCTGGGGCTGATGCGCCTGGGGGTCGGCAACCCCGTGCTGGGTGTGCCCTCGCCGCTCCTCGTCCGGGTGTTCCTCGTGAGCTACATCGCCATGTTCTACGTCGTCGCCCTGGTCGCGGCCACGCTGCGCCGGCAGGCCGGCGAGGTCTTCCGCCAGGCGCAGACCGATCCGCTCACCGGGCTGGCGAACCGCCGCGCGCTGCGGCAGGCGCTCGAGCGGGAGCTCGCCCGCGCGGAACGGTACGGCCACCCCTGCGCCGTGCTCGTCCTGGAGATCGACCGCTTCAAGCAAGTGAACGATCGCTTCGGGCACCTCCAGGGTGACGAAGCGCTGCGGAAGGTAGCCGCGACGCTGCGGGGTTCCTGCCGGGCCACGGACGTGCTGGTGCGCTTCGGCGGCGATGAGTTCGTCGTCGTGATGCCGTTCACGCCGGTGGACGAGGGCCGGCGTGTCGGCGAGCGCATCCGCCGCGACGTCGAGGAGTTCACCCTGCTGCGCGGGTTCCACCTGACGTTGAGCGCCGGGCTCGCCGTCTTCCCGGAGGATGCGCGCGGCTCCCGCGCGCTGATTGAAGCCGCCGACCAGGCGATGTACCGCGTGAAGCAGCGCGGTGGCAACGGCATCGAGGTCGCTTGACCACCGGCTCCGCGGGGAAAATCTTGTTCCGTCATGGCTGCGGACCCGAAGGCCTTTCCATTTCGCCCTCTCCTGACGCTCGTCGTCCCGCTGGTGGCTCTGGCGCTGGCGGTCGCCGTCGCCGCGATCGCCGCCGGGATCGCTGGGGGCGCGGCGGCCTATCTCTCTGATCCCAACCGGGTGTACAGCGGGCTCTGGGAGGCCAGCCGCGTGTATGCGGGCGGCGGCGAGCTCATCGCCAGCTTCTACCGCGAGAACCGCGCGTACGTGCCGCTGGAGGAGATCCCCGAGTACACGCGGCTCGCCGTCCTCGCCATCGAAGACGACCGCTTCTACCAGCATCCCGGCGTGGATGTCCGCGCCGTGGGCCGGGCGCTGTGGCGCAACGCCCGCTCCGGAGCGCTGCGGGAGGGCGGCAGTACCATCACCCAGCAGCTGGCGCGGAGCCTGTACCTCAGCCGCCGCCGCAGCATCACCCGCAAGGTCGCGGAGATGCTGCTCGCCGTCGAGATGGAGCGCCGCCTGACGAAAGACGAGATCCTGGAGCGCTACCTGAACCAGGTGTACTTCGGCCAGGGCGCGTACGGGATCGAGATGGCCGCGCGCGCCTACTTCGCCAAGTCGGCCTCCGAGCTCACCGTGGCGGAAGGGGCCCTGCTCGCCGGGCTGATCCGGGGGCCGTCCCTCTACAATCCCTACCGCAACCTCGAGCTGGCGCTGAGCCGCCAGCACACGGTGCTGGAGCGCATGGAGCAGCTCGGCGTGGTCGACGGCGACATGGCCGACCGCGCGCGCGA
>MENB01000011.1:8717-9043 GCA_001768125.1 Armatimonadetes bacterium RBG_19FT_COMBO_69_19
CATCCGCGCAACGCGGGGTTCGTCGGGATGCGGGCCCCCTACGCGTCGTCCACCGTGCTGCAGTACCTCATCGAGCGCTACGGGGAGGATCTCGTCTACACCGGGGGCCTGCAGGTGTACACGACGATCGATCTGAGGATGCAGGCCGCCGCGGAACGCGCCCTGCGGCGCGGGCTCGATCAGGCCCGGCGGTCCCGCCTGAACGTCACCCAGGGCGCGCTCGTCGCCCTGAATCCGTCCACGGGGTACATCCGCGCGATGGTCGGGGGCTATGACTTCGAGCGCAGTCCCTTCAACCGCGCCTGGCAGGCGCAGCGCCAGGCCGG
>MENB01000011.1:9089-11871 GCA_001768125.1 Armatimonadetes bacterium RBG_19FT_COMBO_69_19
TGGCGTCCTACGAAGCTCATCCTCGACGCGCCGATCAGCTACGACGACGGCAGTGCCGAACGGTGGCAGCCGAAGAACTACGATGAGAAGTTCCGCGGCTGGGTGACGATGCGCCACGCCCTCGAGCAGTCGATCAACATCCCCGCGATCCGCACGCTGCAGCGCCTCGGCCCCGAGCGCGTTATCTCCTACGCCCGGCGGATGGGCATCCAGAGCCCCCTCGCGCCCAACCTGTCGCTCGCCCTGGGCGCCTCCGAGGTGACGCCGCTCGAGATGGCCTCGGCCTACGGCACGCTCGCCGCGATGGGGATCCGCGCAGAGCCGATCCTCGTGCTCAAGGTGGTGGACCGGCACGGTCGCGTACTCGAGGAAAACCGCGTGCGCCGCACTGCGGCCCTCGAGCCGAGCGTCGCCGCGCAGATGATCGATCTCCTGAAGGGCGTCATCCAGCGCGGCACCGGCCGGCGCGCCGGCATCGGCCGGCCGGCGGCCGGGAAGACGGGAACCAGCGACGACTACCGCAACGCCTGGTTCATCGGGTTCACGCCGTACCTGTCCACGGCGGTGTGGGTCGGCAACGACGACAACGCGCCGACCCGGCGGGTCGTGGGCGGCACCGTTCCCGCAGGCATCTGGGCCTCGTTCATGCGGGTGGCGGCGCGGGCGACGCCTCCCGACGACTGGGAAGGGCTCCCCGCACCGGAATACGCGGGCCTGCCCGAGATGCGCGCCGCCTCCACCCTGGCCGGCTGGCTTTCGGCGCGCACCACGTACGTCGAGGAGCCGCGGAAGAAGCGGGAGCGTCAGGAACGGCACGAGGAGCGCCGCAACCGGCGGCGCGATGACGGGCTCCGCCCGCCGCTCGTCCCCGCGGGTTGACCCATTGACATCCCCCGGCACTATCGTCTACGCTGATCCCATCGTTGCTTGTTGAAAACGATTTTCATTGTCGGAGAGCGGGACGGGCATGAAGGGGAACGGGGTGGAGCGTGTCGCGGCCCGGCTGCGCCACCGCGGTCGCCGGATGACGGTGCAGCGGCGCGCCGTGCTTGAAGCGCTCGCGGCGCTGGGCTGCGCGCGCGACGCGGAAACGATCCACGCCCGGGCCCGAGCCGCCTACCCGAAGCTGGGGCTGGTCACGGTGTACCGGACCCTCGAGGCGTTCGTGGCGGACGGCGTCGCCCATCCGGTCTTTTTCGGCGACGGCCGCGTCCGCTACGACCTCTCCGAGGACGGCGGCCATCACCACCATCTCGTGTGCCTGTCCTGCGGCCGCATCGCGCGCGTCGATGAGTGCCACCTCCCTCCGTCGCGCCGCCTCGGGAGGCCCCAGGGCTTCACGGTCACCGCGCACCGCCTCGAGCTCTTCGGCTACTGCCCGCGCTGCGCGCCGAAGGCCTGATGTGGACGCGTGCGGCGGCGGGGTTAGTGGTCGTCGTCCTGGCCGGAGGCGCCGCCGGTTGCCGGGGGCAGGAGGAGGCGGGAGATGCGCGGGGCGTCTCCGTGGTCGCCACGTTCCATCCCCTCGCGGAGTTCGCGCGCGGGGTCGGAGGGGCGCGCGTCACCGTCCGCACGCTGGTCCCGCCGGGGGTCGAGCCGCACAACTACGAACCGGCGCCGCGGGACCTGGCCGCCCTCGAACGGGCGCAGCTATTCGTCTACAACGGGGCCGGCTTCGAGCCGTGGGTGGAGCGTGTGCTGCCGGATCTGCCGGCGCGGATCGTCCGCGTGAATGCGAGCATGCGGATCGTCCCGCATGGCCGCGATCCGCACGTGTGGCTCGATCCCGCGCTGGCCGCTCTCCAGGTGGAGGCGATTCGCGCCGGATTGGTGGAGGCCGATCCGGAGGGCCGTGCTCTCTATGATGCGCGCGCGGCCGCCCTGCAGGATGAGCTCGAGGCCCTGCGGGCGCGCTACGCCGATGTCCTGGCCGGATGCCGACGAAGGGAATTCGTCACCTCCCACGCCGCGTTCGGGTACCTGGCGGCGCGGTTCGGGCTGCGGGAAGTCCCGATCTCGGGCGTGGAGCCCGAAGCGGAGCCGTCTCCCGCGCGGCTGCGCGAGATCATCGCTTTCGTACGGGCCAGCGGGACGACGGTGATCTACGCCGATCCGCTGACCTCCGACCGGGTGGTGCAGGCCGTGGCCCGGGAGACCGGGGCGCAAGTAATGGTGCTCGACCCGCTGGAAGGGCAGACAGCCGCGGGCTACGTCATGGTGATGGACGAGAACCTTGACCGACTGGCCGAAGGGCTCACCTGTCGACGCTGATCGGATCGTGGCCGCCCTCGAGGACGTCTGCTACGACGTCGGCGCCGCGCGCGTCCTCGACCGGGTGACGCTGCGTATCCGCGCGGGCGACTTCCTCGGGATCATCGGGCCCAACGGGTCGGGCAAGACGACCCTGCTGCGCATTCTCCTCGGCCTGCTGGCGCCGTCCAGCGGGCGGGGCACGCTGTTCGGAACGGACGTGCGCCACTTCCACCGCTGGGACCGGGTGGGTTACGTGCCCCAGCGTCCCGCGGTGGAGGCGCGATTTCCCGCGAGCGTCTCCGAGGTGGTGATGAGCGGCTGCTCGGCCCGGGTCGGGCTCGGCCGCCGGTACGGGGTCGAGGACCACGAGGCCGCGCAGCGCGCGCTCGACACGGTCGGGATGGCGGAGTTCCGCCATCACCTGATCGGCCGCCTGTCCCCCGGGCACCAGCAGCGTGTGTTCATCGCCCGCGCGCTGGTGCACCGTCCCGAGCTGCTCATCCTCGACGAGCCCACGGTCGGCGTGGAC
>MENB01000011.1:11948-17425 GCA_001768125.1 Armatimonadetes bacterium RBG_19FT_COMBO_69_19
GCACGACATCAGCGTGGTCGCGCACGAGGTCACCCAGCTGGCCTGCCTCAACCGGTCGCTCGTGTTCCACGGCGATCCCGACGAGGCGATCCGCAGCGGCGCGCTGGAGCAGATGTACCGGTCGGCCAGCCTGGTCGTGACCCACCGCCACTGAGCGATGCCGGAGATCCTGCAGTACGGCTTCATGCAGCGCGCCCTGCTGGCGGGCCTGATGATCGGGGTGATCGCGCCGTCCATCGGGGTCTTCCTCGTGCTGCGGCGGCTCAGCCTGATCGCCGACACGCTGTCGCACGTCGCCCTCGCGGGCGTGGCCCTGGGGCTGCTTGCGGGCTGGCATCCGGCGCTGGGCGCGCTCGCCGTAGCGGTGGCGGGCGCGGTGGGGATCGAGCGCCTGCGCGTCTCCGGCCGGCTCTTCGGTGAGGCCGCGCTCGCCATCTTTCTCTCAGGCGGCCTGGCCCTCGCGGTCGTCCTGATCGGGTTGAGCGGAGGCTTCCGGGTCGACCTCTTCGCCTACCTCTTCGGGGCGATCACCGCGGTGCAGACGCGGGACCTCTGGGTCATCCTGGGGCTCGGACTCGGCGTGCTCGGCGCGGTGGCCGCCTTCTACAAGGAGCTGTTCGCGATCAGCTTCGACGAGGAGACGGCGCGCGTCCAGGGCGTGCCCGTGGACGCGCTCAACCTGCTTGTCACGCTGCTCGTCGCCGTGACCGTCGTGGTGGCGATGCGCGTGGTCGGCGTGCTGCTCACCAGCGCCCTCATCGTCGTGCCCGCCGTGACCGCGCTGCGGCTCGCCCGCAGCTTCCGCGCGACGCTGGCCATCGCCATCGCCGCGTCGCTCCTCTCCGTGCTCGCGGGGATGACCGCGGCCTTCTACCTCAACCTCGCCGCGGGCGGCGCCATCGTGCTGACCTCGATCCTGCTGTTCGCGGCGTCGGCGCCGCTGGCTAAGACTTGAGGTAGCGCTGGAACCAAGCCGTCGTCCGCTCCCACGCCGCCCGGGCCGCCGCCGGCGTGAAGCGCTGCCCGGTGTCGTTGAAGAACGCATGGTCCGCGCCCGGGTAGATGATGATCTCGTGCACCACGCCGGCTTTCTGCATCGCCTCGCGCACCGCCGGGATCCCCGCGTTGATGCGGGTGTCCTGCTCCCCGTAGATGGCCAACACCGCGGCCTTGATCTTGGCTATGTCCTCGATCGGGGGGTTCGGACCGTAGAAGGGGACCGCCGCGCGCAGGTCCGCGTTCTGCGTCGCCAGGCGCCACGTCATCCCCCCGCCGAAGCAGAACCCCATCACGCCGATGCGATCGCGCCGGACGATCGGCAGCCCCTGCAGGAAGCGCACGCCGGCGTTGAGCATCTCGACCATCCGCTCCGCGGGGGTCCGGCCCAGGATCGCCGTGACCTGGGCGGGATCGCTGAATTTCGCGGTGCCGCCCTCGCCCGAGGCCAGATCGACGGCGAGCGCGGCGTAGCCCAGCTTGGAGAGCCGGCGGCTCACGTCCTTGAAATGGTCCAGCAGCCCGCGGTTTTCGTGGATGACCACGACCGCGGGGAAGGGCCCGGTGCCCTTCGGCCGCGAGAGGTACGCTACCACGGGTACCCCGCCCGAGGCGAAGGAGACCATCTCCGCGGAGAGGGCGGGGTCATCGGGCGGGACGGTCACGCTCTGGGTCTGGGCGACGGCGGGAGAGGGGGTCTGGGCCGCGGCGGCGACCTCATCCGCCGAGGCGCTCACGCCCAGGCTGTCTAGGATCGGCACGGCCAGCGCAGCGCCTCCGGCCATCAGGACCGTGCGGCGCAGGAACTCACGCCGCGGCAGCCGGCCGGCGCGGAAATCCTCCGCCCACTCCTCGACGATGTATCGTTGCAAGTCGCTCATTCGCCGTCCTCCTTCACCCGGCAGAGATTGGACCGGGAAGAGTCCTCTTTCGTATACGAGATTCCTGTCACGGCCCGGTAACCTTGTGCTAACCGGCAACGCCGCGGATGAGCGTGCGCCACCACGTCCCGTCCGCCGGAGAGAAGGCCCGATAGGGGCCGACCCGGTCGGCCAGGCCCCCGTAGCGCGCCCGGATCGCCGCGCCGGCTTCTTCGAGCGGCGCCACGACCGCGATCGTCGAGAGCATCTCCCCCGTCACCTCACCCGCCATCTTCGCCCACTCGCCGCGGGCGGCCAGCGTGCTGAGCCGGGCGCCGACATCCTCCCAGCCATGATGCGCGAGCACGCCGCGGTACGACGGCGTGCTGGCGTAGAAGGCGATCGCCCGTTTCGCCTCGGCCGCGCCGGACCCGTCCGGGCCGTCCGTGACCACGAAGACGCTCGCATTGACCCGGATGGGAACCGAACCCCGGCCCGATCGCGTTTGTCCCTGGTGGATGGCCGGCAGGACGACGTCGCGCAGGTACCCGGGCGTGTGCAGGGGGTGCACCTGGAAGCCGTCGGCCGCCTCTCCCGCCACCCGGCACATCACGGGATTGACACCGGCGGTCACGATCGGGATCGCGTGCTCGTGCCGCGGCGGCGTGAAGAAGGGGGTCATCAGGGAGAGCTGGTACCACCGGCCGCTGTGGCGGAGCGGCTCTCCGGTCCGCCAGGCGTGCCAGACGGCCCGGATGGCCCCGATCGCGTCGCGCAGCCTGGGCGCGGGGGCATCCCACGGCATCCCGTAGCGGCGGACGATGTGGCCCTTCACCTGCGTGCCCAATCCAAGGACGAAGCGGCCGGCAGAGAGGGCGGCCAGGTCCCAGGCGAGATGGGCGAGGAGTGTGGGGCTGCGCGTGAACGCGATGGCGACGTTCGTGCCCACCAGGAGACGCTCCGTGTGCTCGCAGGCGAGCGCGGCGCCGAGGAACGGCTCGTGCGCGGTTTCGGGGAACCACAGGCCGTCGAAGCCGGCCCGCTCCGCGGCCTCGGCCAGTGCCGGGACGTCCAGGAGCGTGCCGTACTCGATGTGGGCGTCGACCTTCATCAAGAGGAAAACCCTTCGTGATGGCTGAATGTCTTGCCTCCGGGAGAGGACGCACAGGACGATTCTCGACAGGCGGGTGGTGGGCGCACAGCAGAGGTAGAGGATGAAGGTCGTTGCCACCGCGATCCTGGCTGCGCTGGCCGTGTCGGCGCTCGCGGCGCCGGGGCTGGGGCAGGGTACCGGGATCAAGGTCATCGTCAACGGCGTCGAGATCCCTCTCGCTGCGCCTGCCCTCATCAACAGCGGCCAGGTGATGGCTCCCATTTCCGGGCTCTTCGAGCCGATGGGGGCCATCGCCGCGTATTACGAGGTCGACCGCAGCGTCATCGTCACCAACCGCGCCCGCGCGGCGGTGCGGCTCCAGGTGGGCGGGACCGCGATGCACGTCAACGGCCAGAGCCGCGCGCTGCCCGTTGCTCCCCAGGTCGTCAACGGCGTGGTCTTCATTCCCGCGCAGGCGGTGTTCGCCGCCCTGGGCGCCTGGACGAAGTATGAGGAGGCCGAGCGTACCCTGTACGTGAGCTCGCAGATCACGGCGATCTCCGCCGAGGTCAGGGACGGCTCGCTGCAGGTGAAGGTGGCCGCCACCGGTCCGGTGCAGACCGAGACGCTGGTCCTCACCCAGCCGGACCGCATGGTCGTCGACTTCCTCCACGCCGCCCTGCGCACCCCGCCGGGCGAGATGCCGGTGAACGGCGCCGGCGTGCAGCGGATCCGCACCGCACAGTTCCAGGTCAAACCGTACGTCTCACGCATCGTCTTCGACCTGCTGGCGCCCGTTGAAGTCCGCGTGAACAACGATGCGGCGAGTTACCTGGTCACCCTCGAGGTCCGGCCCCGGACGACCGAGGCGGGTGCGCCGCCGCAGCCGCCGGGTACGCCGCCGCCCGGCACGGTGAAAGGCGGCGGACCCACGAAGGTGATGGGTGTCGCCTTCCAGCGGGACGGCAACGGCGGCCGCATCACGGTCGACGCCACCGGGCCGATCGAGTACAAGATCCGGGAGTTCGTCTACCCCGACCGGCTGGCCATCGACATCGAGCAGGCCGTGTTCGTGCCGGTGAAGCAAGAGCTGGACTTCGAGCATCCGTCGATCATCGGGGTGCGCGCCGCGCAGTTCACCGCGCGGCCCCCGGTGGCGCGCATCGTCGTCACCCTCAAGCGCAAGATGAACTATCTCGTCAGCCAGTCCGGCGGCGCGCTGGTCATCGACGTGAACAACCAGGTCGCCGCGCGCCGGCACCTCGTGGCCATCGACCCCGGCCACGGGGGCCCTGATCCGGGGGCGATCGGGCCCTCCGGGCTGCGTGAGGCCGACATCGTACTCGACATCTCCCGGCGCGTCCGCGACCTGCTGGTGCGGGACGGCCTGCGCGTGATGATGATCCGCGAGGCCGACGTCACCGTGGAGCTGGCGGACCGGCCTCGCCTGGCGCGCGACGCGGGCGCCTCCATCTACGTCAGCATCCATGCCAACGCCAACGGGCGGGCTACGGTGAACGGCTCGGAGACCTACTACCTGACGCCGCAGTCGCTCGTCCTGGCGCAGATGATCCAGGACGAGCTCGGCATCGTACTGCGCCTACCCAGCCGCGGCATCAAGACCGGGAACTTCCTCGTCCTGCGCGACAGCGGCATTCCCTCGGTCCTCGTCGAATCGGCGTTCATCTCGAACGCAGACGATGAGGCCCGCCTGCGCGATGGTGCCTTCCGCCAGGCGCTGGCGGCGGCGATCCACCGCGGGATCACGCGCTTCCTCGCCATCTACCCGGCCCCGGCGCCCTGAGGCCGTGAGCTCACTTCTTCGCCCCGCACTACGCGGTCAAGGAATCGGTTGCGGCTGCAGCGAAGGAATCCGACGCCGTTTTTCCGGTTGACGAAGGATCCACCTACGAGGTCTAGCATCCCATGCCCCGGGCCGACGGGCGACAGCCCGATGAACTGCGTGCGGTCACGATCACGCGCCACTTCCTCAAGTACGCCGAGGGGTCGGTCCTCATTACGCTCGGCGACACGAAGGTCGTCTGCTCGGCGAGTATCGACGAGCGCGTCCCCCACTGGATGCGCGGCGGCGGGCGGGGCTGGATCAGCGCCGAGTACGGGATGCTGCCCCGCGCGACCAGCGAGCGCACGCAGCGCGACATCGGGCGCCCGAGCGGCCGGACGCAGGAGATCCAACGTCTGGTCGGGCGGTCGCTGCGCGCAGCGGTCGATCTGGACAAGCTCGGCGAGCGGACGATCTGGATCGACTGCGACGTGATCCAGGCGGACGGGGGCACGCGCACCGCGGCGATCACCGGCGCTTTCGTGGCGCTGCTCGACGCGCTGCACGTGCTGCGGAAGACCGGCGCGCTCGGCTGGTGGCCGCTGCGGGAATTCGTCGCGGCGACGAGCGTGGGGATCGTGGACGGGGAGACCGTGCTCGACCTGAACTTTCAGGAGGATTCGCGCGCGCGGGTGGACATGAACGTGGTGATGACGGAGACCGGGCGGCTCGTCGAAGTGCAGGG
>MENB01000012.1:0-2342 GCA_001768125.1 Armatimonadetes bacterium RBG_19FT_COMBO_69_19
GCTCGCCAAATTCCGCGACATGGTCCGCGCGCAGGGCGGGGATCCGGACGCCATCGACCATCCGCGGCGTCTTCCGCAGGCCCCCGTGGTCGTGCCCGTGCCCTCGCCCGCGCAGGGCAGCGTGTCGGGGATCGACGCGCAGGCGATCGGGCTCGCCGCGATGCTGCTCGGCGCAGGGCGGGCGACCAAGGATGATGTGGTCGATCCGGCCGTCGGCATCGTGCTGCGCAGGAAGGTGGGTGATCCGGTGAGGCCCGGTGAGCCGCTGGCGGAGGCGCATGCCGCTACCGCCGAGGGCGCCGCACGGGTCATCGCACAGGTCCAGGCCGCGTACACCATCGCCGGACACCGGCCGGGGCGAGGAACGCTCATCCATGAGGTCATCGGCTAGATGCGGGTGATGGTGCCGGAGCCGAGCCTGGTCATCCTGTGCGGGCCGGCCGGGAGCGGGAAGTCCACCTTCGCGGTACGCAACTTTCCAGAGACGGCCGTCGTGTCGTCGGATCGCTGCCGGGCGATGATCGCCGACGACGAGGCCAGCCTGCGGGTCTCGCGCGACGCCTTCGCCTTGTTCCACGAGATCATCGAGCTCCGCCTGCGCCACCGCCGGCTCACCGTCGCGGACAGCACCGCGCTCCACCCCGATGCGCGCCGGGCCCTGCGCACGATCGCGCGGCGGAGCGGGGCGCCGGTGACCGCCGTCGTGTTCGACGTCCCCGAAGCGACCTGCCGGCTGTGGGACGCGCGCCGGGAGCGCAAGGTTGGGACGGCGGTGATCCGGCGGCAGTGGGAGATGCTGCAGGACGCCCTGCGCCGCATCCCCGGGGAGGGCTACGAGCAGACGGTGATCCTCAGCGAGGCTGACGTGGCGAAGACACGCGTAGAAGTAGCCTGAAGACGTGGAGGAGAGCAATGGAGATCAAGCGGGTCGGTGTGGTGGGGTGCGGGCTGATGGGCTCCGGCATCGTCGAGGTGTGCGCCCGGGCCGGGTATGACGTCGTCGTGCGCGAGGTGGACGAGGCGCTGCTCGGCAAGGGGCTGAGCCGTGTGGAGGGCTCACTGCGCCGCGGGGTGGAGCGGGGCAAGCTCGCGGCTTCCGACATGGAGGCGGCAGGTAAACAAATCAAGGGGACAACGAAGCTGGCCGACCTCGGGGACGCGGATCTCGTCATCGAGGCCGTGATCGAGAAGATGGAGATGAAGAAGGAGGTCTTCATCGAGCTCGACCGGCTGTGCCCGCCCCGGACGATCTTTGCCAGCAACACGTCGTCGCTCAGCATCACGGAGATGGCGTCGGTGACGAAACGCCCGGCGCAGGTCCTGGGGATGCACTTCTTCAACCCGGTCCCGGTGATGAAGCTCGTGGAGCTGATCCGGGGGCTCGAGACCTCGGACGGGACGATGGGCGCGGGGCGAGCGTTCGCCGAGTCCGTCGGCAAGACCGTCGTGGTCTGCAAGGACAGCCCGGGCTTCATCGTCAACCTGCTCCTCGTGCCCTACCTGCTCGACGCGGTGCGCGCGCTCGAGCTCAGCATCGCCACGAAGGAAGACATCGACACCGCGGTACAGCTCGGCCTGGCCCACCCGATGGGCCCGCTCACGCTGCTCGACTACGTGGGGATCGACACGACCTACTACATCGCCGAGGCGATGTTCGAAGAGTTCAAGGACGCGCGCTACGCCGCGCCGCCGCTGATGAAGAAGATGGTCCTCGCCGGCCTGCACGGGCGGAAGACGGGCCGGGGGTTCTACGAGCACTCAAAGACCCAGTGACCCGAGTCGGCTGCCCGCTCAAAGCTCAGCGCGGACGGGTCCGCCGGAGGTCCAGCGGTAGAAGCACGAGGTGAGGGGAAGGGAGGAGTGACTGAGGGCCCGACCCGTTTCTTCTGCAAGCGGTCCCGCAGCCGAACCGCTGCGCACCAGCAGCGCGTGCTCGTGGGGGATGGCCAGCAGCGGGTCGGTCAATCCCGGGGGGATGAGCAGGTCCGCGACGAGCAGGCGCGCGGCATCGAAGCCGTCGAGGGCCACATAGTCCCCGCGCGGGCCGCCGATCTCCGCAAGGAGATGCTCGGTCTTGGCACGGAGGTTTGCGAGCGCGAGTTCGTGAAGGGCGTCCGGCGCGAGGCCCCACGCGTCCAGCATCCCCTTCGTCACGTAGGTCACTCGGAACTGGCCTTCGATCACGTGCGCGATGACCACGTCGCTGTCGAACGGCGTGCGCAGGACCCGGTTCTCCGGGGCGTAGCCGGTGGCGGGGGGCAGGGTGCTGTCGCGCTTCAACATGGGAAGGATGCGGTCGCGCACGAGGCCGAGGGGCGGGATACTCATCGGGGGGACGGCGC
>MENB01000012.1:2410-4229 GCA_001768125.1 Armatimonadetes bacterium RBG_19FT_COMBO_69_19
CCGCGACGGTCACCGACATCCCGGTCGGCGTGTACGCCGTCACGCGGATATCTGGCGTGGCCTCGAATGCGGCGCGGGTGGCTTCCCGGAACCGCCGGAAGCCGGACACGATGCGAACGGCCGCGGCAAGGAGCACCGCGGCCGCGAGGATAAGCAGGACGGTTCCGCTACCGGGCACGTGGACGGCGGGGAGGGGCCCCGGATCCGATCGGGGCGAAGCCTGCGATGTCGTCGAGGACCCCTTTGCGCTGCCGCGGCGGGAGGAGCACACCTTCCACCGGGAGGTCGATACGGACGTCCTCGGGGCGCACGTTCAGCAGTCTCGTGACGAGCCCCCCGTCGGTCCCGTCGATCCGTACGAAGGCCGCGATCTCCGGCTGCCGCAGCCGCCGTCCCTCACGGTCCAGATGCACCAGGGTGAACGTGTGGACGAGGCCCCGCGGCTCGACCTCGATCCAGCTGCCCTCGAGGTCCGCGAAGCAGTTCTCACAGTACACGCGTGGGGGCAGGTAGGTCTTCCCGCACTCGGCGCAGCGGGTGGCGGCGAGCGTTCCCTTCTTCTTCAGGGTCTCGAAGAAGCGCAGTCCCGCCGTGCCCGGCGTGTACCGGAACTGCACGGGCATCGTGCCGTACCATGTCCGCGCTTCGGCGCCGTGCGCCATCACGCCCTCCTGCCTTTCGCCTTCACGGGTGCGAAGTAGAGGATGTCCGTGATCGCGCCCTCCCGCTCCCGCAAGGGCTTCCACACCGCCCGCACCGGCATGCCGACCTGCACCTGCTTGCGTACCGCCTCAACCGTGGATCCCGAGACGCCCCCGAGCAGGTGCAGGAAGCCGACGCGTGGCGTCGTCCCGTCGATCTCGATGACGGCCGGGATCTGGGGTTTCCGCAGCGGCTTCATGTCCCACGTGATGTAGCACACTGAGAAGGTATTCACCGTGCCGGTCGTCGGGAGAGTGACCCATTCGTCCATCGGTTTGAAGTCGAGCTCGCAGAAGGCGCGCGGCGGGGTCACCGTGCGCCCGCACGTGCGGCAGCGCACGCCGTAGATCTTCCCCTCTTTGAGCCCGGCGAGGAAGCGGCCGATCGCCTCTCCCGCGTCCCAGCCATACTCGAGCTTCGGTTCCCACCACACCGTGGGGACCTTCTGCCGGAACTCGACGTCGCTCAGCCCGTGGCCGCGCATCGGCAGCCGCGGCGGAGCGTCGATGCGGCGGATCGCGGTGCTCGCGCGCCGGCGCGCAGCGGATCCGTTTGCGGCGGGCTTGCGCTTCATCAGTGGATCCCCAGCACCGCGACGGTGCCGATCTGCATCAGGTCGCCCCACGCCTGGGCCACGCCTCGCTCCGGTTTGCCCGAGACCTGCCGGGCGCCGGCCTCCCCGCGCAGCTGCCAGAACAGCTCACAGAGCTTCATCAGGCCGGCCGCCGCGATCGGGTTGCCGACGCCCATGAGGCCGCCCGAAGGACACACGGGCAGGGGGCCCGTCCGCTCGAACCGGCCCTGGGCGAGATCCTCCGGTGCCTTGCCCTTATCCGCCAACTGGAGCCCTTCGAGATGGTGCAGCTCTTTGTAGGCGAAGGGGTCATACGGCTCCGCGATGTGGATCTGCTTCCGCGGTTCCGTCACACCGGCCATCTCGTACGCCATGCGCGCGGCGGTCTCCACGTACCGCGGATAGGCGAGGTCGCGGTTCCCCCAGTACGAGGTGTCGAGCGACCAGCCCACGCCCTGCACCCAGACCGGCTTGTGGGTCAGCCGGCGGGCAACGTCTTCGCTGGCCAGGACGATGGCGGCCGCGCCGTCGCTGACCGGACTC
>MENB01000012.1:4243-6703 GCA_001768125.1 Armatimonadetes bacterium RBG_19FT_COMBO_69_19
CACCGGCCAGGCGACGACCTCCGAGGCCAGCACGTCCTTGACCCTAAGGGCCGCCGCGACTTGGGCCGCGGGATGATCGAGGGCGTTGCGCTTGTTCTTGACGGAGACGAGCGCGATGTCCTCGTTGCGGATGCCATAAGTGGACATGTAGCGGTTCTGCTCGAGCGAGAAGATCCACAGCAGGTTCGGGCCCAGCGGCCGCTCGATGATCTGATCGAAGATGGTGAGGAACGCCCCCTGAGGATGCGGCTGGCAGCTGCTCATCTTCTCCTCGCCCACCACCAGGACGAGGTCGAACAACCCGGAGGCCACCAGCGTCCAGCCGCTGATGATGCTGAACACGCCCGAGCCGCCGCCCACATACGCCCGCATGTACGGTTTGCGCACGCCGCCGGCGCCGTCCAGCAGCCAGTCGCCCTTCATGTGCACGCCGTCGAAGGCGTCGGGGGCCGTGGCCATCACGACGGCCTCGATGTCCTTACGCTTGACGCCCGCGCTTTCAAGGGCCTGCGAGGCCGCGTAGTAGGAGAGCTCCTTGCCCGTCTCCAGCGCCCGGCGCACGAACAAGCTTAGCCCGGCGCCGACGACCGCGACCCTGCGATGAGGCTTGCGCTTCATCCCAACCTCCGTCCGGAGCTGAAGGTGTGCACCGTTCAGGCAGCGCCCAGCACGAGCGCGCCGCCGGTCTGCGTCGGCACCCCGCGCCAGGAGATGACGAGTCCCGTTGTTGCCCCGCGCACCTGGTATCGGCCGGCTTCGCCGCGGACCTGCCGCACCGCCTCGGCCGTACGGTACAGCGCCGTGGTATCGAAGCAGTAGCCCATCCCGAGGCTGCCGCCGGAGGGATTGATCGGAAGGCTGCCACCCCGCTTGGTCTCCCCGGCCAGCGTCATGCGACCCGCTTCTCCCGGAGAGGCCAGGCCCGCCGCCTCCATATGCTGCAGCTCCTTGTACGCGTAGGTGTCGTCGAGCTCAGCGAAGCGGATCTCGTGGGCGGGATTGGCCACGCCGGCCATCCGGTACGCCATCTCCGCTGCGAGCGCGGCGTAGGTGGCGGCTCCCCAGGACCGCGACCCCAGCCACGGGGTGTCCGAGATCCAGCCGACCCCGCGGATCCACACCGGTTTGGGCGCGCGCCTTGCCGCCTCCTCGGAACCGAGGACGAGGACGACGGCGCCGTCGGCGTAGGGGCTGATCTCGAGCTCCCGCAGCGGCTCGCTCACGGGCGGTGAGGCCAGGACATCATCCGCCCCGAGGTTCGCCCCGAAGGCCGCCACCGGGTTGCTCAGCGCCTGGCGCCGGTTCTTTGCCGCAACCTGGGCGACCGCGTCCTCTGTCGTGCCGGTCTCCTGGAGAAAGCGGGCCATCTCCAGCCCGGCGATGTAATGCGGGTTCAGGCGCAGCGGCCGCTCGAAGACAGGGTCGAGCGCCATCTCGAGGACTTCCTCGTGCCGGAGGATGTTGCTCGACTTGCAGTGGGACTCCACGGCCACGAGGTCGGCGATGCCGGTGCGGATGAGCATGAACGCCGTGGCCAGCCCCTGGATGCCGTCCCCGGCGATGGTCTGCACCGGCCGCAGCACCGCCCCGAGCTGATCGGGCGTGTACTCGTCCGTAATGCTCGTCCCTTCGTGGAGGTCCTCGCAGACGCTGACGAAGCTGTCGATCTCACGGTGCGTGACGGAGGCATCGGCGTAGGCCCGGGTCGCCGCGGCAAAGGTCATCTCCCGGTACGACTGGTCGGGGGACAGCGCGCGGGGCGGGGTGAAGCCGACGCCCACGATGGCCACGCGGTCGCTCATCGTCCGGACACCTCGGGGAATTGGGTCACGCGGGCTACCGGCGTTCCGCTGAGGTGAATACACCGCGCCGCAGGTGACTCCTGCCTCACCCGCGGGGGGAGGCCGCGGGCGTGGGCAAGAATGTAGACGAAGGTGGATTTCCGGCTGTCTGACGAACACCGCGTGGTGCAGGCCGCGGCGGCGGATTTCGCCGCGCGCGAGATCCTGCCTTCCGCCGCCGCGCTCGACCACGCCGGCGAGTTCCCGCGCGAGCTGATCCGCAAGGCCGCGGAGGCGGGCCTGCTCGGCATGACCATTCCCGAGGCCTACGGCGGCGCCGGCCTCGATGCCGTCTCGTACGTCATCACTCAGGAAGAGCTGGCCCGGGCCTCCGCGGGCGTCCAGACGATCATCACCGTCAACAACTCGCTCGTCTGCGATCCCATCTTCCGCTTCGGGTCGGAGGCGCAGAAGCGCCGCTACCTGCCGGCCCTGGCATCCGGGCGATCGCTGGGCTGCTACTGCCTGACCGAGCCGTCCTCCGGCTCGGATGCGATGTCGCTGCGCACCGCGGCCCGTCTCGAGGGGGAAACCTGGATCGTGAACGGGACGAAAGCGTTCGTCACCAACGCCGTCGAGGCCGACATCTGCATCGTCTACGCGCGCAGCAGCCCGGAGC
>MENB01000012.1:6767-6981 GCA_001768125.1 Armatimonadetes bacterium RBG_19FT_COMBO_69_19
GGTCGAGAAGAAGCTCGGCATCAAGTGTTCTTCGACGGCGGAGGTCGTGTTCGAGAACGCCCGGGTCCCCAGGGACAACCTCCTCGGCGAGACGGGCCACGGCGGTCGCATCGCCCTGGCCACACTCGACGGCGGCCGCCTCGGCATCGCGGCGCAGGGGGTGGGGATCGCCCGTGCGTCGCTCGATGCGTCACTTGCGTATGCCCGGGAGCGC
>MENB01000013.1:214-530 GCA_001768125.1 Armatimonadetes bacterium RBG_19FT_COMBO_69_19
CTGCCGTTCCCCGTGGAGGAAGCGGTCCTCGACGCCCAGGTGGTCGGCGAGGTCAACGAGGACGGCTCGCGCCAGCTCGAAGTGCTCCTGGCCGCTGCGCCCGAGGCGACGGCCCTGACCTGCATCGAGATGCTGGAGGGAGCGGGGCTGCATGTCGTGGCGGTCGAACTGTCTGCGCTGGCGATGGTCCGCGCGCTCAGCCTGCGGGGCATGCCGGGGACGGTGGCGATGGTGAATCTGGGCGCGTCGACCACGGAGGTCGCAATCGTGCGCGGAGGCGTGCCGCAGTTCACACGGACGATCGCGGAAGGCGTTG
>MENB01000013.1:561-2474 GCA_001768125.1 Armatimonadetes bacterium RBG_19FT_COMBO_69_19
CGGGGGCGGCGAAGCCGCCGTGCCGGCCGCCGCCTTCGGCGACGCGCTGGACGCGCTCACCGCGCAGCTGCGCCGCTCGTTCGATTTCTACCGCGCGCAATACGGGGGGCATCAGATCGACCGGATCCTGCTCTGCGGCGGCGGGGCGCGCGCGGGGTCGGTCGATCGGCACCTCGCCCTCGAGATGGAGATCCCCGTTGCCGTGGGCTCCCCCCTGGACGGCATCCTCCTGGGTCGCCGCCTCGACGCGGATGCGGTGGACCGGATCGCCCCTCAGCTGGTCACGGCGGTGGGCCTCGCCCTGAGGGAGTTCGCCTAGATGAAGATCGAGCTGACGCTGCTGCCGCAGGCCGTCCTCCAGCGGCGCGAACGCGCCGCACGCCGGCGGGTCCTCCTCGGCGTGCCGGTCGTCACGGGGATCGCCATCGCCGTCATCTACGTGCTGCTCGCCCAGCAGGCCGCGCAGTCCCGCCACCAGGCGAGCGAGACCGAACGCCTCCTCGTCCCGCTGCGGCCCGCGGCGGTGCGTCTCGCTCAGCTGCAGGCCGAGACGGAGGACCTCGAGGCGCGAAGGGAGCGGATCCAGGCGGTCGTCGGCCGCATCGGGACGCTCTCCGTCTTGATGGACGATATCGGCCGGCTCATCCCGAAGAACGCGTGGCTGCAGTCGGTGGTCGTCGAAGGCAGGACGGTCACCCTGACCGGGAGCACGACCGATCTCTCCGCGGTAGCGCTCTTTGCGACGTCGCTGGCGCGATCCGGGGTGCTCAGCGGCGTGGAGATGCGGTCGATCCAGCAGGTCGTCGCCGCGGATCGTCTCGTCACGCGGTTCCAGCTTGCCGCGAGGCTGCGGTGAGGATACCATGGCCGGTTTGAAGCGCCGGGAGCGGACCGTAGTCGGCGTGGCCGCGACGACCTTCGCGGCCATCGCCGTCTTGTTGCTCGTCATCCTCCCCGCGCTGCAGCAGGTCCGCCTCTCCCGGCTGGAGGCGCAGCGCAAGCAGGTCGAGCTGGCCCGGCTCCTCGGGCTCGTCGACCAGCGCGCGCAGATCGAGGAGCGTCACCGCCGGGTCGCCGCCGCGGCGCGGGAGCTCGAGGCCAGGCTTCCCCGCGATCCCGCGCTGCCGGCGTTCGTGGATTCGCTCGGCCGTGCGCTCCGGCTGAGCAACGTGCAGCTCCGGCAGATCTCCTTCACGCAGGTCCCGGTGGCCGCCGGCAACGACGCGCTTCCGGCCGGCATGGCGGCGGTGCCGCTGCAGATCCAGGTCAGCGGCGACTACCTGCGGCTGCGCGCGTTCGTGAGTGCCCTGGACCAGATGCCGCGGGCGCTCGTCGTGGACCGGCTCGCCGTGACCGGCGTGCAGAACGGCGTCCTCGCCGACCTTACCGTGCGCGCCTTCTACGCCCCCTGACCGTATCCGGTGATGACCCGCGCCATCCGCTGGCTCTTCCTCCTCGCCGGGGGCGTGTTGCTCGGCGTCATGCTCGCCCGCCTCGATCTGGCCGGTGTGCGGGCGTCGCTGCGCGAGACGGATCCGGTCTGGTTCGGCGCGGCGCTGCTCCTCCTGACGGCGAACGTGCTGGTGAAAGCCCTGCGTTGGCGGTGGATGGTCTCCCGGCTCACCGGGCACCGGCTGGACCTGCTGTCAGCCGGCGCGGCCATCCTCGCGGGCGTCGCCGGCGCGAGCTTCAGCCCGGGGCGCACTGTTGATTTGGCCAAACCGCTGCTGCTGAAGCAGCGGTTTGGCGTGCCGCTGGCGCCATCGACCGCCGCGGCGCTCATCGAGCGGTTCCTCGACGGCGCGGCGCTGGTCGTCCTCTTCGGTGCCTCGCTGCTCGTGGTACCGGTGGCGCGCGGCGCGCAGTTGCACCCCGTGCTGGCGGCTGCCGGAATCCTGGTCGTCGCCGGGGCG
>MENB01000013.1:2524-5684 GCA_001768125.1 Armatimonadetes bacterium RBG_19FT_COMBO_69_19
CCGGCGGTTGCCGCTGTCGGAGGAGCTGCGGAGCGGCTCGGCCCGTGTCATGGAGGCCTTCACCGACAGCCTCTCGCTGTGGCGCACGCGGACCAACCTCTGGCCGCTGCTTGGGCTGTCCGGGGTCGCGGCGTTGTGCGAGGCCGGCCGGCTGGCGGCGGTGTTCGCCGCGATGGGCCTGCCCCTCGGTTTCGCCGGCGGGATGCTGACTGTCAGTGTCGCCAACCTCGTGGGTGTGGTCGCGTTGATCCCCGGCGGGATCGGGATCACCGAGCTGTCGATGGCCGGCGTCGCCTCCCTGGTCCTGCGGGTGCCGGCCGCGGGCGCTGCGGTGGCGGGAGCCGTGCTCCTCGATCGCCTGCTGTCTTACTACCTCGTGGCCGGCGCCGGCGCGCTCATCCTGTTGGGCGGGCAGGTTTTCACCGTGGGCTGGCCTAAGAGGGTGAGAGATGATCAAAGGTGAGAGTGACGCGGCGCGGCGTGAGCGGGAGTCCTGCCCAGTGTGCGCGTCGGCGCACCGGCAGACCATCGAGCGCATGCGCCGCATGGAGCGGGCCGCGTACGCGGACATCCGGCGATACCTCGAGTCCCTTGACGAGGACGTCTCGCTGCGCTGGATCATGCGCCACTTCGGCCGCGGCCATGACCTGCTGACCCCCGCGGACGAGGGCGGCGTCCCGGCCTGGGTGTTCGCGGATGAAGCGGAACTCGTGCGCTTCATGGAGCAGCAGGGGTACTGCCGCACCATCGACGACCTCTGCCCGCACGTCCCGGCCCGGACGGTGAGCGACTGCGAGACCATCGACCACCCGGAGTGCGAGCGGTTCCGCCGCTACACCGTGCGGGAGCGCCTGCTCGACGCCGAAGCCCGCGCGCCCTCCGCCGCGGCGCCCGTTGCAGGAACGCCGCACACCCTGGTCGAGCCGCTCACCGTGAACCAGAACGTCGAGGTCGAAAGCCGGTCCGGACCCCGGCGCGGCATCTTCGCCAGCACCGTGCTGGCCCTCGCGCCCGAGGCCATCGCCGTCAGCGTCCCGACGCGCCTGCATGAGATGCTGCCGCTTTCCCCGGGAGACCGCATCGCCATCTCCTACCAGGGCCGCGTCTCGAAGTACGTCTTCGAGACCACCGTGCGGGGGATCCGGGAGAACCGGGTGGAGGTCGCGCATCCCCCCGCGGTGAGCATTGCTTCCCGCCGCAGCCCGCGCATCCCGCTGCGGGACTCAGCGGTGCGCGTCGTGCGCATCGAGCGCGGGGGCGAAGAGCTCACCGGATCGGCGGCGAACGTCAGTCTGGAAGGGCTGCGCGTCATCCTCACCTCGGAACTCGTGCACTGGGAGCGCGTGCGGATCACGGTCTCGCTCGCCGATGGCCCGCTCACCGCCGAGGCCGAGGTGGTGCGCGTCGAGATCCTGGCTTCCGGCGCCGTGGCCCACGGGATCTACTTCACCGGCCTTACCCCAGAGGATCTGGGACGGCTGCAGCGGCTGGGAGGATAACGATGCCGGTACGGCCCGTCCTCGCCGGTCTCGTCTTCCTCGGTCTCTTCCTGGTGGCGATCATCGTCGGCTACGTCGCGGGCCAGGCGTTCCTCTCTCCGACGACGACCACCCCCCGGGCCGTCCGGCCCGAACCGCCGCAGGCCGGTCCTCCGCCCGCGCCCCCATCGTCGCCGCTCCCCGGTCCGCAGCCGATCCCCCAGCCCGGGCCGCGGCCCGCACCCGAACAGCAGCCTGTGCCATCGCCCGCTCCGGCGCCGGTTCCGGTTCCGCCGTCCACGCCTGCGCCGCGACCCGCACCGGCTCCGGAGACTGCGCCGCAGCCGCCGGGCGTTCTGTATCGCGTGCAGGTCGGGGCGTATCTCCGCCGGGAGAATGCCGAAGCCCGAGCAGCGGAGCTGCGGGAGAAGGGGTTCGAGGCGTATATCAATCTCTCGGGCGGCCTGTACAAGGTGCAGGTCGGCGCCTTCGCGGACCGCGACAACGCACAGCGGCTCGCCGACGATCTGCGGGGGGCCGGCTACGAAGTCCTGATCACCCCCTGAGCGGAGGCTGACCGCATGGTGAAGCTCGTCGCGCTGTACCGCCGTCCGCCGGATCCGGATGCGTTTGACCGGCACTACGCGGAGTCGCATCTGCCGCTGATCCGGAAGATGCCGGGGCTGCGGCGCGTGGAAGCCTGGCGCATCACGGGAGCGCCCGGAGGCGAGGCCCCGTACCACCTCATCGGGGAGATGTACTTCGACGACCAGGACGCCCTGCGCGCGGCGATGCGCTCGCCGGAAGGGCGGGCGGCAGGCGAGGACCTGCAGCAGTTCGCCGCGGGACTGGTGACGATGGTCTACGCGCAGGCGGGATAGATGGACGCGCCCCGCGCCCGACCGGCCGAGAGTTTCGGCTTTCAGCACATCCTCTACGAGAAGCGTCCTCCCACGGCGCGGGTCACCATCAACCGCGCGCAGGTGCTCAACGCCCTCGACTTCCCGACGCTCCGCGAGATGGGCCGGGCGTTCGAGGATGCCTCGTGGGATGATGCGGTGGCGGTTGTGGTGCTCACCGGCGCCGGAGACCGCGCGTTCTGCACCGGCGCCGACCTCGAGGAGCAGGAGCAGTTCCTCCGCCGGCCTCGCGACTACTGGAAGTGGATGGGAGCCTTCATCGAGGCCCAGGAACGGCTGCGCAACATCGGCAAGCCTACGATCGCGCGGCTGAATGGGATGGTGGTGGGCGGAGGGAACGAGTTCAACATGGCCTGCGACCTCGCTGTGGCCGCCGACGACATCGTCATCCGTCAGGTCGGTCCGGCGCGGGGGAGCGTCCCGGCCGCGGGGGCGACCCAGTGGCTGCCGCTCATCATCGGCGACCGCCGGGCGCGCGAGATGCTGTTCCTGTGCGAGGAGATCCCGGCGGCGCAGGCGCTCGCGTGGGGACTGATCAACCGGATCGTGCCCCGGCGCGAGCTCGACGCGGCCGTGGAGGTCCTGGCCCGTTTGCTCGCCGACAAGTTGCCCGAAGTGACCCGCTACACGAAGCAGCAGATCAACTTCTGGCGCGACCTGAGCTGGCATCTGACCATCGGCCACGCGCGGGACTGGCTCACGCTCCACGCCGGCGCCCCGGAGACGCAGGAAGGGCTGGACGCCTTCCGCGAGAAACGCGCC
>MENB01000013.1:5793-11938 GCA_001768125.1 Armatimonadetes bacterium RBG_19FT_COMBO_69_19
AGGGCTTTGCCTATTGCGGTCGCTGCGGGAAGCCACTGTAGCACGAAGCGAGGAGGGGCCATGCCATATCAGAACATCACGGTCAGCACGGAAGACGGGATCGCCGTCGTCACCTTGAACCGGCCCGACGTGCTCAACGCGCTGAACCAGGCGACGATGGACGAGCTGGTGTCCGCGCTCGAAGAATTCGAGCGCGAGGGGTCTGTGCGGTGCATCGTGCTCACCGGGGCGGGCCGGGCTTTCGCCGCGGGGGCGGACATCAAGGAGATGGCCGGGGCGAGCGCGCCGGAGATGCTCGCCGGGTACCGCTTCCAGCAGTGGGAGCGCATCCGCAAGGTGACGACGCCCCTCATCGCCGCCGTGAACGGGTTTGCGCTGGGGGGCGGCTGCGAGCTGGCGATGCTGTGCGACATGATCGTCGCCGCGGAGACCGCCCAGTTCGGGCAGCCGGAGATCAACCTCGGGATCATGCCGGGGGCGGGCGGGACGCAGCGGTTGACGCGGGCGATCGGGAAGTCCCGGGCGATGGAGATGGTGCTCACCGGACGGCCGATCAGCGCTCGGCAGGCGGAGGCCTGCGGCCTGGTGAGCAGGGTGGTCCCCGCGGAGACCGTGCTCGATGAGGCGAAGCGCCTCGCAAAGGAGATCGCCGCCAAGGGCGCCGTGGCGGTGCGCCTGGCCAAGGAGGCCGTCCTCAAGGCCTTCGACACGCACCTCGAGGGCGGGCTGGATTACGAGCGCAAGTGCTTCTATCTGTTGTTTGCCACCGAAGATCGGTCGGAAGGCATCGCGGCCTTCCTCGAGAAGCGCAGGCCGGCGTTCAAAGGACGGTGACCCATGCCTGATACGATTGCCCTCGAGCAGGCGAACGGCGTGTTGACCATCACGCTGAACCGTCCCGATGTCCTAAACGCGGTGAACGATCTGCTGGCCAAGGAACTGCAGGATGCCCTCCGCCAGGGGGCGCGCGACGCCGCCGTGCGCTGCCTGATCCTCACGGGGGCCGGCCGGGGATTCTGTTCCGGCGCCGATCTACGCGACCGTGCGGGCGCGATCACGTCTTATCGGGAGCACCTCCAGGCGACCTTCAACCCCGTCATCCTCGCGATGCGCACCATCGAGAAACCGGTGCTCGCCGCCGTGAACGGGGTGGCCGCCGGCGCCGGCTGCAGCCTGGCGCTCGCCGCGGACCTCCGGGTAGCGAGTGACCGGGCGAGCTTCATCGAGCTGTTCTCGCGCATCGGGCTCGTCCCGGACTCCGGCAGCACGTGGTTCCTGCCGCATCTCGTCGGGCTCGGCAAAGCGCTCGAGATGACGTATACGGCCGATCCGGTCGACGCGTCCGAGGCGCTGCGCATCGGGCTGGTGAACCGCGTGGTTCCGCACGAAGCGCTCATCTCGAAGACGATGGAGCTGGCCGGCCGCCTGGCGGCGGGACCGACGAAGGCCTACGGCCTCACGAAGCGGGCGATCACGTATGCGCTGGGCGCTACCCTCGAGCAGGCGCTGGAGTATGAGGCTCAGTTGCAGGACGTGGCCGGCGCTACCGCCGATCACCGTGAAGGCGTGGCGGCCTTCCTCCAGAAGCGCCAGCCGAAGTACGAAGGCCGCTAGGGATGCGCGCCGGGGATCCCCGCGCCGGCACGATGCGCACGCCGGTGATCATCGACGCCGTCCGCACGCCGGTCGGCCGCTACAACGGCATCCTCCGCGACGTGCGTCCGGATGATCTCGCCGCGCACGTCATCCGCGAGCTCATCCGCCGCACCGGCATCGATCCGCGCAAGATCGAGGACGTGATCTTCGGCGCCGCCAATCAGGCCGGAGAGGACAACCGCAATGTCGCGCGCATGGCGCTGCTCCTCGCGGGACTGCCCGCCGAGGTGGCGGGGCAGACGATAAACCGGCTGTGCGGCTCCGGGCTGCAGGCGGCGGCCTCCGCGGCCCAGGCGATCAAGGTGGGCGAGGGCGACGTCGTCATCGCGGGCGGCGTGGAGTCGATGACGCGCGCCCCGTTCGTCATGGCCAAGCCCGCCGCGGCGTACCCGCGGGGCGAGATCCACCTGTACGACACGACGGTCGGGTGGCGGTTCACCAACCCGCGCCTCGCCGAGGTGTATCCCCCCTACAGCATGGGCGAGACCGCTGAGAACGTTGCCGAGCGGTTCGGCATCACGCGCAAGGAACAGGACGAGTACGCGCTGCTGAGCCATCAGCGCGCCTCGCGCGCCATCGCCGAGGGCCGCTTCAAGGACGAGATCGTCCCCGTGGTGATCCCGCAGCCGAAGGGCGATCCGACCGTCATGGAGCGGGACGAACATCCGCGGCCGGACACGACGCCGGAGAAACTGGCCCAGCTCCGGCCGGTGTTCCGCAAGGACGGTACGGTGACGGCCGGCAACTCCTCGGGCATCAACGATGGCGCGGCGGCGGTGCTGCTCGCCTCCGCGGAGACCGCGGAAGAGCTCGGTCTCCGGCCGATGGCGCGGGTCATCGCCTCCGCCGTCGCGGGGGTCGATCCCGCGTACATGGGCCTCGGCCCCATCCCCGCGACGCGCAAGGTGCTGGCGCGGACGGGGCTGCGCATCGAGGAGATGGACGTCATCGAGCTGAACGAGGCCTTCGCCGCGCAGGTCATCCCGTGCGTGCGCGAGTTGCAGATCCCACTCGAGAAGCTCAACCCGAACGGCGGGGCGATCGCGATGGGCCACCCGATCGGGTGCTCGGGGGCTCGTCTCCTGACCAGTCTTGTCCACGAGCTGCGCCGCCGGCAGGGCCGCTACGGCCTGGCGACGATGTGCATCGGGGTGGGGCAGGGGATCGCGATGGTCGTGGAACACGTCGCGTGATGTCATCGCGAGGCATGTCATTGCGAGGCCCGGAGGGCCGCAGCAATCTCCTCTCCCGCCGTCCCGGCGTCGTCGCGGTCGTGCTGGCTGCCGTCGTCTATACGGCGCTTGGGTACGTCCTCTCCAGCGAGCCGCCCGCATCTGTACCACCAGCGCTCGCGCGACTCGTCGCGCTCGCGCCACATCTCATCGCGGTGATCAACGCCACCGCGCTCGTCTGTCTGCTCCTCGGCTGGCGGGCGATCCGTGCGGGCGAGGTGCCGGTGCACCGTCGGTATATGCTGACCGCCGCCGCGCTCATCTCGATCTTCCTCGTGCTCTACGTGACGCGCGTGGCGCTCGGGGGGACGAAAGCGTTCACCGGTCCGGCGGCGCTGCGCGCGTACGTGTACCTGCCCATGCTCACGGTGCACGTCCTGCTGTCGATCCTGTCCGTGCCGCCGGTGATCTACAACGTGCTCGTCGGGCTCACGCGGGATCCCGCCGCGGTCCGTCTCACCGCCCATCCGCGTGTCGGTCGGGCCGCGGTCGCGCTGTGGTCGCTCAGCCTGCTGCTCGGCCTCGGGGTCTACCTGCTGCTGAACGTCCTCTACTAGACGGGCGTGCGTGTCTAGGCGATGTGCGCGTCGGGGCGGGATTCGCCGGACACGTGCTCACGGAGGATGACGCTCACCCCGAGCCGGCGCATGTCGTCGATGAAGCGGTCCGGCTGGACGGCGTGCGCCTGCAGCCACAGGCCCGGGCGGCGGATCGAGCCGTCGAGGTATTGGAGCAGGCACGCGGCGACCGGGATTGCGGTGAAAGCGTAGGCGTCATCGTGCGCAAGGGTGAGCTCGACGGTCGTGCCCCGTCCGCCACGTTCCCCGATCGCGCACAGTGTCAGCGCCGTTCCATACGGAGGCCGTGAGAATGCGCGCAGTCCCCAGGCCCCCATCGCCCCCAGGGCGCCAAGGGCGCGCGGAGATCGCATCCTCAATGCCGCCGCGGCCATCGGGAAGACGATCCAGTCGACGAACCAGTTGAAGCCGCTGACGAAGAATCCCATGTCGGTCAGGGACGGGTACCGCTCCGGGATGTCCCGGAGCTCCTCCAGGAACATCGGCGCGCACCACCGCCGGCCCAGCGTCGCGAAGTCCATCCGCCGGTAGTCCGCCGAGCGGTACACGTTCGCCCGGGTCCATTGTCCGCCGCGGTAGAGCACGGACTCGAAGCCGCTCAGCTCCTCCAGGAACTCCTCGATGGTCGCTGCGGCGATGCGCATGGTCGAGAAGTCGTGGCGGATGACGCTGCCGATCTCGACGCGACGCAGGTGGTCGAAGCGAGGAGCGACGTAGCGAACGAGCGCGGCCGGCAGCCCGGGATGGAATCCTCCGTCGGTGATGAAGCACCGCCCGCCCGTCCTGATGGCCTCGGCGAAGGACTGCAGCGCGGTGAGCTTCCGCCGCGAGTACTGCACGTCCAGGTAGTCACTCCCCGTCGCGAGCGCCGCCTGCACGACGTCCGCCACGTACCTGGTCGTGCTCGAGGCCACGACGACGATGTCGGCCCCCGCGAACGCCCGCCTCAGGCTCCCACCGTCGGCGGCGTCGGCATAGGCCACATCGACCCTGCCGCGACCCGCACCGCCGAGATCGGCCGCCGCTGACTCGAGAGTCCGCGCGGTCCGCCCCGCCAGCACCAGGCGCGACTCGGTCTCCCGCAGCAGCAGGGGGGCAAGCGCCCGCCCGACGCCACCCGATCCACCCAGGATCACGATCGTCACCATGGTCTCCAGGGCTATCCTGCAACGCGCACAGCGGCCGGACTATCGGGCAGGGGACCGATGACCGCGCCTTGACAGCCCCATTCCGAACAGTGGTACAGTCTGAGTAGCGAACATTTGTTCGTAATACTCAAGGAGCCCTTGCCGGAGGGTTTCAGGTGCTTGCTGAGCGCGCCCCGCTTCCCGACATCGTCACCGGTCCCGCCGTCTTCGCAGGTGAGGATGCCTGCCTGACCGTTGCTCTGCTGATGGGACTGCGCGGGGTCCGTCCGGGCCACCCGCTGCTGATCGTGGACGGCGCGAATGCGTTCGACCCGTTCCTCATCTCCGACCTGGCCCGCAAGTCGGGGATGGCCCCGCAGATCCTGCTGGACCAGATCCGCATCTCGCGCGTCTTCACCTGTCATCAACTGGAAGCGCTGTTGCAGGGGCGCCTCGCGGACGCGGTCCGGCGCTTCAGCGCGGGCGCCGTGTATTTCTCGGGCATCCTCGATCCGCTGCTCGATGAGGACGTGCCGACCGCGGAGGCGGGACGGATCTTCCGGCTGATCCCGCCGGTCCTGCGCGCGCTGGCCGCCGCACGCGTCGTGACGGTGTGCGCCTGCCCGCCGCCGGTGACGATGCCGGGGCGCGAGCGACTCTTCCCCGCGCTGTGCGAGCTGGCGCCCTGGGTCTTCGAGGTGGTATCCGAGGGTGAGCATCCGCAGATCCGCGTCACCTGCCGCAAGCCGGCCGCGGCAACCTGGACCTGGGAACCGCAGATCGGGCTGATCGCCCCGAGAAGGTGGTGGTAAGCGATGGGACGCACGACGCAGACGATGACACAGCTGGTGGCGCAGGAGGAGGCGTACTGGGCGCCGTTCCGCCGCGCGCTGCGCAAAGAAGATCAGCTCGTCTTCGACCGCCTCTTCGCCGCGGCGCGCCATCACACCGCGCCCGCGCACTACGCCTCGCACTCCACGCCGTTCGACTCCATCCTCCTGGCGATGGTGCTCGAAGCGATGAAAGCGGTGGAGGCGCTCGGGCGCCGGCTCGACGCGCTGACGAACGGGAAGGCGGACCCCGCGGAGATCCCCCGGCTCGGAGACGGGACAGAGTCGGAACGGACGGGGTCGCAGCCGTAGATGGCGCCGCCGGACCGCCGCTCGATCGAGGGATGGCTGTTCGACATCTACCCGGGGCCCGAGGGCATGGTGCTGTGGGTGCAGGATACCGGCGGCCGCCCGCACCGCCTGCTCTCGCGCTATCAGCCCGGGATGTTCGTCGCCGGATCGCTGCGCGCCGTGGAGCAGGCGGAGCGCGCCCTGCGCCCGCTCGGCGTGCCTGTCACGATCCGGCCGGCGGTCCAGCGGGAGCTGATGAGCGGGGAGGAGGTGCCGGTCTTCCGCGTGTCGATCGGGAGCCCGCTGGCCTTCCCCGCCGCGGCGAAGCGGCTGACATCCGTGCCCGGGCTGACGCTGTACAACTGTGACATCCCGATCAGCCGCCTGTTCTTCTATGAGATGCGGCTGTTCCCGCTGGCGCGCTGCCGGAT
>MENB01000013.1:12039-12105 GCA_001768125.1 Armatimonadetes bacterium RBG_19FT_COMBO_69_19
TCCCCTACATCCATGGCGACGCGACCGTGAGCCCCGCACACGGCCGGCGGGGACTGCTGGAGGCGG
>MENB01000013.1:12193-13754 GCA_001768125.1 Armatimonadetes bacterium RBG_19FT_COMBO_69_19
CGACGTCATCCTCACGGAGTGGGGCGACGCCTTCCTCCTGCCGCGGCTGCGCGCGCTCGCCGCGCGGGCCGGGATCCCACTCCGGCTCAACCGCGATCCGCACGACACGGTCCGCACGCGGCGCTCCCGCTCGTACGTGACCTACGGGCAAGTCGTGTACCAGGCCGGGGGGCAGATGCTACACGGCCGCTGGCACATCGACCTGCGCAACTCCTTTATCTACAGCGAGGGCGAGCTGGCCGGGTTGCTCGAGGTGGCGCGGCTGTCCGGGATCCCGGTGCAGGATCAGGCCCGGACCTCGACCGGCACCGCGATCAGCTCGATGCAGGTGCAGCAGGCGGTGCGCGACGGCACCCTCATCCCCTGGCAGAAGAGCGAGCCGGAGGGGTTCAAGACCGCGGCGCAGTTGATCCTCACGGACAAAGGCGGGCTGACCTACCAGCCGCTCGTGGGCGTGTACGAACAAGTGGGCGAACTCGACTTCTCGTCGATGTACCCGACGATGATGGCGCGCTTCAACATCTCCCCGGAGACGATCGGTTGCGCCTGCTGCCCCGACTCGCGCGTGCCCGAGATCAACTACAGCGTCTGCCGCAAGCGCCGCGGCCTCGTGCCGCGCGTGCTCGATCATCTGCTCGAGCGCCGGATGTACTACAAGCGGCGGAAGAATGAGACGGCCGGAGTGGAGCGGGACCTCTACAACCAGCGCCAGACCGCGCTGAAGTGGTGCCTAGTTACCTCATTTGGCTATCTCGGTTATAGAAACGCCCGCTTCGGACGCATCGAGGCGCACGAGGCCGTGACCGCCTTCTCGCGCGAGATGCTCCTGCAGGCGAAGGAGGTGGCGGAGGCGTGCGGCTACCGCATGCTGCACGCGCTCGTCGACTCGATGTGGCTACAGCGGTCGGGCGCCGTGCGGGAGGATTACGAGACCCTCGCGCGCGAGGTCACGCGGGCCACGGGGCTGCCCATCTTCGTCGAGGGCGTGTACCGTTGGCTCGCGTTCCTTCCTTCCAAGATGCACAAGGGGGTGGGAGTTCCGAACCGCTACATGGGCGTCTTCGACGACGGCGCCACGAAGGTCCGGGGCATCGAGGTGCGGCGGTCGGACGTCCCGGCGATCGTGGAGACAACGCAGCACGCGATGCTGCGGCGGATGTTCGCCTGCCGGGATCTGGCCGAGGTGCGCGCGGCGCTGCCCGAAGTGCTGGCGCTCCTGGAGGAGACGCTGGTGCGCCTGCGGGCGGGGGAGGTCACGCCCGAAGAGCTCGTGCTCACCACGCACCTGTCCCAGGAGGTCGCCGACTACCGCCACAACACGGTGCAGGCCATCACGGCGCGCTCCCTCGACCGCCACGGCGCCCAGCTGCATCCCGGGGAAGCCGTGCAGTACATCATCACCGACCGGACGGCGAAATTGCCCGATGACCGCGTGCGACCGTATACGCTGCTCGGCAGCGACTGGAGTTACGATGCTGAAACCTACGCGGAGATGCTGATCCGGGCAGGGGAGACGGTGCTGGAGTTGTTCGGGTGGACGCGCGCACGGCTGACCCGTGAG
>MENB01000014.1 GCA_001768125.1 Armatimonadetes bacterium RBG_19FT_COMBO_69_19
GGATGACCCAGGTCTTCGATGACCAGGGGAACATCGTGCCCGTGACGGTCGTGGAAGCGGGGCCGTGCGTGGTGACACAAGTGCGCACCCCCGCCACCGACGGCTACGCCGCGGTGCAGTTGGGCTTCGAAGCGGCGGTGGAGCGCAAGGTGAACAAGCCCATGAAGGGCCACTTCGCCCGGGCGAAGACGGCGCCCCGGCGCGTGCTCCGCGAGTTCCGCACCGCCGAGGCGGAGACCTTCGCCGTCGGGCAGGAGCTCACCGTGGAGGTCTTCGGCAGCGGCGACGTCGTGGACGTCGTCGGAACGACCAAAGGCCACGGGTTCAGCGGCGCGATGAAGCGCCACAACTTCAGCGGGCAGCGCGACACGCACGGCGTCTCGCTGATGCACCGCGCGGTCGGGTCGCTGGGTATCTCCGACGTCGCGCGCGTGTGGCCCGGCAAGCGCATGCCCGGCCGTTACGGCGGGGAGCGCGTCAGCGTGCGCGGCCTGCGCGTGGTCAAGGTGGACGCCGGGAAGAACCTGCTGCTTCTCAAGGGCGCCGTACCGGGTCCCCGGGGCAGCCTCGTCCTCGTCCGCAAGCGCGCCGGCGCGAAGGCGAAGAGGTGAGCAAGATGGCACGGGCTCAGGTGTTCGACGTCAAAGGCAAGGACGTGGGGACGGTGGACCTGCCGGAGGCGGTCTTCGGCATCACCCCCCACACGGCCGTGATGCATGAGGTGCTGGTGGCGCAGCTGGCCGGCCGGCGCACGGGCACGCACTCAACGAAAACCCGCGGCGAGGTCGCCGGCAGCACGCGCAAGATCTACCGGCAGAAGGGCACGGGCCGCGCCCGCCACGGCAGCAAGAAGGCCCCGATCTTCAGGGGCGGCGGCATCACCTTTGGTCCCAGGCCGCGCGACTTCGCGCAGGACACGCCCAAGAAGGTGCGCCGCCTGGCGGTGCGCTCGGCCCTGTCCGCCAAGGCGGCGGACGGCAAGGTGATCGTGGTCGAGTCCCTGCAGCTCGAGGCCCCGAAGACCAGCGCCGTCGCGGAACTGCTCGACCGGCTCCCGGTCGCGGGGAAGACCCTCATCGTCACCCCGGCGCCCGAGGCGCTGCTGGTCCGCTCCGCCGCGAATCTGCCGCAGGTCAAGGTGATCGCCGCAGCGAGCCTCAATGTGCACGACGTGCTGGCGACCGACTACGTGGTGCTCACGAAGCCGGCGGTGGACGCCGTGGCGGAGGTGCTCACGCGATGACCGTGGATGTGCGGGCCGTGATCCGCCGGCCGATCCTCACCGAGAAGAGCATGCGGGGCTCAGAGGGCGGCAAGTACACCTTCGAGGTGGCCGAGGACGCGAACAAGATTTCCATCAAGGGCGCGGTGGAGCAGCTCTTCAGCGTCACCGTGACCAAGGTGAACACGGTGCGGATCCCCGGCCGCATGAAGCGGCGGGGCGCCCACCACTACCAGGCGCGGGGGTACAAGAAGGCGATCGTGACGCTTGCGCCCGGTCAGAAGATCGACCTGGAGACCCTGACCTAGCTCAGCGGCAGCCCGGCTGCGCAGGAAGGCAGAGGACCGTGGGACTGAAAAAGTTCAAGCCTGTCACGCCCGGACGGCGGTTCATGACCGTCCAGACGTTCGAAGCGATCACCCGGCAAGAGCCCGAGGCGCAGCTGGTCGTGGCGCTGCGCAAGCGCGGCGGCCGCAATGCGCAGGGGAAGGTCACCGCGCACCATCGCGGCGGCGGGAGCAAGCGCCTGTACCGTATGGTGGACTTCAAGCGCGACAAGGACGGCGTGGCGGCGAAGGTGGCGGCGATCGAGTATGACCCGAACCGTTCCGCCAACCTGGCCCTGCTGTACTACCAGGACGGCGAGAAACGCTACATCCTGGCGCCGGTCGGCCTCGCCGTGGGTGACACGGTGCGGTCCGGGCCGGACGCGGAGATCCGCCCCGGCAGCGCGATGCCGCTGCGCAACATCCCGGTGGGCACGATGGTGCACAACGTCGAGCTCTTCCCCAAGCGGGGCGGCCAGATGGTGCGTGCGGCGGGCGCCGCGGCGCAGATCATGGCCAAGGAAGGCGCGCACGCGCCCCTGCGCCTCCCCTCCGGCGAGGTGCGCTTGGTCTCGCTGGAGTGCCGGGCCACGATCGGCCAGGTGGCCAATCTGGACTGGGACTCGGTGACGGGCGGGAAGGCCGGCCGCACCCGCTGGCGCGGCCGCAAGCCGACCGTGCGGGGCGTGGCGATGGACCCCAGCAGCCACCCGCATGGGGGCGGCGAGGGCCGCTCGCCGATCGGCATGCCCGGGCCGGTGAGCCCGTGGGGCAAGCCGACGCTGGGCTACAAGACGCGCAAGCCCAAGCGCAGCGACAAGTTCATCGTGAAGCGGAGGAAGTAGCGCCGATGGGTCGATCCACGAAGAAGGGGCCGTTCGTCGACGAGCACCTGCTCAAGAAGATCCGGGAGCTGAACAAGACGCGCGAGCGCCGCGTGATCAAGACCTGGTCGCGCCGCAGCACGATCCTTCCGGAGATGGTCGGGCACACCATCGCGGTGTACGACGGCCACAAGCACATCCCGGTGTACCTCACCGAGCAGATGGTCGGGCACAAGCTCGGCGAGTTCTCGCCGACCCGGTCGTTCAAGGGCCACGGCACCGGCGCGGCAGCGGAGCGCACGACGGGCGTCGCCGCGGCCCCGGCCGCGGGTGGGACGGCGACGGCCGCGACGCCGGCGGCCCCGGCGACCCAGGGCTAGGACGGAGCGGACACGATGGAAGCCAAGGCGATTGCGAAGTACGTGCGGATCTCGCCGTTCAAGGTCCAGCGGATCGTGAGCATGATCCGGGGCCGCCCGGTGCGCGAGGCGCAGGCCATGCTGCGCTACATGCCGAGCCCCACGGCGCAGATGGTGGCCAAGGTGCTGAACTCCGCCGTGGCCAACGCGGAGAACAACCTCGAGCTCGACCGTGAAGAGCTGGTCGTCTCGCGGGCGTTCGTCGACAAGGGACCCTCCGCCAAGCGGGTGCAGGCCCGGGCGCGCGGGCGGGCCGACGTCATCACGAAGCGCAGCAGCCACGTGACCGTTGTCGTGGCTGAGAAAGGACGATAGCCGTGGGTCAGAAGATTCATCCGGTGGGTCTGCGGGTCGGGATCATCCGGGACTGGGAGTCCCGGTGGTTCAGCAAGGACATGGCCCCGCTCATCCAGGAAGACCTGAAGATCCGCACCCACATCAAGAAGAAACTCTACCGCGCCGGCATCTCCCGCGTCGAGATCGAGCGCGCCGCGAACCGGGTGCGCGTGGTCATCCACGCGGCGCGGCCGGGGATCATCATCGGGCGCGGCGGTACCGGGATCGACGCCCTGAAGAAAGAGTTGGATGAGATGACCGGCAAGCAGGTGCAGCTCAACGTCCAGGAGATCCGCCGACCGGAGCTCGAGGCCGTGCTCGTGGCCGAGAACGTCGCCCAGCAGCTGGAGCGGCGCATCGCCTACCGCCGCGCCATGAAGCAGGCCGTACAGCGCAGCCTGCGCTCCGGCGCCAAGGGGATCCGCATCGCGGCGAAGGGGCGGCTCGGGGGCTCCGAGATCGCGCGCTATGAATGGTACCGCGAGGGGCGCGTGCCGCTGCACACCCTGCGCGCGGACATCGACTTCGGCATCGCCGAGGCGAAGACGACCTACGGCCGGATCGGCGTGAAGGTGTGGATCTACCGCGGGGAGATTCTCCCCGAGCGGCGGGCCGAAGCCGAGGTGCGGCGCCCGCGGCCGATCGACCGCGGCCCGGAGGTGGCCGGGGCCTCGAACGCCCCCAGCGTCATCCCGAGCCGGGAGGTCCGCCCGTCGGTGAAGAGGAGAGACAACGATGTTAATGCCTAAGCGCACCAAGTACCGCAAGGCCCACCGCGGGCGGATGACCGGCCGGCGCGTGGCCGGGACCTCGATCGCGTTCGGCGAGTACGCCCTGCAGGCCCTCGAGCCGAAGTGGCTGACCAGCCAGCAGATCGAGGCGTCGCGGCGGGCCATCATGCACTTCATCAAGCGCGGCGGGAAGCTGTGGATCCGCATCTTCCCCGACAAGCCGGTGACGAAGAAGCCGGCCGAGACGCGCATGGGCAGCGGCAAGGGAAATCCCGAGCTCTGGGTGGCCGTCGTGCGGCCGGGGCGCATCCTGTTCGAGCTGGGCGGGGTGCCCCTCGCCGCGGCGCGCGAGGCGTTCCAGCTCGCCGCCCACAAGCTGCCGATCAAGACGAAGTTCATCCAGCGCGAGGAGGCGGCGGTCTAGCATGGAGGTCTCCGACCTGCGCGAGATGGGCGCGGATGAGCTGGTGAAGAAGCTCGACGACGCGCGCAAGGAGCTGTTCAACCTCCGGATGCGCATCGCCGGGCAGCAGCCGAACACGACGAAGATCCGGGAGCTGCGGCGGGACGTGGCGCGGCTCCTGTCGATCCTGTCGGAGAAAGGCGTGAGGGTGTAAGGATGGCGGACGAGCGGGCACGGCGCAAGACCCGGGTCGGGGTCATCGTGAGCGACAAGATGGACAAGACGGTGGTGGTGCAGGTGGAGACCCTGCGCCGCCACCCGATGTACGGGAAGACGATGCGCCACCTGCGCAAGTTCAAGGCGCACAACGAGGGCAACGAGGCGCACGCGGGCGATCGGGTGCTGATCATGGAGACGCGGCCGCTCTCCAAGGACAAGCGGTGGCGCGTCGTCCAGGTGGTGGAGAAGGCGAAATGATCCAGAACTATACGCGGCTCAAGGTCGCGGACAACACGGGCGCGCGGCAGATCATGTGCATCCGCGTGATGGGCGGGAGCAACCGCCGCTACGCCGGTGTGGGCGACATCATCGTCGCCGCGGTGAAGCAGGCCACGCCGAACAGCCCGGTCAAGCAGGGCGAGGTCGTGCGCGCGGTGGTCGTGCGCCAGACCCAGCCCATGCGCCGGCCGGACGGCTCCTACATCCGCTTCGACGACAACGCGGCGGTCATCCTCACCGACGCGCAGAATCCGCGCGGAACCCGCATCTTCGGCCCGGTTGCCCGGGAGCTGCGCGAGAAGCAGTTCATGAAGATCATCTCGCTCGCGCCGGAGGTTCTCTGAGCGATGGCTGTGGCCGCAGGCAGGCAGCCGGTCCATGTGAAGAAGGGCGACACCGTCGAGGTGATCGCCGGCAAGCACCGCGGCAAGCGCGGTAAGGTGCTGAAGGTGCTGCTGAAGGACGCCAAGGTTATCATCGAGGCCGTGAACCTCGTTAAGCGGCACAGCAAGCCGACGCAGAAGCTGCCCCAGGGCGGCATCGTGGAGAAGGAGGCCTCCCTGTACAGCAGCCGCGTGATGCTGGTCTGTCCGAAGTGCGGCAAGGCCGCCCGCGTGGCGCACGGCTACCTGGCGGACGGCACCAAAGTGCGGATGTGCAAGAACTGCGGGGAGCAGATCGAGCGATGACGGACAGTCACGAGCGCAACGATGAGCGCAAGGACCCCGGCAAGCCCGAGGCCGGCAAGCCGAAGGAGCCGAGGGAGCGCAGGGCCGCGCCCAAGGCCGGCGCGCCCAAGTCGCCGAGGGGCGATGCCGCCCCGAAGGCTGAGGGCAAGACGCCGAAGGGTGAGCCCGGGCCGAAGCCGGCGAAGGACGCCCAGGCTCCTGCCCAGGCTCCTAAAGGTGAGGCCGGCGCGAAGGCGCCCAGGGAGACCGCCCAGGCTCCGAAGGAGCGCAAGGAGGGCCCGAAGGACCGCAAGGAGGCCGGCAAGCGCGAGGGTGCGACGGCCGACGCGGCGCCGATCGTGCGGACCGTGCCGGTGCGGCTGCGCGAGCGCTACCGCAAGGAGGTCGTCCCCCGGCTGCGCGAGCGCTTCCGCTACCGCAACGTGATGGAGGTCCCGCGTCTGGAGAAGGTCGTCGTCAACGTGCGCGTGGGGGACGCCACCACGGACACGCGCTTCGTGGACAAGGCGGTGGAGGAGCTCACGCAGATCGCCGGGCAGCGGCCCGCGGTGGCCCGCGCCCGGGTCTCCATCGCCGCGTTCAAGCTGCGCCGCGGGATGCCGATCGCGACCCGCGTCACGCTGCGCGGAGACCGGATGTACGAGTTCGTGGATAAGCTGTTTAGCGTGACCCTGCCCCGGATCAAGGACTTCAAGGGCATCGGCGAGCGGCAGTTCGACGGCCGCGGCAACCTGAACATCGGCGTGCGCGAGCAGCTGATCTTCCCGGAGATCGACTACGACAAGGTGGAGAAGATCCGCGGCATGGACATCACGCTCGTCACGACGGCGAAGACGGATGAGGAGGCGCGCGAGTTGCTCAAGGCCCTGGGTCTGCCCCTGCGGGAAGCAGGAGCGCCCGGGGACAGGGCGGCGGCGCGCTAGGCGAAGTCAGGAGGCGACGGTGGCCAAGAAAGCGTTGCTCATCAAGTGGAAGGCCAAGCCGAAGTTCGCAGTGCGGAAGTACACCCGCTGCCAGCGGTGCGGGCGCCCGCGCGCCGTGTTCCGCAAGTTCGGGCTGTGCCGCATCTGCCTGCGGCAACTGGCCCACCGCGGCGAGATCCCCGGCGTCGTCAAGGCCAGCTGGTAACGAGGAGGGAAATCGAGTCGTGGGAATGATCACTGATCCGATCGCGGACATGCTGACGCAGATCCGCAACGCCAATACGGCCCGGCACGACCACGTGGACGTCCCGGCGAGCAAGATGAAGATGGAGATCGCCCGCATCCTGAAGGACGAGGGGTTCATCGCGGACTGGCGGTCCATCGAGCGGGGGCCGCAGGGGGTGCTGCGCGTCACGCTCAAGTACGGGCCGCGCAAGGAGCCGATCCTCTCCGGGCTGCGCCGGGCGAGCCGCCCCGGGCTGCGCCTGTACACCACGCGCACGGAGATCCCCCGGATCCGCGGCGGGATGGGCGTGGCGATCCTCACCACGTCGCGGGGCGTCATCACCGACCGGCAGGCGCGGCGGATGGGCGTCGGCGGTGAAGTGCTGTGCTATGTCTGGTAAGCGTGTGACGACGGAGGACCAGCCATGTCGCGTGTAGGGAAGGCGCCCATTCCGATTCCGAAAGGCGTGCAGGTCAAGGTCACCGGCCGCACCGTCGAGGTGAAGGGCCCGAAGGGCGCGCTGTCGCGCGACGTGCACCCCGACATGGCGGTGGCGGTCGAGGACAGCACGCTGCTCGTGCGCCGGCCGACCGAGCTCCAGCATCACCGCGCCCTGCACGGCCTCAGCCGCGCGCTGCTGGCCAACATGGTGCGCGGGGTGACGGAGGGGTTCAAGGTCGATCTCGAGATCCACGGCGTCGGTTATCGCGCGGCGAAGCAGGGGACGGCGCTGACGCTGCAGGTCGGCTACTCGCACCCGGTCGAGGTTGCCCCGCCCGCGGGGATCACCTTCGACCTGCCCCAGCCCACCCGCATCACGGTCACCGGCATCGACAAAGAGCTCGTCGGGCAGGTCGCGGCGCGCATCCGCGCGATCCGGAAGCCCGACCCCTACAAGGGCAAGGGCATCCGCTACGCGGGTGAGCGCATCAAGCTGAAGCCGGGCAAGGCGGGCCGCACCGTGGGCGGGAAGGCGTAGGAGGAGATCGATGCTTAAGAAACAGGATCGGAACGCGCTGCGCCAGCGGCGGCACCTGCGCATCCGGCGGCACGTGGCCGGGCAGGGAGAGCGCCCGCGCCTCTCGGTGTTCCGCAGCCTCAACCACATGTACGCGCAGATCGTGGACGATGCGCGCGGGGTGACGCTGGTGGCCGTCTCGACCCGCGACCCCGAGATCCGCGACGCGCTCAAGGGCAAGAAGAAGACCGACGCGGGCGTCCTGGTGGGCGAGGCGATCGCACGGCGGGCCCTAGAGAAGGGCATCGACCGCGTCGTGTTCGACCGCGGCGGGTACCTGTACCACGGTCGCGTCAAGGCGCTGGCCGATGGCGCCCGCAAAGCCGGGCTGCAGTTCTAAGAGGAGGTCTCGATGCCGGTCAAGAGGGTGGATCCCACAACGATCAACCTCACCGTCGAGAAGGCGGTGTGGATCAACCGCGTGGCCAAGGTCACCAAGGGCGCCAAGCGGTTCAACTTCGCGGCGCTGGTCATCGTCGGCGACGAGCAGGGCCACGTGGGCGCGGGGCTCGGCAAGGCATCCGAGGTGCCGGACGCGATCCGCAAAGCCATCGAGGACGCGAAGAAGAGCCTGGTCGAAGTCCCCCTGCGCGGCACGACCATCCCGCATGAAGCGATCGGCGTCTTCGGGGCCTCCCGGGTGCTCTTGCGCCCGGCGACCGAAGGGACCGGCGTCATCGCCGGAGGCTCGATCCGGGCGGTGCTGCAGGCGGCGGGGATCAAGGACATCCTGACCAAGTCGCTGGGCTCGCGCAACCCGATCAACCAGGCACGGGCCGCGCTGGAGGCGCTGCTGATGCTGCGGCAGCCGGAAGACGTGGCCCGGTTGCGCAACAAGCCGGTGGAAGAAGTGATGGCGTTCCGGAGGTAGGCATGAAGATCTCTGATTTGAAGCCAGCAAAGGGCGCTCGCCGGCCCACGCGGCGCGTGGGCCGTGGACTTGGCTCGGGCCGGGGCTCCTACAGCGGCCGCGGCCGCAAGGGAGCCAAGGCGCGCTCCGGCAAGGCCCCGCGGCCGGGATTCGAGGGCGGGCAGACGCCGCTCAGCAAGCGCCTGCCGTTCCGCCGGGGCGTGCGGGCCGGCGGCGC
>MENB01000015.1:0-805 GCA_001768125.1 Armatimonadetes bacterium RBG_19FT_COMBO_69_19
CGATCTGGATCCCGTCCACCGGGACCGGTACGGCGTGCCCGCCGCGCGGGTGACGCGCCAGGCGAAGCGGAACGAGATCCGGATGGCCCGCTTCCTCTACCGGAAAGGGACGGAGATGCTACGTGCGGCCGGAGCCTCCACCATCTGGGGGCGGGATCTCCCGGTGCCAGTGGCCACGATGACACACGATGTCGGGGGATGCCGGATGGGTCATGACCCCGGCCGGTCGGCCGTGAATGGTTACGGCCAGCTGTGGGAGACCCCGAACCTGTTTGTCGCCGGTGGGGCCGTGTTCCCGACCCTCTCCGGCCACAACCCGACCCTGACGATCTGGGCCCTCAGCTTTCGTCTGGCCGATGCCCTGCGCCGACGGCGCGTCGATCTCCGCGACGCGGCACGCTCCGCCAGCGCCGCGGGCGGCTAGGACCCCCAGACCTGAGAGAATACCCGCAGCCAATTCAGGCCCAGGACCTTGCGAATGTCGGTCTCACTGTATCCACGCTGGAGCAGCCCGACGGTGATGTTCGGCGCTTTGTCCGCACGGTTGAGCTCGGTCGCATAGCGCAGGTGCAGCGGGGGGAACTTGAACTCCGGGTAAGTGGATTCGAGCTTGGCCGTGTCCTCGTCGGTGCGCTTGAAGCCGACGTCGAAACCGATGCCGACGTGGTCGATCCCCGCAACCCCGATGATGTGCTCCATGTGATCGAGGTAATCCGCGAGCGTCGATCCCGACGTGACGCTCCCATCGCGGAGCAACAGCGACAGGGCGGCAACACCGACGCATCCCCCAGTTTGCGCAACGGCC
>MENB01000015.1:887-1326 GCA_001768125.1 Armatimonadetes bacterium RBG_19FT_COMBO_69_19
CGGCGTCCAGCGCCGTGCGGGTGCCCACGTGGGCGAGATCGACAACGACGCCGACGCGGTTGAGCTCCCGGACCACATCCCCCCCAAACCGGCTCAACCCGTCGTCGTGCTGCTCCGCGACACCGTTGCCAATGAAGTTGCGACGATTGTACGTCAACTGGATGATGCGGACGTCCAGACGGTGGAAGACCTCGATGAGCGTCAGGTCGTCTTCGATGGGCTTGGCGTTCTGAAACCCGAGAATGACGCCGACAGCGCCGGTGCGTTGCGCCTGCGTGATGTCAGCTGTCGTGCGCACGATGCGGACAGCATCGCCCAGCGGCGCCAGCCGCCGCAGCCAGCGTGTGTAGCTGGTGACGGCCTGCCGGAAGTCGTCCTCCGGCCAGGGGACGGTAACGTTGACGGCGTCGATGCCCCCGGCCTGGAGCACCTCGACGTA
>MENB01000015.1:1343-5418 GCA_001768125.1 Armatimonadetes bacterium RBG_19FT_COMBO_69_19
CCTCGTTCGATGAATCCAGCCCATTGATGACGAGCGCGTCGTGGTGGAGTCGCCGTGCGGTGCCCACCGGTTCGATGATGACGTCTGCCATGGTTGCTCCCCTTGGTGATGGACTTGGATCAATCCCTGCTCGCGATGAAGACGACGTGATCGCCGGTCATCACCGCCTGGTTGTGAAACCGCGGATAGCTGAGGATGAACCCGGCGACGGGGCTGCGAACCTCCTCGGCCAGCGCGCCCGTGGGGGTGCGGACCTGCGCCACCACCTCGCCCACCACGACCGGTTCTCCGGGCTGCTTCAGGTGGTGCACCAGGCCGCCCGCGCCCGCCCGCAGGCGGTTGTTGGTGGTGAAACCGTCCGGGATCGTCAGTGCCCCGTCCTGAGGCTCCACCGCTCCGGGAATCATGCCGAGGGCCTTCATGACGTTCCGGGTTCCCCGCACGCCGACCGAGATCGGCCCGGCGAGGAGCATCGTGTGCGCGGTGAGTTCGACGAGGATCCCGGGGATGCCAAGGTCAAGCGCTGCATCGACGAGAGTACCCACCAGCTGCCGCTCCCGCGAGCGCGAGTAGCGTCCCGGCGTCAGGCCGAAAGCGGAGGCGAGTTCCAGCGAGCGGGCGCTCTGAGGGGTGTCTTCAACCTTGGCGATCACCCAGTGCAACGCCGGGAAGGAGTTCGTGTGGAAATCGATCACCGCATCGGCGGCCCGGACGCACGTCGTATAGAGCGCATGAGCCAGCCGCTGGGTGATCGACCCTGTGGCGTTCCCGGGATAGACGCGGTTAAGGTTCAAACCGTCCCGGGGAGTCGTCTGGCTGTGGGCGAGGTAGGCCAGCGGGTTGGCCACCGGTACCGCGACGATGTGGCCGGCGAGGTGCTCGGGGTCCGTCTGGTCCAGCACCTGCCGGATGATCTCCGTCCCAGTGATCTCCGTGCCATGCTGGAGGGCGACCAGCAGCAGGGTGGGACCCGGCCGAAGCCCGGGGAGCACGAGGACAGGAATCTCGAGCGGCGAGCCGTCCTCCCGGCTGCCGACCGGTAGATCGAGGCGAGTCACCCGCCCAACCGGACACGGGATACCCGCGAACTCGTGCATCAGGCATCTCCCTCCGCGAGGCGTGCTCGTGGCCCGCAAACCACGCCGTCTTTCATCACCAACTCGACACGCTCGAGCGCGCGGATGTCGTCCAGGGGATCGCCGGCTACCGCAATGAGATCGGCCCGCCGGCCGGGCTCGAGGGTGCCAAGGTCGCCGGTGCGACCGAGAATCTCGGCACCCCGCCTTGTCGCGGCGATGACCGCCTCCGCGGGAGTGAGCCCCGCTTCCACCAGCGCCGCACACTCCATCGCCACGGTGTCCCGATAGGGGGGGTCGGTTCCGGCTGCGATGCGCACGCCGGCCTCGCGGGCCCTCCGCACGCTGGCACGGGCGGCCGCGCGCGCCTGCCGCGCGTTCTCGATCATTCGCGCGGGACGGCCCCATTCCGCGCCCCGCTCCACCATGGTGTGCAGGATGGACAGGGTGGGGACCAACACGACGTCGCGCGCCGACATCATCGCCACCGTCTCTTCATCAAGGTACGAACCGTGCTCAATCGTGTCCACGCCTGCCTGGAGGGCATTGCGAATGCCTTCGGTGAAGAAGCCATGGCCGGCGGCATGCTTGCCGGCTTTGTGGGCCTCGTCTACCGCGGCGGCCATTTCCTCCACAGTGAGCTGGGGGTGCGCCCCCTCCGTGAGGCCCGCCGTGGCAAAGAGCTTGATGAAGTCGACGCCGGCCCGGAGCTGCTGCCGTGCCGCGCGGCGGGCCTCATCCGCCCCTGTCACCTCGAGCACGAACCGCAGCGGCTCTTCGCCGAGCGGCCCTCCCCCTGTGCTCGCGATGCCCGACCCGCTGCAGAACATGCGCGGCCCGCGCACCAGCCCGGCGTTGATGGCGTCCCGCAACCCCAGGTCCAGGTTTGCCCTTGTGGAGACGTCGCGGACGGTGGTGGTCCCCGTGTCAAGCCAGAGGGCGGCATTGGCGACAGCCTGAGCGACGAAACTGACCACGGGGGCGCTGTATTGCCGGCCGATGTGAAAGAGGTGGCAGTGCGAGTCGATCAGGCCGGGGAGGACGACGCAATGCGAGACATCGATGATGGTCTGGTGCGTTGGATCCGGGCGAATCTGCGGCTGCGACGCGACCTGCCAGATCCGGCCATTGCGGATGACCAGGGCGGCGCTTGAGGACGGATCCCTGTCGGTTCCGTCGATCAGGGTTCCGGCCAGGACCACGCACTCCTGGTCCGGCGAAGGCGCGTCGCGTTGCACAAGGGCCCCCGATCTAGAGAGCAACCCCTCCGGCGCCGTCGCGGACGATCGGGTCCCCGTTGCGACCGGAGGGCCCACCTGCTATATTTGTAGATACATTACGACAAAGTGTGTCCTCTGTCAACGTTCCCTGGAATTGGTCGACGGGCGGCACGGGGTCGGGACTAGCCTTGATGCTGTTGTTCCCAGGAGATCACGTACTTGCACTTGTCCCCTCGCAGCAGCATCTTCGTCGAGATCACCGGCTGCCGGTCCTCTTCCAGCAGCCGGCGGATCAGCATGCAAGGGGCGTGCACCTCGATCCCCAGGAGCTTCGCTTCGTATTCGTCGGCCACAGTGGGTTCCAGCCACGTCCGGGCCCCGGTAATCCGGATGCCGAAGCGTTCGGCAAGAAACGGGTAGGGGGCCTCTCCCGTGAAGTCCTCCGCGCGGAGGTCCGGCACCCGGCTGGCAGGCATGTGGTACTTCGCCACGAGGATGGGCTCGCCACGTTCGAGCCGCAGTCGGACGATTTCCATCACCTTGGAGCGGGGGGGAATGTTGAGCGTGCGTGCGATGTTGGCGGTTGCCGGTACGATGCGTTGGGAGATGGGGCGGTGGGCCGAGCCCGGACCCAGGGCCATGAGGCCCGTCGTGAGATCCTGGATGCGCGCGAGATCGGCCTCCGGCTTCGGACCCACCACGAACGTGCCCTGTCCCGGTCTCCGTCGCAGCAGCCCCTCCCGCTTGAGGTCGTTCAAGGCCGCGCGGACAGTGGTCCGGCTGACCCCGAACCGCCTCGCGACCTCGAACTCGTTCGGCAGCCGGTAGTTCGGTGGCCACACGCCCGACTCGATGTTGCTGCGGATCGCTTCCTTGAGCTGGTGGTACAGCGGTTCCCGGCCGTTGCGACTGATCTCGAGCATACGGCACCTCACGCAGGCGTCGGCCTGCCGTCTGACGTGATAATGATACTACAAATGCCCGCAGGAGCGGGAGAGAGCTGCCGGCGATGAACGTGGCCGTCCTCGGCGGTGGCAATGGAGCATTTGCCGCGGCGGGCGACCTGGCGCTTCGGGGGCACTGCGTCACGCTATGCGAAGCGCCGGCCTTCTTCCCCCATCTGAGGGAAGTGCGCGGTTCCGGGACGCTGCACGTGGAGGCGCTGCCCACCACGGGCCTGCCGTCCGGCCGAGCGCAGCTGGCGCTTGTCACCGACGATGCCTCGGCCGCGCTCCGCGAGGCCGAGGTAGTCCTCGTTATCGTACCCTCCTATGCCATGGGGTTCTTCGCCGACTTCGTCGCCCCGGCGTTGCGGTCCCATCACCTGCTCCTGCTGATGCCAGGGAACCTGTGGGGCGCCTACCGCGCCGCCGCCAGGGTGCAGGCCACGAGCGCGCCGGCGGGCGTGCTTGTTGGGGAGGCGGAGTGTCTGATCTACGCGGCGCGCAAAACCGGAGACGGCGGGGTCACGATCCGCGGCTACAAGAAGCACCTCGGCGTGGCGGCGGCCAATGCCGGGCGGACGGCGGAACTGCATGAGCGTCTGCTGCCCCTCTATCCCGACCTGCGCCGGCTGGACAGCGTGCTGCAGAGCGGCCTGAACAACGTCAATCCATTCTTCCATCCCGTCATCCTGTTGAGCAACCTGGGGCTCGTCGGTGCCCCCCAGCCCCGGCGTTTCTACGTGGAGGGTGTTTCCGACACCGTGGCGCGTCTGATCGAGCGCCTGGACGGCGAACGACTCGCGCTTGGAAGCACGCTGGGCGTCGCGCTGCCCTC
>MENB01000016.1:0-6725 GCA_001768125.1 Armatimonadetes bacterium RBG_19FT_COMBO_69_19
TGCCGGCGCCGGAGTCGGCCCACGCCATCCTCAAGACGATCGAGGAAGCGCTGGCGTGCAAGCGCGACGGCGTGCGCCGCACGATCTTGTTCAACCTGAGCGGGCATGGGCATTTCGACCTTGGGGCCTACGAGGCGCACCTTTCGGGGACGCTCGAGGACTACGCCTACCCGGAGGAGCAGGTCGAGCGGGCGATGCGGGACCTGGCGGGGATCCAGCCGGCGTGATCCGGCGTGCGCGATCCGGTCTTAGCGAACTCGGATCCGGGCGGCGACCTCGCGGCCGATGGCGTGTGAGAGGCCGCCGATGCGCAGCGTGACGGGGCCGTTGAAGGGGGCGACCCCTTCGACGTCTACCGCGGCCCCCGGCACCAGGCCCTGCTGCACGAGGTATTCGAGTAGGGCGCCGTCTTCTTCAGGCACTGAGGCGATGCGCACGGTCTGCCCCACGCCGACATCGATCAGGGGGCGGGTGGCGATGATGCTGTCCGCCTCCCCGGGAATGGGCAGACCGTGCGGACACGTCGCGGGATGTCCGAGCACGGCGGCGAGGCGCGCTTCGACCTCATCGCTGATCACGTGCTCCATCTTGCACGCTTCGTCATAGACCTTCGGCAGTTCCAGCTTGAGGACGTCGGTAAGCAGCCGCTCCGCGAGTCGCAGCCGGCGCACGACCGTTGTCGCTTTCTCCTGTCCCGAGGTCGTGAGGTTCAAACCCTCGGTTCCCCCGCGGACGTAGCCCTGCTGCTCCAGGCGCCGGAGCATCTCCGAGGCCGACGGCGCCGAGACGCCCATGAACTCGGCCACCTTCGAGACCGTGGCCGGCGGGGCAAACTGCTGCAGCGTCAGCACCGCTTTGAGGTACATCTCCATCCGCTCGACCTTCGCGATGTCGTGGGTGGTCATGCCCGGCACTCCGCGCAGACGCCGCGGAACACGACATCCTGCTCGGTGATCACGAACCCCTGGCGCTGGTCGGGGGGCACCTCCACGGGATCCACCGGGACGAAGACGTCCTTGATCTTCGCACACCGGGTGCACACCAGATGATGGTGGCGCTTCGGGTTGACGCAGAAGCGCTTGCTGCCGGTGCCGAGATCGATGGAGCGGATGGCCTTGAGCTCCTCGAGCTCATCGAGGATGGCGTACACCGTCCGCAGGGAGAGCGAGGGCATCTCGCGGGTGGCGCGGACGTGGACGGTCTCGGCGGAGGGGTGGTCGGCGCCCATCTCCCGCACGAGGCGGAATACGAGCGACCGCTGCGGGGTGACCCGCAGGCCCCTCGCCCGAAAGGCGGCGATCTCCGGGTAGGCGGTCATCGTCGGGCAGTCACCGTCCTGGGCTTCCTAACAACGATTGTTGAGTAGCCAGGTCAGCACATCTCCGGCCGCACCAATGCGGCGAATCAACCCGCCTCCGGTATACAGCGTCCAATGTAGGGGTGTCAATCAGGCGGTAATAGGATTGACCAAACTCAAGAATTAGGATAGCCTAACTCCCGTCCGGACACAAGGAGGGCTTCGCAAGCGATGCGCTACCTGCTCGTTGTGCTCGTCGGCCTGACGCTGTTGCCCGGTTCGCTCGGCTCAGCGACCGCCCAGGCCGCGACCCTCACGGTGTATTCCGGACGCACCCGCGAGTTGATCGAGCCCCTCTTCGCCCAGTTCATGAAGGCGACCGGGATCCAAGTCCGGGTCCGGTACGGCGAGACGGCCGAGCTGGCGGCGACGATCCTCGAGGAAGGACAGAACAGCCCCGCCGACGTCTACTTCGCGCAGGATGCCGGGGCGCTCGGCGCCCTCGCGTATGCCGGCCGGCTGCGGCGGCTCCCCGATGGCGTGTTGCAGAAGGTGGAATCCCGGTTCCAGTCGAGCGACGGCGCCTGGGTCGGGGTGAGCGGCCGGGCGCGCGTGGTGGTGTACAACACGCGCCGCCTCACGGCGCGCGACCTGCCGGCGTCCCTCCAGGACTTCACGCACCCGCGGTGGCGCGGCCGGATCGGATGGGCGCCGACGAACGGATCGTTCCAGGCGCATGTGACCGCGCTGCGCCTGCTCTGGGGCAATGAGCGCACCAAGCAGTGGCTCACCGCCATCAAGGCCAACGGGGCCCGCGCGTATCGGAACAACACCGCGATCGTGGCCGCCGTCGGCACAGGAGAGGTCGACGTCGGCTTCGTGAATCACTACTACCTCTTCGGCTTCATCCGAGAGCGCGGTCAGGCGTTTCCGGCCCGGAACTACTACTTCCCGGGCGCGGATGCGGGCAACCTGGTGAACGCGGCCGGGGCGGGCGTCGTGGATTCGTCGCGCAACCAGGCGGCCGCGCTCCAGCTGGTGCAGTACCTCCTGTCGGAAGACGCGCAGCGGTACTTCTCCAATCAGACCTTCGAGTATCCGCTGGTGAGCGGGGTGCCCGCGAGCCCGCTGCTGCTGCCGCTCAGCCAGATCAAGACGCCGAAGATCGACCTCAACCACCTGCAGGCGCTCGAGCAGACGCTGAAGCTGCTCCGGGAGGCAGGCATCCTGTAGATGGCCACGGCGGTCCCAGGTCTCGGGAGTCTCGGGCGGCAGGCAGTCGAACGCCGGCCTGCCGCTCCGCCATTGGTGTGGGTCCCGGCGCTGCTCGTCGCCGGCGCCGCCCTGCTGCCCATCGCCTATCTCATCGTCCGGGCGGCGGGCGCCGATGAGGGCATCTGGCTCCTGCTGCTGAGCCCCCGGACGTTCCGGCTCTTCATCAACACGGTCCTGCTCGGCGCTGCGGTCGCGGCTACCGCGATCTTGATCGCCGTCCCTGCCGCGTGGCTCACCGTCCGGACGGACCTCCCTGGCGCATCCGCATGGCGGGTCCTGACGGTGATGCCCCTCGTCGTGCCGTCCTACGTCGGCGCGTTTGTCCTCATCACCGTGCTGGGTCCGACCGGGATACTGCAGGCGGCGCTGGAGCGCCTCTGGGGCGTGACGCGCCTCCTGGACATCTACGGCTTCTTCGGCGCCTGGTTCACGCTCAGCCTGTTCACCTACCCATACGTGCTGCTGAGCGTCCGGGCGGGTCTCCGGGGCATCGACCCGGCGATCGAGGAAGCCTCGCGGGCGCTCGGCCAGAGCGGGTGGACGACCTTCCGTCGGGTCACGCTGCCGCTGCTGAGACCCTCGATCGGAGCCGGGGCGCTGCTTGTGCTGCTGTATGTCTTCAGCGACTTCGGTGCGGTTTCCATGATGCAGTTCGACTCGTTCACGACCGCCATCTACCTTCAATATCAGGCCTCGTTCAACCGCAGCTACGCGGCGGCACTCTCACTCGTCCTCGTCGCCCTCACGGTGCTCGTGGTGGTCCTGGAGGGCCGGCAGAGCCGCGTGCGCTATCACCGGATCGGCTCGGCGACCGCGCGGCTTCCCCGTCGGGTGCATCTGGGGCAATGGACGCGGCCGGCGCTGCTGTTCCTCGCCGCCATCGCCACGGTCGGCGTCGTCATGCCGGTGGGCGTGGTCACCTACTGGCTGGTGGTCGGGCTGCGCCACGGGGACAGTATCCTGGTGAGCCTGCGCCCGGCGATCAACTCGATCACTGCCTCCGTCCTCAGCGCGCTACTGACCGTTGCCGCCGCGATGCCGGTCGCGGTCCTCTCCGTCCGCTTCCGGGGGCGCCTGTCGACGGCGATCACGCGCGTGAGCTACGCCGGGTATGCTCTTCCCGGCATCGTAGTGGCGCTGTCGCTCGTCTTCTTTGCGGCCCGATACGTCGTCCCGCTCTATCAAACCCTCGCGCTGCTCGTGTTCGGCTACATGATCCTCTTCCTCCCGCAGGCGCTGGGCCCGCTTCGCTCGGCCCTGCTCCAGGTCAGTCCGGCCCAGGAGGAGTCCGCGCGCACTCTGGGGCGGACGGCCCGTGAGGTCGCGCTGACGATCACGGTACCGCTGGCGCGGTCCGGCGTCGTCGCGGGCGCCGCGCTCGTGTTCCTGACGACGATGAAGGAGCTGCCGGCGACGCTGCTGTTGAGCCCCATCGGGTTCGACACGCTGGCCACACGTGTGTGGTCGGCGGCCACCGAAGGGTTCTTCTCCCGGGCGGCTGTCCCCGCGCTCCTGCTCCTGCTGGCCTCGTCCCTCTCCGTGGGGCTGCTCCTGTCTCAGGAGCGCAATCGGTGGCGCGATGAGTGACGCCATCCGCATCCGCAGGCTGGCCAAGACCTACGGAGGGTTGCTCGTCCTCGGGGGGTTCGATCTCACCGTACGCCGGGGGGAGATCCTGGTGTTGCTGGGACCCTCTGGATGCGGGAAGACCACAGTGCTCCGGCTCATCGCCGGCCTCGAGGTGCCCGATGCCGGGACCATCGAGGTGGATGGACAGGCGGTGAGCGGGCCCGGCGTGATGGTGCCGCCCGAACGGCGGCGGGTCGGGATGGTGTTCCAAGAGTACGCTCTCTTTCCGCACCTGACGGTCGCCCAGAACATCGCGTACGGCCTGACGCGGGGGACCGAGGATCCCTCGCGCGTGACCGAGCTGCTGGAGGTCGTGGGGCTGCGGGGGCTCGAGGACCGCATGGCGTACGAGCTCTCGGGGGGACAGCAGCAACGGGTGGCGCTGGCCCGCGCCATGGCCCGGGAACCCCTCGTCGTGCTGCTGGACGAGCCGTTCAGCAACCTCGATGCGGATCTCCGCCAGCAGCTGCGGGAAGAGATGCGCGAGATCCTGCAGCGCACGCATACGACCGCCGTCTTCGTCACGCACGATCAAGAGGAGGCCCTGCAGATCGGCGACCAGGTCGCGGTGCTGAACCGCGGCTCGGTGGAGCAGATCGGTACCCCGGAGGAGATCTACCAGCAGCCGCGCACCCGCTTCATCGCCACCTTCCTCGGCCGCGCGGACTTCCTCTCCGCGACCGTGACCCGGGACGGCCTCCTGACTGAGATCGGCCGCATCGCCCAGCGTGTTCCGCTCGCCGAAGGGACGGCGGTCGACGTCCTCGTCCGGGCCGATGACGTCGCGCTGGCTTCTGGAGACGGCGGCACCGTCATCTCGCGCCTCTTCAAGGGCATGCAGAACGTCTACCGCGTGAAACTCCGGTCGGGCCGCGTCGTGCAGAGCCTGCAGGACCATACCGTGCGCTACGCGATCGGCTCGTCGGTGCGGGTGATCGTCGACCCGGGCCATCCCCTGGTCTGCTTCCCGAACGGCGAGGCCATCCTGGCCGAGATGGTGCCCGACCCCGAACCCGCCCGATGACCACCGAAGACATCATGGCCGTGGCCCTCGAGATGGGCGGATTCACCCGCCCGCCCGAGGACTCGGCCATCTTCGTCGAAGGCCGCAACATCCGCCGGGTCCTCTTCGGCGTGGATGTCGGCGCCGGCGAGCTCCACGCCGCGAAGCAGCTCGGTTTCGACCTCGTCATCGCGCACCATCCCGCCGGCGTCTACATCGACGAATGGAAGGTGCTGCTCCGCCACGTGGAGTTCATGACCGCCGCCGGGGTCCCCGAGGATGTCGCCCGGGCGGCGGTGGCCGACAGGGTCGAGGCCACGAAGCTGCGCGGGCAGATCAGCAACGTCGACCAGACCCCCTCCGTCGCACGGCTGCTGGGGCTGCCCTTCATGAACATCCACGCTCCCCTGGATGAAGTGGGCCGCCTGCGCATGCGCGCGGAAGTCGACCGGGTGCTCGCCCACGATCATCCCCGGGTCGCGGACGTCGTGGACGCGCTCGCCACGTTCCCCGAGATGCGCAGGGCCGCGACCACCGTTCAGCTGCTGCACGGCGATCCCGCCCGTCCCGTCCGCAACGTCCTGATCGGCCACGGGGCGCTGACGAACGGCGGCTATCCCGTGGCGAAGGCCTGCTTCGCCCATGGCGTGGACACCGTCGTCTACATCCACATCGACTACGGTGAGCTGCAGCGGCTCCGCGCCGAAGGCCGGGGGAACCTCATCGTGACCGGCCATCTGGCCGGGGACTCCCTGGGCTTTACGCCCTTCATCGCCGAGCTGCGGAAGCGCGGTTTAGAGGTGACCACCTTCAGCGGCGTGATCGAGCCGGACCGATGAGCCACGCGGGGTCGTCCAGCCCGCGATCACGCTGGTACAATGGAGGGTAATGGACCGGACCGGGTGGCTGCTGAACCTGGATCAGGAGATCACACCGTACGCCGATGCCTGGGAGCTGCAGAAGGCGCTCGTGGGAGCCCGGCAGCGCGGCGCCATCCCCGACGGCCTCATCCTGCTCGAGCATGAGCCGGTCTTCACGATCGGCCGCTCGACGAAGGCCGAGCATCTGCTGTTCCCACGGGAGATGTTGGCCCGCCAGGGGTTCGGCGTCTTCGAGATCGAGCGCGGCGGCAGCATCACCTACCACGGCCCTGGCCAGCTCGTCGGCTATCCCATCCTCGACCTGCGCTCGTACAACGAGGACGTCGTGCGCTACGTGCGCTCTCTTGAAGAGACGCTGCTGCGAACCCTGGCCGACTTCAGCATCACCGCTGGGCGCGTTCGCACCTTCCCGGGGGCATGGGTCGGCGGCGAGAAGATCGGGGCGGTCGGTGTCGCGGTGAAGCGCAAGGTGACGATGCACGGCTTCGCCCTGAACGTCGATCCGGACCTCAGCCACTTCGCGCTGATCAATCCGTGCGGCCTGGGCAAGCCCGTGACCTCGATGGCGCGGGTGCTGGGCCGGCCCGTGTCGATGGCGCTCGTCCGGGCGAGCTACATCCGGCGATTCCAGGAGGTCTAC
>MENB01000016.1:6741-14194 GCA_001768125.1 Armatimonadetes bacterium RBG_19FT_COMBO_69_19
CGGTCACCCGGCAGGCGCTGCTGGAGCAGATCGTCTCCGCCGCGGTCGCCTCCCCGTCATGAAGCGGCATTTTGAGACCCGGGCGATCCACGACGGGCAAGCGCCCGATCCCGCCACCGGCGCGGTGGTCCCGCCCATCTACCAGACGTCCACCTTCGCGCAGTCCGCGCCCGCCGAGCACAAAGGCTACGAATACGCCCGCACCGGGAACCCCACGCGGGCGGCGCTGGAAACCGCGGTCGCGTCGCTCGAGGAGGGGACCTACGGCCTGGCCTTCGCCTCCGGGATGGCCGCGATCACCACGGTGGCGTACCTGCTCCGGCCCGGGGACCACGTGCTGCTGCCCGACGACGTCTACGGCGGCACGTACCGCCTCTTCGTGCGGGTGCTGCAGCGCTACGGGATCGAGTCCTCGTACGTGGACATGACCGACCTGACCCGAGTCGAGGGCGCGCTCACCGCTCGCACCCGGATGGTCCTCGCCGAAACGCCGACGAATCCGTACCTGAAGATCCTCGACCTCGCCCGCATCGCCGAGCTGGCCCACGCGCGGGACGCCGTCGTGGTCGTGGACAACACCTTCGCCTCCCCGTACTTCCAGCGACCGCTGCTGCTCGGCACCGACGTCGTCGTGCACTCCACGACGAAGTACCTCGGCGGCCACAGCGATGTCGTCGGCGGGGTCGCGGTGACCTCGAGCAAGGAGCTCTACGAGACGCTGAAGTTCCACCAGAACGCGGCCGGCGCCGTGCCCGGGCCGTTCGACTGCTGGCTCGTCCTGCGCGGGCTCCGCACACTGGCCGTGCGCATGGATGTCCACGCGCGAAATGCCATGCGAGTAGCCGAATTCCTCCGGAGCCAGCATGGCGTTTCGCGCGTGTTCTATCCTGGGCTGCCCGACCATCCTGGCCACGAGATCGCCCGCCGTCAGATGACCGGCTTCGGGGGCATGGTCTCCTTCACCCTCACCGGAGGGGCCGCGGCCGCGAGGGCAGTTGCCTCCGCGGTACAGGTCTTCACGCTGGCGGAGAGCCTGGGCGGGGTGGAGTCACTGCTCGACCATCCGGCGAGCATGACGCACGCCAGCCTCGCCGGCTCCCCGCTGCAGGTCGATCCCGGCCTCCTGCGCCTCTCCGTTGGAATTGAGCACCCCGACGACCTCGTTGAGGACATGCGGCAGGCGCTCGGTGCGGCGCCCGCCTGAGGTGACCCCATGGCCACGGTCTACATCCCGACCCCGCTGCGCCGGCTGACCGGCGGTCAGCCGAAGGTGATGGTGCCCGCGGCGAGTGTCCGGGAAGCGCTCGACCGGCTCGAGCAGCAGTTCCCCGGCATCCGCGCGGAGCTGTGCGAGGAGTCGGGCGAGATGCGCTCCTTCATCAATGTCTTCGTGAACGGCACCGAGATCCGGCAGCTCGCGGGCCAGCGGACGCCGCTGCGCGAGGCGGATGAGCTTTCCATCATCCCGGCGATGGCCGGCGGGGCCGAGGAGATCTACGACAGCGTCCTCGAGATCATGGGCGACACGCCGCTCGTGCGGCTGCACAAGGTGACCCGGGGCTGCCGCGCCGAGATCGTGGCCAAGCTGGAGTTCCTGAACCCCGGCGGCTCGGTGAAGGACCGCATCGGCCCGTCCATGATCGATGACGCCGAGCGCTCCGGGAAGCTACGGCCCGGCGGCACGATCGTCGAGGCGACCTCCGGGAACACCGGCGTCGGTCTGGCCATCGCGGCCGCGGTGCGCGGGTACAAGACGATCTTCGTCATGCCGGACAAGATGTCGGAGGAGAAGATCCGCCTCCTGCGCGCGTTCGGCGCCCGCGTGGTGATCACGCCGACCGCGGTTGCCCCCGGAGATCCCCGCAGCTACTACAACGTCAGCCGCCGCATCGCCGAGGAGACGCCGAACAGCTACTACGCGAACCAGTACAGCAATCCCGCCAACCCGCAGGCGCACTACGATACCACGGGCCCGGAGATCTGGCGCCAGACCGGGGGGAAGGTGGATCTCTTCGTCGCGACGATGGGCACCGGGGGCACGATCTCCGGCGCCGGCCGCTACCTGAAAGAGCAGAACCCGAAGCTGCGCGTCATCGGCATCGATCCCGTGGGCTCCGTGTTCTACGAGTACTTTCGGACGAAGAAGATGCCCGAGCCCCACACCTACAAGGTGGAAGGGATCGGCGAGGACTTTCTCCCCGAGACGATGGACTTCTCGGTCGTGAATGAGGTGGTCCAGGTCGGCGATCGGGAATCGTTCGTCACCGCGCGCCGCCTCGTGCGCGAAGAGGGGATCTTCTGCGGCGGGAGCAGTGGCACCGCCGTGGCCGGGGCGCTGAAGTACCTGCGCACGCTCCCCGACGGCGGGGCGGGGCTGCGCGCGGTCGTGATCCTGCCCGACTCGGGATCGCGCTACCTCTCGAAGCTCTTCAGCGACGACTGGATGCGGGAGCACGGCTTCCTCGAGCTGGAGCTCGGCACCGTGGGCGAGCTCCTCCGGGCGAAGTCCGGGACGCTCGTCACCGCCTCGCGGCGCGAGGCCGTGAGCGACGTCATCGGCAAGATGAAGGAGTACGACGTCTCACAGCTCCCGGTGCTGGACGACGGCAAGCTCGTGGGGATGATCGCGGAGGTGGACCTCCTGAACGCGCTGCTCGAGGGCAGCCACCGCCCCGCGGATCCCATCGAGCCCATCGTCGATCCAGCCCCACCGGTGGTCGAGCCCGAGACGTCGGTGGACGCGCTGGCGCGCATCTTTCCGTCCGCGAACGCGGCCGTGGTGGTCGACCACGGCGCGGTCGTCGGGATCGTCACGAAGATCGACGTCATCGACCATCTCGCCAAGCGGGTGGCCAGGTAGCCGTGGATCTGCGCACCGCCGGCCGCGTGCTGCCGGACCTCCGCATCGTGCCCGCGGCGCAGGTGTTCCTCCATGAGGACGCCGATCCCGTGCGCGTGGAGCGGTTATCCGTCCGGTTGCGCCAGGACGGCGCCCTGCGCAACCCGCCGATCGCGGCCGGGCTGCCGGGCGATGCCTTCGTGGTCCTCGACGGGGCGAACCGCACGAGCGCCCTGACCCGGCTCGAGGCGCCCGTGATCCCCCTCCAGGTAGTCGACTACGACGACCCGGCGGTTCGCCTGGACGTCTGGCGGCACCTCATCGTGGAGCGGCTGGATGTCCCCGGCGCGCTCCGCGCGACGGGGGTCCCTCTCGAGCGGTCCACCCGCGACGCCGCCGGGGCTGCGCTCCGAGGGCGCGAGATCGCCTGCTACGTCATGACCGGATCGCAGACGTATGTCGTCCGGCTATTGCCGGACCGTCCCCTGGCCGCACTGTTGGCCCAGATCGTAGCCACCTACAGGGGGAGCGCACGCATCTATCGCGTCGCAACGGAAGATTTCGACGCCCTCGTCCGTGAATACGGCGAGATCTCCGCCGTCGTCGTCTTTCCCCGTCTCGAAAAGCAGGACATCCTCACCATCGCGAATTCCGCGGCCAGGCTGCCCACCGGCATCACGCGCCATCTCATCCCCGGCCGGGCGCTGCGCGTGAACGTGCCCCTCGAGCTGCTCAGCGGCCCGGGGGACGCCGCGCGCAAGCACGAACGCCTCCAGGACCTCATCCGGCAGCGCCTGCTGGACAACAGCGTGCGCTACTACCCGGAGGGCGCCTTCCTCTTCGATGAGTGAGTCCGCGGCGCGGTCGGGGAGCCCTCGGACGCTCCTCGACCAGATCGGCAACACCCCGCTCCTCCGGCTGCAGCGCGTCACGGCTGACCTCCCCCCGGCGGTCGAGGTGTATGTCAAGGCCGAGTGGTTCAACCCCGGCGGGTCGGTGAAGGACCGGCCCGTGCGGCGTATCATCGAGGATGCCGAGCGGGACGGCCGTCTGACGCGGGGGCAGACCATCCTCGATTCCTCCTCGGGGAACGCCGGGATCGCCTACGCGATGATCGCCACGGCCAAGGGCTACCGGGTGCGGTTGGTCGTGCCGGAGAACGTGACCGAGGAGCGCAAGCGCATCCTTCGCGCGTTCGGCGTGGAGGTGCAGTACTCGAACCCGCTCGAGGGGAGCGACGGCGCGATCCTGCTCGCCCGTGCGCTGGCCCGCGCCCATCCCGCGGAATTCTTCTTCGCCGACCAGTACAACAACCCGAGCAACGTCCGCGCGCACTACGAGACCACCGGTCCCGAAGTGCACGCCCAGACGGGCGGGCGGATCACCCACTTCGTGGCCGGACTCGGCACGAGCGGGACCATCGTCGGCGCGGGGCGGTTCCTGCGCGAGCGGATGCCGGGGATCGAGATCGTGGCCGTGGAGCCGGACAGCGGCATCCACGGCATCGAGGGCCTGAAGCACATGCCCACCGCCATCGTGCCGGGCCTCTACGACGCCTCGGTGCACGATCAGAAGGTCTCCGTGCGGACCGAGGCGGCGTACGCGATGGCACGTCGTCTTGCCGAGGAAGAAGGCCTCCTTGTAGGGCAATCCACCGGCGCCGCCGTGGTGGGCGCGCTGGCGATCGCCCACACCCTCCGCGAGGGAACCGTCGTGGCGATCGGTCCCGATGGAGGCGACCGATATCTCTCGACGACGATGTGGGATGAGGCCGCGGGAGAGATCGGCGATGGCTTCGTCACCGTAGAAAGCCGACTTGGGGCGGTTTCCTTTCGTCGTCGATTCTGCTATATAGGGAGGGTAGACACCGTGCTGGTCGGGGGGGACCACCTCACGGCGGTGCTCGCCCAGGCCAGGAGCGAGGCCCCGAACGAGTGCTGCGGGCTGTTCCTCGGCCGGGGCGGACGCGCGGAGCGGATCATCCCGGGCACGAACATCGACCACAGCCCGGTGACCTATAGCATGGATCCGCAGGAACTGTACCAGGCGCACCGGGTGATGGAGGCCGAAGGCCGCGACCTGGTCGCGATCTATCACTCACACCCGCGGACGCGGGCCTATCCGTCGAGCACCGACATCGCCAAGGCCACGTACCCGGACGCGTCCTACATCATCGTCTCGCTGCAGGACCCCGCCACTCCCGAGGTCCGGGTCTTCCGGATCATCGAGGGGCGGGTCAGCGAAGGGACCGTGATCCTGCGATGAAAGTCAGCACGCGTGCGGAGTATGGGCTGCGGGCGCTCATCGATCTCGCCAACCACTTCGGCGAGGGGCCGGTGCAGAGCGGGGACATCGCCGAGCGGCAGGGCCTGCCCGAGCCGTACCTCAACCAGTTGATGACCTCGCTGCGCCGGGCCGGTCTGGTGAGCAGCAAACGCGGGCCGACCGGCGGCCACATCCTGGCCCGGCGGCCCGAAGAGATCAACCTGCGCGAGGCGTTTGACGTTCTGGAGGGGTCCACGTCGCCCTGGTGGTGCGTCGAGACCGATGACCCCGACTGCATCTATGCCGCGGGCTGCAGCCTGCGCCCGGTATGGCACGCGATCAACGGCGCAGTCGCGCAGGTGTTGAGCGGGATGTCGCTCGCGGACATCACGAAGGCGCGCCAACCCGCGGGCCGCGTCTAGCTCCGAACACATGTACGGATAAGAGATACTTGACAGTAAAGTCTCAAGGTGGGTAATATGCAGATACCGCTCGGCGGGCTTTGGCTCGCCTTGCGGCACCACAGAGGCTCCTCCTCGGAGGGGCCTTTGTTCATTCTATGGAAACTTCCAGTCCGTGATTCTCTTCTACGTGGACGAGAGTGGCGACACAAATCCTCACCATGAACCCTTGCTTGATGGCGAGACTCCCTTGTTCTGTCTCAGTGCGGTCGCCCTTCCGGCAGATAGATGGCGGGACTACGATAGAAGCGTTTTCGCTCTGAAGCGCACGTACTTTCGGGCGGAAATGGCGGCATATGTTGCGGCGGTTCCAGGGCGCCGTCCTGAGCACTTTGAGATCAAGGGGAATGACTTGATCAAGCCATCCCACGCTGGCGACCGACGAAGACAGATCTACATGCGCAAGGTCCTTGCTTTGTGCACTCGACTCAATACGAAGTTCTTCTGTGCTATTTGGCGAAAGGACTCCATCAACCCAACAAACCCACAAGCCATCTACACGAGGAGTCTTCAGGTTCTTGCAGAGCGTTTTCAATTTCACTGTGTTGCTTCTGGCGACGATGGGATGATTGTTGCCGATTCTAGAACACGCCATTTAGATCTTCAAGTTGCTGCGTCTCACCTTTCTTACGTCTTTGGGCACAACACGGGCCGGACCTTGACTCGTTTGATGGAAGCCCCAATGTTTGCAGACTCTGCGCTATCAGCCGGTCTTCAGATCGCTGACGTTGTTGGCGCAGCGATTTTTGCGAATTACTATCAAAGAAGGTGCGCAGGTGTTCCCGGACACTTTGTCGGCACGAGACCTGCGAATCTCCACGATATTGGAACTCGTGCCGCAACAATTCAACGTGTGCCGGCGCGGAACTACAATCACTGCGTTGGGCTGTGGGCGACTCTGGATCAGATGCAATTCCGTCGGACCGATGTCAATCCTCCAACCCTTGGGAATGTCGTTCTAGGGTACTATGGGTACCGAGAGCTTCCGTAGAGTCTCGGTCGAGTTGGTACCCAGGAATACAGGTGCAGACTCCTGACGTTCGAGTGGGAGTCGAGATGGGAGCCGGCGTTTTGGCCCAACAGCGTGAGCATACCGCCGAGGACCGCGAGCGGTTCGAGGCGATGGTCAGCGAGCACCTCGACGGTCTCTTCGGCGCGAGCTTCCGCCTGACGCGCAACCGCACGCGGGCCGAGGATCTGCTGCAGGAGACCTTCCTCCGGGCCTGGCGGTCGTTCCACACCTTCCGCCCCGGGACGAACGTGCGGGCCTGGCTCTACCGCATCCTGATGAACGCCTACATCGACGGCTACCGCAAGAGCGAGCGGGAACCGGAGGTCGTGGACCAGGAAGACGTGGACGAGTTCTACCTCTACTCGAAGGTCCACGAGAGCGAGGACTACCGCCGGGCCGGCAACCCCGAGGAGGTCCTCCTGAACAACCTGATGGACGCGGACGTCAAGGGCGCGCTGCAGAGCCTCCCGGAGACCTTCCGCAACGTGGTCATCCTGGCCGATATCGAGGGGTTCTCGTACAAGGAGATCGCCGAGATCCTCGGCATCCCCATCGGGACCGTGATGTCGCGGCTGCACCGCGGGCGCCGCCAGCTCCAGGTCAAGCTCTGGGAGTACGCGCGGCGCGCCCGCTACGTCGGCGCCGAGCCGAGGCCGGGGGGGACGGGGTCCACGCCATGACCGAGATCGACTGCGAGCAGGTTCTGGAGCGGGTCTGGAGCTATCTCGACGGCGAGATCGCCGAAGAGGCCTATCTGGAGATCCAGGCCCACGTCGCGGAGTGCGAGGGCTGCGGATCCAAGTACGACTTCCAACGCCGTCTCTTCGAGCTGGTCGAGCGCAAGTGCAAGGAAGGCCCGATCCCGTCCGAGCTGAA
>MENB01000017.1:0-4517 GCA_001768125.1 Armatimonadetes bacterium RBG_19FT_COMBO_69_19
TTCGGAGTGGTACAATGGCTCGTACTAAGGGGGGGTAGCCTGTGAGTCTCAATACGATCTTTCTCTTCGCTGCAGCCGTCTGCTTCGGTCTCGCGACGTTCGGGTTCTCCGTCTCCAAGGTGAACCTGACCGCCCTCGGGCTCCTGTTCTGGGTCCTGACCCTGCTCGTCAAATGAGGGGACTGTGACGAGTCAATCCTGACCGGCGACACGATCCGACGAATCATGTTTGAAATCGACATGCGAGGGGAATCCTAGATTCTTCTCACGCCGACTGTTCCGCGCTGGTAAGGGGCAAATATCTGCTGCAACAGGATGTACCGCTGGGAGCGGGAATACTACTGCGCTATGCCGGAGGTCATCCGGTGCTTGCGGAGGTGGCACGATGGATGAGCGCGAGCGCACCGGCATCTTCCGCGTCGGCGCCCCCACGTCCAAGGACATCCACCAGATCTTCGAGCACGTGTATCAGGCCCTGCGTGAGAAGGGGTATAACCCAGTGGACCAGATCGTCGGGTACCTCCTGAGCGGGGACCCGACGTACGTCACCAGCCACCGGGACGCGCGCACGGTCATCCGGCAGGTCGACCGGCTGCTCCTGCTGGAGGAGCTCGTCCGGTGCTACGTGGAGTACAAACTCTGATGGAGCAACTGATCATCCAGGGTGGGCGGCCCCTACGGGGGTCGGTCCGGATCTCGGGCGGCAAGAACAGCTCGCTCGCGATCATCACCGCGGCATGCCTCGCCCCTGACGTATCCGTCATCGAGAATGTCCCGCACTGCCGGGACGTCCTGACGCTGAAGGGCATCCTGGAAGCCCTCGGCGCGCGCATCACGCTGGCCGACGACCGCATGACGATCGACGCGCAGGCGGTCTCCCATCACGTGGCGCCCTACGACCTCTGCCGGACGATGCGCGCTTCCTTCTATACGGCGGGGATGCTGCTGGCCCGGCTTGGCAAGGTCCAGGTGCCGCTGCCCGGGGGCTGTGTCATCGGCTCCCGGCCGGTCGACTTCCACCTGCGCGGCTTCGCCGCCATGGGCGCGAACGTGCTCACCGAGCACGGCTACGTCCACGCCGAGACGCCGCACCTGACGGCGGCCAGCTTCTTCGTGCCGCGCAGCAGCGTCGGGACGACCATCAACCTCATGCTGGCGGCCACGCTGGCCGAAGGCACCTCGGTCCTCGAGAACGCGGCCCGCGAGCCGGAGATCGTCGATACCGCGGTCTTCCTGAGCCTCATGGGCGCCAAGATCAAGGGCGCCGGTACCAACACCATCACGATCGAAGGCCTGCACGACCTCCACGGCGCGACGTACTCCGTCATCCCCGACCGCCTCGAGGCGGGGACGTACCTCATCGCCGCGGCGGGCACGGGCGGCGACGTGCTCGTGGAGCAGATGATCCCCGAGCACGTCGGCGCGCTGCTCACGAAGCTGGAAGAGTGCGGGGCCATAGTCGAGCGGAACACGGACGGCGTGCGCGTGCGCGCCGGCGGGCGCCACCACGGCGTCGACGTCGACACCGCGCCGTTCCCGGGTTTCGCCACCGACCTGCATCCGCCGTTCGCGTCGCTGCTGGCCATCGCGGATGGCCGCAGCACCATCCGCGAGACGGTCTTCGAGTCGCGCTTCGGCTACGTCGACGAGCTGCGCCGCATGGGCGCCGACATCCGGGTGGAGGGGGACCGCGCCGTGGTGAACGGCGTACCGTTCCTCAGCGGGGCGCCGGTGGAAGCGCTCGACCTCCGCGCCGGGGCCGCCGTCGTCATCGCCGCGCTGGCCGCCCAGGGCACGAGCATCATCTCCAACGCGGAGAACGTGGACCGGGGCTACGAGCACGTGGAGGAGAAGCTCGGCGCGCTCGGCGCGAGCGTGCAGCGCGTCGAGACCGGCACCGAGCCCGCCGCGGTCGCCCAGGCCGGCTGACGCCGGGAACTCGCCCACCTGAGCGCGAATATCCCGTGGCACCATGCCCCCGGCTTCACCGATCGAGCGCTTTGGTCGTGCCATCCTCGGTGTGCTGGATGAGACCGGCCGCCTGACCCTGCTCCTCCTCGGGGTCCTCCGCTGGGTGGTGCGGGGGCGCATCGAGGCCCGCCAGACCCTGCTCCAGATGGCCCACATCGGGGTCGAAGCCTTGCCCCTCGTCATCATCACCGGGGCGTTCGCTGGGATGGTCCTGGCCTACCAATCCGCGCGGCAGTTGCTCTCGCTGGGCGCCCCGGGCTTCGTCGGCGGCCTCGTGGCGGTGTCACTCGCGCGAGAGGCGGCGCCCGTCTTCACCGCGGTGACCGCGGCCGGCCGCAGCGGCGCAGGCATCGCCGCCGAGGTGGGTACGATGGCGGTGACGGAGCAGCTGGATGCTCTGCGCGTCATGGCCACCGATCCGGTACGGTACCTGGTGGTTCCCCGGCTGCTCGCCAGCCTGTTCGTCCTCCCCGTCCTGACCGTCTTCGCCAACCTCGCCGGCCTGATCGGCGGATGGGGGGTGGCCGGGCTGGCCGGGATCGGAACGTCCACCTACCTGTCCTCGGTCCGCCGCTTCCTGGAGGTGTCGGATCTCAGCGGGGGGTTGATCAAGGCGGCGCTCTTCGGGATCATCATCGCGCTGGTCGGATCCCATCGCGGATTGACCGCCCACGGGGGCGCGGCGGGGGTGGGCCGGGCGGCGACGGCGGCGGTGGTCCTCGGCATCGTGCTGATCCTCGGCGGGAACTACGTCCTCGACGTTTTGCTGTTCTAGGCGTCGATGGACGCGCCCGTGATCACGGTCCGCGACCTGCGCAAACGCCTGGGGGCGGTCGACGTCCTGCGGGGGATCTCGCTGGAGGTGATGCCGCAGGAGATCTTCGTCATCATGGGTCCCAGCGGGACGGGGAAGACCGTGCTGCTGCGTCACCTCATCGGTCTGCTCACGCCCGATGCCGGCGAGATCTTTCTGTGGGATGCGCCGGTGCACGCTCTGCGGGGCGATGACCTGGATGCCGTGCGCCTGCGGATCGGCGTGGTCTTCCAATCGGCCGCGCTGTTCGATTCGATGACCGTCGCGGACAACGTCGCCTTTCCGCTGCGGCGGCACCGGGCGGAAAGTGAGGTCAAGATCCGGGAGAGCGTGGCCACCCTGCTCGACCTGGTCGGGTTGACCGGGGCCGAGGAGAAGATGCCGGCGATGCTGAGCGGCGGGATGCGCAAGCGGGTCGGCATCGCCCGGGCGCTCGCGCTGAGCCCCGATCTCGTCTTCTACGATGAGCCAACCGCGGGGCTGGATCCGCCCGCCGCGCGCGAGGTGGAGAGCCTGATCTGGCGGCTGCGGAGCGATCTGGCCGTGACCTCGGTGGTGGTCACCCACGATCTCTGGACGGCATTTGGGATCGGCGACCGCGTGGCCGTGCTGATGGACGGGACGCTGCTGGCCATCGGGACGCCGCGGGACATCATGGCGGATCCGCGGCCGCAACTGCAGGAATTCATCCATCCCCCGCCTGTCGGGGGAGAGAGGGGTGGCGAAGGATGACGCCGGAAACCCGCGTCGGTCTCGTGACGATCCTCGCGCTCGTGCTCATCATCGGGATGGTGGCCTTCCTGCGAGGGGGAACGCTGCGAGGTCCCCAGGGGTACGAGCTCCACGTCGTCATGCGCGACGCGACCGGGCTCGAGGCGGGGACACCGGTGCGCATGTCGGGGGTCACCGTCGGCCAGGTGAGCGCGGTCGGCCTCACGCCCGACAAGCGCGCGCGCGCCACGCTCAGGATGCACCGCGACGTGCAGGTCCCGGCGGGGGCGCGCTTCCAGCCGGCCACCAGCGGCCTCATCGGCGAGCGCTATCTGGCGATCACCCCGCTTCAGGCCGACGCCCCGGCGCTCGCGCCCGGGACCACGGTCCAGGGCGAGGATCCCCTCTCGTTAGAGCGGATCGGCCAGCGGCTCGAGGAAGTCAGCGACCGGGTGTTGGAGCTGGTGGGCAACGCGAATGCGCTGATCTCCGATCCCCAGATGCGCGCCGATCTCCGCGAAGCCCTGCGCAACGCGCGCGACGCGACCGCCCTGGCGAAGGAGACCCTGGCCCAGGCCCGGATCGTCGCCTCGACCGTCCGGCGCGCGAGCGACAACATCGAGGTCACCTCGATGCGCGTGCGTGAGTTGGTGGACGGCGACGTGGCCGCGATCGCGGGGGATCTCCGCGCGATGGCGGAAAACCTCGAGGCCTCCTCGGTCCGGGTGAAGGAGTTCGTGGACGAGACGTCGGCCGGCGGCAAGCTGTCGGCGGACATCCGCGAGACCGCCGCCGCGCTGCGCGACACGGGTCAGCGCATCCGCCAGATGGCCGAGGACCTGCAGGGGGCGGTGAACCAGGAGAATGTGGCGAAGGTCCGCGAGATCATCGACGACGCCCGGGTCGGGGTGAAGGAAGCCCGCGCCGTGGTGCAGCAGGCGGGCGGGTTCTTGCAGCGCATCGGCGGAGGGATCCCGTCCGGACGTCCGTACGCGGTCACCTATGAGGTTTGGTACAGCGGC
>MENB01000017.1:4555-4864 GCA_001768125.1 Armatimonadetes bacterium RBG_19FT_COMBO_69_19
ACCGCCTCGGCGTCCACGACATCGGCGCCGGGAGCCGCATGGTGCTCCAGGTGGGCGGACGCCTGAACCCAACCCTGCGCTGGCGCGCGGGGATCTACGAGTCCGAGGTCGGCCTCGGGCTGGACTATCGCCACTCAGGCCCGCTCACGCTCAGCCTCGACGCCTACAACGTCAACCTCTTCACCGTGGACGCGCTGGCGCGGTATCAGTTGTCGCGAGGATGGGGACTTACCTTCGGCGGGAAGGATCTGCTCCGCAGCCCGGCGTGGCTGTTCGGCGTGGGGACGACCTTCTGAGAGTCGGCCTGCT
>MENB01000018.1:0-13225 GCA_001768125.1 Armatimonadetes bacterium RBG_19FT_COMBO_69_19
CTCCCGGGGCGCGCGTGCTCGCCAGGTGCAGGGCGGCGATGAGCCGGCCGCGCGAGACCTTCACGACCACCCCGGTCCGAATGGAGCCGCCAGATCCACACCGGGATGGAGGCCGTCGACCACATCGGTGAGGGCGGCGAGCGGGAAGATGATTGGGGGGACGTACCGTGGTCGGGGAGGCGGGATTTGAACCCGCAACCTCACGGACCCGAACCGTGCGCGCTGGCCAAATTGCGCTACTCCCCGACGCCACCCTATTCTACCGCCTCATCCGGACAATGAACAGGGCCGCGGGCGCGCGGCCCACGGCCCGGATGAGGCTCTCCTTCACGTGGGGCTAGGCGCCGGACTCCTCGCCCTCGCCGTCCTTGCGCGGGCCCACTGCCTGCTGGAGGAGCGCCCCGGCGATGTCGCCGATCGTCACACGGCCCTCATCCTCCTGGGCCTTAAGCACTTCGCGCACGCGCCGGCGCTCCTTGTCGCGCTCCATCTTGCGGATGGACAGCGTCATCCGCCGCTCGTCGGGGCGGATCTCCGCGACCATCGCCTCGACTGCATCGCCCGCCTTCACGACGTCGTCGACCTTCGCCACGCGCTTGTCGGCAAGCTCGGAGATCGGTAGGAAGGCGTCGAGATCCCCCAGCCGGACGAACGCGCCGGAGGCCACGGTGCGCACAACCTTACCGCGCACGACGTCCCCGGGGTGATGCCGCTCCTGCACGCTCCGCCACGGGTCGTCCAGGATCTGCTTCAGCCCGAGCGAGATGCGGGAGGTCTCCTGATCCACGCGCAGCACCTGCACGCGCACGTGCTGGTTGCGGCGCAGGACCTCGGACGGATGCTTGATGTACGTCCAGGACATCTCGCTGATCGGCAGCAGCCCGTCCGCCCCACCGAGGTCGATGAACGCGCCGAAGTCGGTCAGACGCTTCACCGTCCCTTCGACGATCTCACCCTCCCGTAGCGCGCTCAGCAGGTCTTCTTTGGCCTTCTTGCGTGTCTCGTCCACCGCGGTGCGGTGCGAGAGCACGACGCGGCCCTTGCCGCGGTCGACCTCGAGAACTTTCAGGGGGATGGACTGGCCGACGAACCACTCGAAGCGGCGGCCCTTGGCCTGGGTGAGGTCGACGTGCGAACCCGGGACGAACCCTCGCAGGCCGAGGTCGACGACGAGGCCGCCCTTCACCTTGTCCACGACCATGGCGTGGAGGACCGTGCCGGCCTGCTGCGCGTCCTGGACGCGCCGCCAGGCCATCTCTACGTCGGCCTTGCGCTTGGAGAGGATGAGATTCCCCTCGTCGCCCTCGGTGCGCAGCACCATGACATCGATGCGGTCGCCCACGCTGATCTCCGGGGCGGCACCCGGCTTCGACATCTCCTGGGAGGGGATGAGGCCTTCGGACTTCGCGCCGACGTCCACGAGCACGCCCTCGGTGTCCACGCGGACCACCGTCCCTTTGACGATCTGCCGCTCCGCGAGCTGCGGCACCGCCTTGGAGAGATCGACCTTGTCCTCAGCCATCATGGCCAGCACCCCATCGTCGACCGAACCGCGTACGTTCGCCCAACAGGCTGATCCACACTCGACGCAGGGCGGGGGAACTGCGCACGGATCCGCGGACGCGGCTCTGGGTTATTCGCGCTGCGCCGGACGGTTCCTCCCTCCGCCGCCGAGCGCAGTCCTGACCTCCTCCGGAATCCGCCGCACGCGCCCGGCCAGGTCTGTGGCCGCGTGCACGGTCTGCCCATCCACCAGCAGTGTGCCGGCCGGCAGGCGGGCCTCGTACGCAAATACGAGCGTGGCTTTACTCACGTCGGACACCGCCGTCCGGATTACGACGACATCATCATATCGCGCGGGGGCGTGGAACCGCGCGGACGCCTCAATGACCACCAGGCGCACCCCGCGCGCTTCGACCTCCCGGTACGGGAGGCCCACTGCGCGCGTGTACTCGGTCCGCCCGAGCTCGAACCACACGAAGTAGTTCGCGTGGTGCACCACCCCCATGGCATCGGTCTCGGCATAGCGGACCCGGACCTGGGCCTCCACTACCCTGCCGCGCAGGTCGCTCATCCGCGTACGGCCTTACGCGGACGTGCGGGGAAACCCTCTTCCATCGTACGGGTGGGCGGGGGGGAAGGTTCCGTCGGTCAGATATTCCAGAAGTGGCGGACGACGCTGCGGACCGCCCGCGTGCGCGCGCGGACGGCGGTGTACGGCGCCTCCTCCACGCCCTCGGCCTCGTCAGGTGAGGCGGCGATCCCCGCCAGCGCCTCGATCGTTGCCACCACCGACTTACCCAGGTGGGCGAGATCGTAACCGCCTTCGAGGACGGCGGCGATCGGGCCGGCGTGGACGCCGCGGACCATCGCGGTGAGCCGGCGGAACCCACCCGCGGTCAGGGTCATGCCCCCCAGTGGATCGCCGGCATGGGCGTCGTAGCCCGCGGAGATGAGTAGCAGTTCCGGTGCGAAGGCCTGCGCCACCGGAAGGACGACCTCCTCGAAAACGTGCGCGTAGCCCATATTCCCGGCGCCTGCGGGTAACGGAATATTGATCGTGAAGCCGACCCCATCGCCCGCACCGGTTTCCTCGATCGCTCCCGTACCTGGGTACCACCGGTCCTGGTGGAGGGAGATAAACAGTACCGCAGGACTCCGGTAGAAGATCTCCTGCGTCCCGTTCCCGTGATGGACGTCCCAGTCAAGGATGAGGATGCGCGGGCAGCCGTGATGCTGCTGCGCGGCGGTCGCGGCGCAGGCGGCGTTGTTGAACAGGCAGAAACCCATGCCCTGGGCCGGGCGCGCGTGATGCCCGGGCGGTCGGACGGCGGCGAAGGCGGCGGGGAGGCCGTCGGTGAGCACGGCGCGCACCGCGGCGACGGCACCCCCTGCGGCGAGGGAGGCGACGTCGAAGGATCCCGGGGACACGGCGGTGTCGGGATCGAGCATGCCTCCACCCTCCCGGCTCATCTGCCGGATCTGCTCGATGTAGTGGCGCGCGTGCACGGACGCCAGAAGTTCGTCCGGGACCGGCTCCGGCTCGATGCGCTGCAGGTGCTCATCGATCTCGCGGCGGGCCACCGCCTCGAGCACAGCGCGGATGCGCTCCGGCCGCTCGGGATGACCGGGCCCGGCGACGTGCTTGCGGTAGTCGGGGTGGGTGATGAAGCCGACGGGCATGACCTATCGCGCGCGGACGTCCGCCGCCGCGCGCAGGCGTGCCACCGACGCTTCGATCCCGCCGTCGCCGTGGAAGATGGCGGAGGCCGCGACGAGCACGGTCGCCCCGGCCGCCACGACCTCGGGGGCCGTGGTCTCATTGATCCCGCCGTCCACCTGCAGATCCACCCCCGCGGTGCGCTCCGCGAGCCAGCCCGCGAGCTGGCGGATTTTCGGCAGCACGCCGCGGATGAACCGCTGGCCGGCATAGCCCGGGTTGACCGTCATCAGCAGCGTCATGTCGACTGCCTCGAGCACGGGCTCGAGCATGACGAGCGGGGTCGCGGGGTTCAGCGCCACCCCGCCGCGGACGCCGTGGTCTTTGATCTGCTGCAGGAGGCGGTGCAGATGGCGCGACGCCTCGGCGTGCACGGTGATCGAGGTCGCCCCGGCGCGGACGAAACGGTCCACGTGGCGCTCCGGCTCGACGATCATGAGGTGCACATCCACGGGCAGACGGGTGGCGCTCCGCACGGCCTCGACGATCACGGCGCCGATCGTGATCTCCGGCACGAAGCGGCCGTCCATGACGTCGACGTGGATCCAGTCCGCTCCGCCGCGCTCCGCCGCGGCGACTGCGTCCCCGAGCCGCGTGAAGTCCGCGGAGAGGACGCTGGCCGCGATGCGGATCGGCCGGCTCACGGCCGGATCTCCTGGACGAGGCGGTTCTGCAGGTAGACCTGGATGATCGTGTACCCCTTCGTGCGGATGACCTCGGTCACGCGGGCGCCGGGGCGGAGCCGCCGCTCGAAGACCGTGCGCATCCCCTGCTCGTCGATGACGATGATGCGCACCTCCTGTTCCGATTCGCCGCCGGGGACGATCAACTGCACACGCGTCACCTTCTCGTCCGCCCGCTGCGGCTGCTGCGGCTGGGCCGTGACCACCGGCGTCGGAGGCGGCGTCCCCTCTTCGCCGGGGCGCACCGTCACAACGACCGTGACCCGGTCCACCGGCCGGATGCGTGTCCCGGCGCCGGGCGACTGGTCCACGACGAACCCGGGCTCGAATTCGGTCGTTGGCGACGTGCGCACCTCGCTCAGCGTGATCCCGAGCTCTTCCAGCATCCGGCGCGCGTCCTTCAGCGGACGCCCGACCAGGGGGGGCATCTCCACGCGCTGCGGCCCCTTGCTGATCACGAGGTTCAGGGGCCGCCCGCGCTCGACGCGGGCGCCGGGCTGCGGGTCCTGTGCGATGACGAACCCGCCCCGCACGTCTTCGTCGTACTGCTCGCGCAGCTCGCCGATGCCCAGGCGTGATTGCTCGATCAGGAGGCGCGCCTCGATCAGGGAGCGGCGCTGGACGTCGGGCACGGTGACGATCTCGGGGCCCAGGCTCAGCACGACGCTGATGACGCGACCGCGCTTCACGCTCTTGCCGGGCGGTTGATCCTGCGAGATGACGGCGTCGGAGGCGACCGAGGTGCTGTAGACTCGCTCGCGGACCGACAGGGTGAGGCCGGAGGAGGCGGCCACGCGCTGAGCCATGGGCAGCGGGCGGCCCACGAAGTTCGGCACCTCCACCTCGGGCACGAACAGGTAGCTGCTGAAGGCGCGCCACCCGCCCCAGGCGCCGCCGAGGAGCACGAGGGTGATGAGCGCCACGGTCAGCCCGAGCGGCAGCGGCCGCCGCCGGGACGCGGGCGGCGGCGGAAGCACCAGCGTCGGCGAGGTCTGCTCCATGAACGTGTGGGGGGAGACGCGGCTCCACACCTCGGTCTCCCCGCGCAGGTCGCCCCGCATCTCTCCCGGCGTGCGGTACCGGCGCGACGGGGACTTCGCCAGCGCGAAGAGGATGATGCCCTCGACGCGTACCGGCAGCGCGGGCGCCAGCCCCCGCGGTGGCGGCGGCGTTTGGTTGACGTGGGCCAGCGCCGTGGCGATGGGTGAGTCGCCTTCGAACGGCAGCGTCCCCGTGACCATTTCGAAGAGCACAACGCCGAGCGAGTAGATGTCGGTGGACGGGCCGACGGCGGCACCGCGCGCTTGCTCGGGGGACAGGTACTGCACCGACCCGAGCACCGTCCCCGTCTGCGTGATCGTCGCCGAGCTCATCGCGCGCGCGATCCCGAAGTCGGTGACCTTCACCCGCCCCTCCCGGGTGAGCAGGATGTTCTGCGGCTTGATGTCCCGGTGGACGATGCCGTGCGCGTGCGCGTACTCCAGGGCATCGCAGACCTGCGCCGCGATCTCGAGAGCGCGCGGAGCCTCCAGGCGGCTGTGCCGGCGGATGTACTCCTTGAGGTTCTCGCCTTCGACGTACTCCATGGCGATGAAGTGGACGTTGCCGTCGGCGCCACTGTCATAGACACGGACCATGTGCGGATGGATGAGCTCGCTGACCGCCCTGGCTTCACGCTCAAACCGGGTGATGAACTCGACGTCGGAGGCGAACTGCTCGCGGAGGATCTTGAGCGCCACGATCTCGCCGTCCTCGAGGCGGCGGGCGCGGAAGACGGTGGCCATGCCGCCCTCGCTGATGCGATCGAGGATCTCGTAGCGCCCCGCGACCATGGACCCCGCAGCGATCATGAGCGCCTCGCTTCCGCCTCTGACACTTCCCCGACCCCCCGCACGGCGGCCTGCGGCAGGCCGTGCGTCCGCCGCAACTGACCGCACGCCGCGTCGATTTCGACGCCCCGCTCGAGCCGCACGGTTGCGGGGACGCCGTGGCGGTCGAGCTCCCGGAGGAACGCCTCGACCCGGTCGCGGGCGGGGCGCCGGTACTGCATCCCATAGACGGGATTCCAGGGGATCAGGTTCACGTGCCAGGCCGCGGCGGGGGTCTCGCCGACCAGCCGGGCGTGCTCGGCCAGGAGCCGGCCCAGCCGGCCCCCCTGATCGGCCCGGTCGTTCACGCCCTCCAGGAGGACGTATTCGACGGAGACACGGCGCCCGGTCTGGCGAATGTACTCGGCGCTCGCCGCGAGCAGTTCAGAGATCGGCCAGCGCCGGTTGATCGGGACTAGCGCACTGCGCAGCTCGTCGTCGGGGGCGTGGAGCGAGACGGCGAGGGTCAGCTGCAGGCGTTCCTGAGCCAGCATGCGGATCTGCGGGACCAGGCCCACGGTGGAGACGGTGAGGTGACGCATGCCGATCCCCAGGCCGTACGGCGCATTGAGGATCCTGAGCGCGCGCAGGGTGGGGGCATAGTTGGCCAGGGGTTCACCCATCCCCATGAAGACGACGTTGGTCACGCGGCTGCCCTGCTCGCGCTGCACCAGGAGGACCTGGTCGATGATCTCCGCCGTGGTGAGGTTGCGGGTCAGGCCGGCGAGCCCGGTCGCGCAGAAGGTACATCCCATCCCACAGCCCACCTGGGTGGAGATGCACACGCTGCGCCGGCCGTCCTCGTAGCGCATGAAGACGGTCTCGACCGTGGCCCCGTCGTCCAGCCGCACGAGGTATTTCGCCGTGTCGCCGGCGTCCGCGCGCACCGCGGTGAGGGCGGAGAGCGCGGTGAGCTGCGCGGCTTCGGCCAGACGGGTGCGCAGCCCCGCGGGCAGGTCGGTCATCTCCGCAAACGACACTGCCCCGGTCTGATACACCCACCGGGCGATCTGCCGGCCGCGATAGTCGGGCTCGCCCATCCCGCGGGCGAAGGCCTCGAGCTCCTCGAGGGTCATGCCTTTGAGATCCATCGGAATGTCCGTGATGGTCGCCATCGTCAGGAGCGCCGACGCCGCAGGCGCGCGATGAAGAAGCCGTCGGTGCCGTGGCGGTGCGGGAGCAGCATCGCCGTACCCGAGGCCCCACCCGCAGAGGCCAGATCGTCCGGCAGCGCAAATCCCTCCGGCACGAATCCGCGGTGATCCCGCAGGAATGCCTCAACCACGTTTTGCCCTTCTTCCTCCTCGGTGCTGCACACGCTGTACACGAGCACTCCGCCGGGCCGCACGGCCTCCGCTGCTCCGGAGAGGATTGCCGCCTGCAGCGCGGCGAGGGTGCGGATGTCGTCGGGGCGGACGCGCCATTTGATGTCCGGCCGCCGGCGCAGCACGCCGAGCCCGGTGCAGGGCGCATCCAGCAGCAACCGGTCCGCCTGGCGGGAGAAGGCGGCGCCGAGCTCCCGGGCGTCAAGGTGATGCGCCTCTACCGAGGAGATGCCCATCGCCGCCACCCGGGCGCTCAGACGCTCGAGCTTCCCCTGGTGGACGTCGCAGGCGATGATCCGCCCGCGGTCCCGCATCCGTTCGGCGATGTGCGTCGTCTTCCCTCCGGGGGCCGCCGCGCCGTCGATGACGGTCTCGCCCGGCTGCGGATCGAGCACATCGGTCACGAGCATGGCGCCGAGATCCTGCATCGTCACGGTGCCCTCGTCGACGAGCGCCCGACGCGCCGAGAAGGAACCCTCGAGGATCACCCCCTCGGGCAGCGGCGTCCGGACCACCCGGATCCCCGCGTCCTGCAGGCGCTGAGGCGCCTCCTCGGGCGTGATCTTCAGGGTGTTGAGCCGGGCCGTGGCTGGGGCGTGGGTGTTGTTTGCTCGGCACAGCGCTTCGGTCTCCTCGACCCCAAGCCGCGCCAGCCACCGCTCGACGAGCCAGCGCGGATGGGAGTGTTCGACGGCCAGGCGCTCCGCCGGGGGATCCTGCGGCAGCGCACGCTCGCCCTCGGCAGCGACGCGGCGGAGCACGGCGTTCGTGAGCTTCGCCGTGCCGGCGTGACCGTGCGCGCGCGCGAGGGTCACGGCTTCATCGACTGCGGCATGGGCAGGGATGCGCGGTAGGAAGAGCAGCTGGTGCACGCCGGTACGCAGCACCGCACGGATGCGGGGCGGGACGTCGTCCAGTCTCCGGCGCAGGGCGCCGGCCAGCGTCCAGTCGAGCCGCGCACGATGCCGCAGGACGCCGAGCACCAGCTCGGTGGCCAGCGCGGCATCGATATCGGACAGGCGGGCGCGCGCCAGGGTGGAGGTCAGGAGGAGGTTGGCAAAGGCCTCGCCGCGATCCACCCGGGCGAGCACGAGGACCGCGGCCTCGCGCGCGTTTCCCCCAGACGCGGGCCGGGCGGCCTTCGCAGCCGCCCGGCGGACTGTCTTCATCGGTGCACTACGACCCGGATCAGTCGCGACTGTTTCGCAGGACGAGCAGCCGCACGAGTTGCAGCACGGCCATCGCCGCGGCGGCGATGTAGGTCAGCGCGGCCGCATTGAGCACGGCCCGCACCCCCTGCGCTTCCTGGGGCAGCACGAATCCCTGCCCCTGGAGCAGCTGCACCGCGCGGGCGCTGGCGTTGAACTCCACCGGCAGCGTGACGAGCGCGAAGATGACGTAGCCGAGGAAGAGCAGGATGCCCAGATCCATGAGCGCGGGCGAACTGAAGACGAGGCCGAGGAGGAACAGGATCCACGCCGCGCTCGTCCCATAGCTCGCCAGCGGCACGATCGCCGAGCGCAGCGCGAGCGGCGCGTACCGCACCTGATGCTGCACCGCGTGCCCGGTCTCGTGCGCCGCGATCCCGATCGCGGCGAGTGAGTCGCTCCCGAAGACATCGGGCGACAACCGCAGCACTTTGCTGCGCGGATCGTAGTGGTCCGCGAGCATGCCCTGCACAGGCTCGATCTTCACGTCGGTGATGCCCTGCCGCCTCAGCAGCTCCGCCGCGACCTGCGCACCGGTGTAGCCCGTCCCCGACCGGATCTGCGCGTAGTGCCGGAACGTGGACTGCACCTTGTACTGCGCGTACACAGCCAGGACGATGGCGGGCAGCAGCAAGACAAATGTCGGATCCCAAAACATCGGCGGACACCTCCGTTGGCCACCATTATACAGGCTTTGCCGCATTGCCAAGGCGCTCGCCCGGTTCCACGCGGGTGCCGCGCACGTACTCATCGGCGGTCATCCGGCGTCCTCCCTCGGGCTGCACGTCCAGGAGCAGGAGGGCGCCCTGCCCCGCGCCGACGACGATCCCCTCGCCGCGCCGGACCTCGATGATGGCCCCCGGCGATGTGTGCGCGTCGGGGAGCGCCTTCGCCCGCCACACCTTCAGGAGGCGGCCGCGGTGCCAGGTGTAGGCTGACGGCCAGGGGTCCATCGCGCGGATGAGGTTGACGATGTCAGTCGCCCGGCGCGACCAGTCGATGCGGCCGTGCTCCTTCTCGAACTTCCCCGCGTGGGTCGCCTGCGAGGAATCCTGGGGGATGCGGGGGGCGCGGCCCTCGGCGATCAGGGTCAGGGCCTCGACCAGGGCATCGGCGCCCACGCGCGCGAGCTTCTCCTCGAGCGTACGCGTCGTGTCCTCGGGGCCGATGCCGACCCGCCGCTGCAGGATGACGTCTCCCGCGTCCAGCTCCATCGACTGGTACATGATGGTCACGCCCGTTTCCGTTTCCCCGTTCAAGATCGCGGACGCGATCGGCGATGCCCCGCGGTACCTGGGCAGCAGCGAGGGATGGACGTTCACCGGACCGAGCGGCGGGAGGTCCAGGATCTCTTTCGGGATGAGCTTCCCGTAGGCGACCGTGACGATCACGTCGGGACGCAGCGCGCGCAGTTGCTCCACGACCTCAGGGGAGCGCAGGCGCGGGGGTTGAAGGACGGCGACGCCGTGTTCGCTCGCCACCCGGGCCACCGGTGGGGATTCGATCTGCCGACCCCGGCCCTTCGGCTTGTCCGGCTGAGTGACGGCGGCGAGCACCTCGGCGGCGTGGAGCAGAGCCAGGAGCGAGGGGATCGCGAACTCGGGGGTCCCGAGGAAGACGACACGCAGCCGCCGGGCGGTCATCCGCCCGCGGGGGCGGGCTCGGCGGGCTCGACCTCCGTGGTGGCGGCCGCCTCACGGATCGTCGAGCGATCTACGACCCGGTCCAGGAAGAGCACGCCGTTCAGATGGTCGACCTCGTGCTGGATGACCCGCGCCAGAAGGCCCTCGGCATCGAGGGTGATGCCGCGACCCCGCCGGTTCTTGCCTTTGAGCACGACGCGCTGGGACCGGGGGACGTCCGCGACCCACCCGGGGATGGATAGGCAGCCTTCGGTGGCCAGTGCCTCGCCTTCCATCTTCACGATCTGGGGATCGACGACGACGTGGACGCGCGCCTCGACCTCGGCGACGAACAGGCGCTTGCTCACGCCCACCTGCGGCGCCGCGAGGCCGACGCCGTTGGCCAGGCGCATCGCCTCGATCATCTCCTCGATCAGACGCCCCACGTCGGCCGTGACCTTCCCGACCGGCTTCGCCCGGCGCCGCAGCACCGCGGCCTTGGGACTGTCGACGGTGACGATCTCCACGGCTCCCATTCTACAGTAAGTCTACGGGATCCACGTCCACGAGCACTTTCGTCTCGCGCGGCACGGCCAACGTCCGCAGCAGTTCGAACAACCCGCGGCGCGCCGCCATCTCCTCGCGCTCCTTGGCCAGCACCTGCCACCGGTAGCGTCCCCGGACCCGGGCGAGCGGCGCGGGCGACGGACCGAGCACGTCTGCGCCGGTGACCGCACCGGCGATTCGCTCCGCCACGTCCCGCGCGGCGTCGGTGTCCGGCCCCGCGACGACAATGTTCACGAGGGTGTGGTACGGAGGGTAGTGAAAACGCTGGCGGGCGGCCAGCTCGTTCCGGTAGAACGTCCCGGCGTCGTCCTCAGCGAGCGCCCGCAGCGCGGGATGCGCGGGGGCGAAGGTCTGGACGATCATCTCACGCTGGGCCAGGGCGGCCAGGCGTGCCAGCACCTGATACGTGCGCTCCGCGGCCCGGAAGTCGGGCAGGTTGAGGCTCGCGTCCGCGCCGATCGCGCCCACCACGGCGGCGGGGACCTGCCCGACGCCCTTCACGAGGAGCTGCGTGCCGATGAGGAGCCCGCCGCGTTTGCCGAACTGCTGCCAGACGCGCTGCTGCGTGGTCTCGTCGGGGGCCGATGTGGCATCAAGGCGGTGGATGGGCGAGCCGCGGAACAACCGGCGTGCGGTCTGCTCCACACGCTCCGTGCCGACCCCGTGCGGGCGGAGCTGCGTCCCCCCACAGGTGCGACAGACCTCGGGGGCCGCCTCACTTGCGGCGCAGAGGTGGCAGTGCAGCCGGACCTGCCGGACGTGATAGGTCATCGCGACGCCGCACCGGGCGCAGCGCGGCACCCAGCCACACTCGTGGCAGAGCAGGAAGTCGGCGTACCCTCGCCGCGGGACGAACAGGATCGCGCGGTCACCGGGCAGCACGCGCAGCAGCGCCTGATAGAGCCGCCGGCCGAACAAACCGCCAAGCGGCCCGGTCTCCGCCCGGACATCGGAGAGCGTCACCGGCGCCCGCTTGGCGGCGTGCACGACCGAGGCCGCCTCACCGTCGACCACCGCGCGCATCACCTCGGTCGAAGGAACGGGCGTCCCCCAGATGAGGGCCGCTCCCGTCCGCGCCGCCCGTTCCTCCGCCACGCGCCGGGCGTGGTAGTGTGGCGCGCGTTCTTCCTTATAGGAGGTGTCCTCCTCGTGATCGACGACGATGAGTCCCAGGCGCGGCAGCGGGGCGAAGATCGCGGAGCGCGTGCCGACCACGATCCGGACCTCTAAGGACTGGATCCGGCGGAACAGACGCCAGCGCTGCGCGTCGCTGAGCCCTCCGTGCCACACGGCCATCGGGAGCCGGGTGTGGCGAGCGATCCATCCGGCGAACGCGTCCGCCTGCACCACTTCCGGGACGAGGAAGATCGCGTCACGCCCGCGGTCCTCGAGCCACCGCAGGGCATCCAGGTATCCGCCGAACCGCTCCTCGTCGGCGAGCAGCGCGATGCGCGCGGACGGATGCGCCTCCAGCATCGCCCTCACCTGCGGTGCCTTCGCCTCCCCCGCCCCAGCGGTCGGGATCCCGCGCGGGGGGGCGTCCTCCTCGGCGGTGGCCGCGGGGCTCGCGCCCCTGCGCGCGGCCGCGGCCACGGACGGGATCATCGCCCACAGCGCCTCGCCGATGGAGCAGACATAGTACTCGGCCATCCAGATCGCCAGCGCCACGAGGTCGGGAGGAAGGCCGGGGAGGCGCTCATCCAGCGCGGTGATGGCGCGTGCCTCGCGTGGGCTCTGCGCCCGCAATGACACCACGAACCCGGTCGTCGTCTGCCGGCCGAAGGGGACCCGGACGGGCAGCCCGACGGCGATCGCCCCCTGGAGGGCGGCGGGCACCGCGAAGGTGAACGCCCGGTCCCCCGCCCGCAGCGGCGCATTTAGCGCGACGTCGGCGAACATCTAGGAATTGACCCTCGCGTGGAACATCGCCCCGAGCGCGGCCATCATGTCCGGACCTGCCGGCCATCAGCGCGCGTCGAGGATGGCGCAGATCTCGTCGATGATGGCGTCGGGCTCGGACATCCGGCCGATGCCCGTTTTCCCCGAGGCCAGCCAGCCGGTCTCGGGACCGATGACGTGGCAGCCGCGCTGACGGAGCGTGTGGAGGTGACCCTGGGTGGCCGCGTGCTCGTACATCGCGTCGTGCATCGCCGGCGCAAGCAGCACCGGCGCACGGGTGGCAAGCGCGGTCGCCGTCACGGCGTCATCGGCCAGGCCCAACGCGAGCCGGGCGATGGTGTGGGCCGTGGCGGGGGCGATCAGGTAGAGCGCGGCGCGCTCCCCGAGCGCCACGTGGGGCTCGTCGTAGGGATTCGCCGGATCCCACAGGTCGGTGACCACCGGATGCTGCGAGATCGTGCGGAAGGTGAGCGGGGTGATGAAGTGCGCGGCGGAGGATGTCATCACGACGTGCACCTCGGCGCCGAGCTGGCGCAGGCGGCTCACCACCTGCACCGTCTTGTACGCGGCGATGCCGCCGGTCACGCCGACGATGATCGTCTTCCCGGCCAGGCGGCTCGCCGTCACGGGGTGCGCATCCCGAGCAGCGCGGTGCGGACGAGCGTCGCCAGGGCGTCCACGATGGCATCCGCGCTCCACAGCGTCGTGTCGATGACGACATGGTACGGGGTCAGGTCGTCGATGTCGATCTGGTAGGCCGCTTTGTAGCGGGCCCACTCGCTGCGCTCCCGCTCGACGAGGTCGGCACGCGCGCCGGCCACGGGCTGCCCTTC
>MENB01000018.1:13234-21681 GCA_001768125.1 Armatimonadetes bacterium RBG_19FT_COMBO_69_19
GACGTCGACCGGCGCCCGCAGCCACACCTTGAAATCCGCGTCCACCATCCAGCCGGCGAGCCGACTCTCGACCACGCAGTCGCCCGCCTTGGCCAGCTCGTGCTGGCGGCGATCGAGCTCGCGGTCCAGGGCGGGGTCGCTCTCGGCGAGCTTGTTGACGTCGACGACGGAGATACCGCGCTCACGCGCCAGATCGCGGAAGACCTCGCCCCCGGAGATGTAACGGTACCTCAGCCGGTCGGCCAGCGCCCGCGCCACGGTGCTCTTGCCGACGCCGATGGGCCCGGCGATAGCGATGATCATGACGGCGCAGGCGTCACGCCGGCGCCTCCTCATCTTCGCGGGTGGTGAAGCGGTGGGCGACGGTCTCCGGCTGCACCGCGGACAGGACGACGTGCCCGCTGTCCGTGATGACGACGGCGCGCGTGCGCCGGCCGTAGGTGGCGTCGATCAGGGCGCCCTTGTCGCGGGCCTCCTGGATGATGCGCTTGATCGGGGCCGAATCGGGGGCGACGATGGCGATGATGCGGTTGGCCGCCACGATGTTCCCGAAGCCGATGTTGATCAGCCGCGGCTCACTCAACATTCTGGATCTGCTCGCGCATGCTCTCGAGCTCGCCCTTCATCGTGATGACCGCCCGGGTGATCTCGAGGTCGTTGGCCTTCGCGCCGGTGGTGTTGACCTCGCGGCCCATCTCTTGCAGCACGAACTCCAGCCGGCGGCCCACCGCTCCATCGGCGTCCACGAGCTCTTGGCGGAACTGGGCGACGTGGCTGCGCAGCCGCGTCACTTCCTCGCTGACGTCGCTGCGCTCCGCGAAGATCGCCACCTCCGCGGCCAGCCGGCTCTCATCCACCGGGAGCTCGCCGAGCAGCTGCGTGATGCGCTCCCGCAGCCGGGTCACGTAGGCTCCCACCGCGTCGCGGGAGCGCGCCTCGACCACGGCCCCGAGTTCCTCGACCCGTCGCAGGCGCCCATCGAGATCCTCCGCGAGGCGGCGGCCTTCCGCCTCGCGCATCCCGACCAGATCGGTGGTCGCGACCTCGATCGCGGGGAGGAGCGCCGGCCATAACACGTCGAGGTCTTCCTTTGCCTCCTCCACGCGGACGACGTCCAGGTAGCCGGCGACCTGCGACAGGCTCATACTATCAGGAACGCCCAGGGCGTCGGCGAGTTCTCTCAACGCCTGGGCGTACGCGGTGGCGAGTTCCAGATCCGCGCGCACGGTTTTCGTCCGTGCCGCGCGATCTTCCCTCAGTATAGTTACCTCCACCCGGCCCCGCAACACACGCGCCTGCACGGCCGCGCGCACGCGGTCCTCCAGGGGGGCGAGGTCGCGCGGCAGGCGCACCAGCACCTCGCCGAAGCGGTGGTTCACGGAGCGCATCTCCACCGTGAAGCGCCCGAACGGGGTCTGCGCGTCGGCGCGGCCGTAGCCTGTCATGCTGCGAATCATCAGAGAGTGTCCTTCTTGTCGGTCGGAAGTGACTCCTGTTCGCGTGTGGTATCGTAGGTCGGGATGCGCCTCATCGGCTCGTTCGACAGCGTCGTGCTCGCTGCCGTGGTCCCCGATCTCGAGGCCCTCATCGGCTCGCGGGTGCAGCGGGTCGCGCAGCCCGCCGAGCACGAGCTCATGTTGTCGCTGCGCACTCCGGGGCGCGCAGCGACGATTCTTTGCTCCATCCATCCCCGGTGGGCCCGCATCCACCTGGCTCCGGCTCAGCCGCCAGGCGCGGAGGCCGGGCCGTTCGCCCAGATGCTCCGCAGCCGCCTCGAGCACGCGCGCCTGGCCTCGGTGCACCAGATCCCCTTTGAGCGCATCCTCACCCTGGGCTTCGAGACCGATGCCGGTTGGGTGGACCTGGTCGCGGAGCTCATGGCCCGCCACAGCAACCTCATCCTCGTGCAGGACGGCCTCATCGCCGGTGCGTTCAAACTGGTGCCGGAGCAGCGCTCGTCGGTGCGCCAGGTGCTGCCCGGACTCCCGTACCGCCGTCCACCCGCCGGACGCCCGAGCCCTGCGGAGCTCACCCAGGACCGGCTGCGGAACCTCCTCGAGGCCTCGGCGGAGCCGCTGGTCGATCGCCTCAACACCGCGCTGCTCGGGATCAGCCCGACGATGGCGCGGGAGATCGCCCACCGTGCGGCCGTGGATCCTGAGGCGCCGGCGCGCACCCTCCCCCCGGATGCCGCGAGGATCTTCGGGGTCCTTGCCGCGCTCGCGCGGATCGTCGAACGCCGGGCGTTCACGCCCGTAGTCTACCTCGATGGCGATGCCCCACGCGGGTATGCTCCCTTCCCGCTGCTCCATGTCGTCGGGCTCATACCGGAACCTGCGTCGAGCATGAGTGAAGCGGTCGCACGCGTCACAACACAGGTGAGTGAGTCCGCTGCCCTCGAGGAGGTCCGGACCTCGCTCCTCACAGCCATCCGGACGGCGCTCGCGAAGGTGGAACGCACCGAGCAGGAGGTGCGTCGCGGGCTCGAGGAGGCCTCTGGGGGGGAGGCGGTGCGCCGGCGCGGGGAGCTGCTCCTGGCTTACGCGTCCCAGATCATCGCCGGCGCCGCTGAGGCCACGGTGCCCGGGTATGACGGCGTCCCCGTGACGATCCCCCTCGATCCAGCGCTCACCCCTGTCGAGAACGCCCGGAAGCTGTTTGCGCGCTACACGAAGATCCGCCGTGCCCGGCCGGCGCTGGAAGGACGCCTGGGCCAACTCGCCGAGGAGCGAGCGTACCTCGAGTCGGCGCTCACGATGGCCGAGCAGGCCGTCCACATGGCCGATCTTCAGGAGCTCCGCCGGGAGCTCGCCGACGAAGGCTACCTGCGGCGGCGCGGACGGCGCCCACCCACCGCCGCCCCGCGTCCCCGGAGCTTCACCCTCACCGACGGTGCCACCATCCTTGCCGGCCGGACGAACCAGGACAACGATCGCCTTACGTTCAAGGTGGCCGCCCCTGACGATCTCTGGTTCCACGCGCGCGGCCTCCCTGGGGCGCACGTCATCCTCCGGACCGGGGGCCGGCCGGCCCGCGAGGGCGAGATCGCGCAGGCCGCCGCGGTGGCCGCTTACTTCAGCAAGGGACGGTCATCCGGCTCGGTCGCGGTGGATTACACGCCGCGGAGGTTCGTGCGGAAACCGAAGGGCCGCCGACCGGGGTTCGTCGTCTACGTGCGCGAGGAAACGGTGCGGGTCGCGCCGGCGCTGCCTTAAGCAGACCCTGGCCTACGTCGGCTCTTCGATCACGACTTCGTCGGTGCCGTCGATCTCGGCAAGGCGGACCGCCACGTGCTCGCGCGAAGACGTGGGGAGATTCTTCCCAACGAAGTCCGGACGGATCGGCAGCTCGCGGTGGCCGCGGTCGACGAGCACGGCCAGTTGAATGGTGTGGGGGCGGCCCTGCGCGATGAGCCCGTCGAGCGCCGCGCGCACGGTCCGGCCGGTGTAGAGGACGTCGTCCACGAGGACGATGATCCGGTCTTCCATCGGGAAGGGCAGCCGGGGCGGCGGCCCGACCGGCGTGCCCGCCGGACGGTCGTCGCGGAACGGGCGTGTATCGAGCGAGGCGACCGGCACCGCGACCCCCTCGATCTGGGAGATCGCCGCGGCGAGGCGGCGGGCCAGCGGGACCCCGCGGGTCTCCACGCCGACGATGGCGAGGGAAGCCGCGGTTTTGTTGCGTTCCAGGATCTCGTGCGCCATCCGCATCACGGCTCGACGGATCCCATCCGCATCCATCACCGTCGCTTTCTCACGCATCGAGGAGCTCATCGCCTGGTGCGGCCATTTCGCCGGGTGGGGCCGACACCCTCCGCACGGGCGCGGGCGACGGCGTCGGTGAAATCCGCCGGCGGCGGCGCCTCGAACGCCATCTCCGCGCCGGTGGTGGGATGGCGGAATCGCAGACGGTAGGCATGGAGCGCCTGACGCGTGAGGCCGAGACCCGACGATGTGCCGGCGGCGGCCCTGCCGCCGTACACCGGATCACCGGCGACGGGATGGCGGAGATGCGCCAGATGTACCCGGATCTGATGGGTGCGCCCTGTGACGAGCGAGGCTTCGACCAGGGTGTAAGCGGCCATGTGCTCGATGACGCGGTAGCGCGTGCTGGCCTGCCGGCCTCCGCGGACGACCGCCATGCGCGTGCGGTGCCGTGGATCGCGGCCGATCGGCGCGTCGACGGTCCCCTCGTCGTGCGCGGGATGCCCGGTCACGAGCGCCAGGTAGGTACGGCGCATCGTACGCGACGCCACCTGCTGTTGCAGATCGCGCAGGGCATGTTCGGTCTTGGCGACCACGAGCAGGCCGGACGTATCCTTGTCGAGGCGGTGCACGATCCCCGGCCGCAGCCCGCCCCCCAGGCGCAGCACGTGCGGCACGCGCGAGACGATGGCATTGACCAGGGTGCCGGATGGCTGCCCCGCCCCGGGGTGCACGGTGAGGCCGGGCGGTTTGTTGATCACCAGCAGATCATCGTCCTCAAACACGACGTTGAGGGAGATGTCCTGCGGGGTCACGGTGGCGGGCTCCCGCGGAGGCACGGTGATCTCCACGCGCTGGCCGGCCCGCACCCGTCCTGACGGCTTCGCCGGCGCGCCGTCCACCGTGGCGTGCGCGGATCCGATGAGCGCCTTGATGCGGGACCGGGAGAGCGCCCCCAGACGCGCGGTCAGGAACGCGTCCAGGCGGACGCCCTCGGAGGCGGCGTCCACCACGTAGGTGTACCGGTCGCCGGTGCCCGTTGCGTCAGGCCGCCGGGGGCATCTCGGGCGGTGCTGCGGGCTGCGGCGACATCCTCGGCCCGCGGGCGACGAGGGCCAGGGCGATCACGGCGATCACCACCACCACGGCGTTCGCGACCTGGGCCAGCGTGACCATCGTGTTCAGCACCGTCGGGCTCTCGACGAAGAATTCCACCGCGACCCGGCTGAGCGCGTGCAGCAGCAGCCACACGTAAAAGAGCGTCCCCGGCGCCAGCGCGGCCTTCTCCTGCGACCGGAGGACGGCGTACGTGCCCAGCGAGGCCAGCATGAGGTAGACCTGCGTGGGATGCCGGCGGTCGAGGAACATCTGCACGCCCCAGGGCACGCCGGTGGGCCGTCCGATGTACAGGCCGTGCAGGAGCGCGCCAACCATGGCCACGGCGTAGCCGAGGGCCAGGGCAGGTGCGAAGATGTCCAGGTAGGTGCGCAGCGGCATGTGCAGCGTCCGCGCGTAGAGCGCGCCGACGATCATCGCACCCACCAGCGCGCCGTAGAAGGTCAGCCCGGAATCCTTCCAGATGGTGAAGATCGTCCCGGGGGCCGCGGCGAAGACGGACCAGTTCGCGACGACGTAGCCGAGTCGCCCCACGACGATGCCCCCGATGATCATGTACAGGGCCATGTCCAGCATCCGGGAGGGATCGATGCCGAGGCGCGCGCCGCGGCGGCGGGCCAGGACGATGCCGACCAGGAACGCCAGCAGGAGGAAGAGGCCGAACGATGAGATGGGAAACGGCCCGAGTCTGACGAGGATCGGCTTCATCGATCACCCCGGATCAGCAGTAAGATCAGTAGCCCCGCCCCCGCCGTCACCGCGATGTCGGCGAGGTTGAACACCGGCCAGACGTGGACGTCGATGAAGTCGACGACGGCGCCCACCCGCACCCGGTCCACCAGGTTCCCGATCGCGCCACCCCCGAGCATCGCGAGCGCCGCCTGCATGACCGGGCGGCGCGACCATCGGGCCGTATTGTAGAAGAGCAGGAAAAGCAGGGTCAAGGCGATGGCGGCCGGCACGAGCAGCGGGATGCCTCCCAGCAGGCTGAACGCGACCCCGCGGTTGTGGACATGCGTGAACGCCAGGACGCCGGGGATGATCGGAATGGAGATGCCGAGGGGGAGGCGCGCCTCGACCACGAGTTTCGTCGCCTGATCGGCGACGAGCACGGTCCCCAGGACGGCTAGCGCGCGCCGTTGGACTTCTCTTCCAGTTCCTTGCAGCGGATGCACAGTGTCGCGAACGGCAGAACGCGCAGCCGCGCGACGTCGATCGGATCGCCGCAGCGCTGACAGTTGCCGTAGGTGCCCTCTTCGATCCGTCCCAGGGCCTCCTCGACCTGCGCCAGCATCTGCTGGACGCTGCTTTCCAGGGCGAGGCCCTTTTCGCGTTCGAAGGTGCTGCTGGCGACATCGGCCAGGTCCTCGTCGTCCCCCCCGCCGATGTCCATCCCTACCTGGTCCTCGACCTCGGGGGTGTGCTCTTCCATGGCTTCGAGCTCTTCGAGGAGCCGGACCCGCTCGTCTTCGAGGAGCCGCCGGAACTCGCCGAGTTCCTTCCGGGAGAGGGACTTGGCCTTGACGGCCCCGCGTGCGGGACGGTCGGCCCGCACCGCCCGTTCCGGGCGCACGCCCTTGCCCTTGGCGGCCTTCCGCCCCCGCGCCGGGCTCATCTGCGTGCCGCGGCGCAGTCCGGCCTTGCGTTTGGCCGATTTGGTGGTCCTGGGTGCCATCCATCCCCCTCCGGATCGCAGCAGCAGTGGGTGCGGGGGTCCACCGGCTGGCAGGCTGACGGTAGTGTATCCGATGACTTCTGCAAGTGCAAGTCCTACCGCGCGGGGGCCGCCTCCGGTGCATGCGTGGCCGCGCGCACGGCCGCCTGGGCGAGGATGAGGTTCGAATCCAGCACCGGCACGCTGAGATCGCCCGCGCGCAGGACGAAGGGGAGCTCGGTACAGCCGAGCACGATCGCCTGGGCGCCTCGATCGAGGAGGGCTTGCGCGACAGGGAGCAGCTCCCGGGTGACCTCGGGTCCCATGCGCCCTGCCTTCACGCCGTAGATGGCCCGGTTGACGATATCCTGTCCGGCGGCGTCGGGACCGGCGACATCCACGCCCACCCGCTCAAAGGCCCGGTGATAGAGACCGGCCGCCATCGTGGCCCGCGTCGCCAGCACCCCCGCCCGGTGCAGCCCGTCCACGGTGCGCCGGGCCGCGGCAGCCACTTCGTCCATGATGTGCAGCACGGGGATGGAGACCGCCGAGGCGATCGGGCCGTAGAAGGCATGAGCGGTGTTACAGGGGATGACGATGAGGTCGGCGCCGGCAGCTTCCAGGTTGCGCGCCGTGGCGACCAGCGCGGGGGTGGGATCTTCTCCGTCGCCCAGGATGGCCGGCGAGCGGTCCGGGATCTTCGGGTTGTTGTCGATGATGATCCGCAGGTGGTCCTGGTCCCGCGCGGCCGGGGTCAGCCGGAGGATCTTCTCGAACAGATCGAGCGTGGCCCAGGGGCCGAGCCCGCCCAGCACGCCGATGGTCTTCTCTACCACGGTGATGCTCCGATGCCTGCGATGTGGACGGCAGCCGTCCCGTGTTTCTGTCCTGCCCGCGCGGTTCCTGCCGGAGTCCTGCGCAGCCTCGTTACGCCTGCCTCCGCGCGATGCTCAGGCGGATGTTTACCCCGTCCAGTCGGATGTCGCGGGCGGGCGCCCCGGCGGGCAGCCCCGCGCGCAGCTCGACCGTGAGGGTCTCCCGCATGATGTAGTCCCGGTGCGCCGCGAGCAGCGGGTCCAGCGGCCCCTCGTAGTGCAGGACGATGCGGTCATCCACCGCGAGGTCGGCGTCCTTGCGCAAGGTCTGCACCTGGTGCACCAGTTCCCGCGCCTGTCCTTCCTGGAGGAGGGCCGGCGTGAGGTCGGTCTCAAGGATGGCGAATTCGCCGCCCGCGCCTTCGGCGGCATAGCCCCGGGCCTCGTGCATCCGGGCTTCGACGTCGTCGCGCGAGAGCACGACCTCCTGCCCGTCGACCGAGAGCGTGAGGCGGCCGTCGGCATCGAACGCGCGCAGGACCTGGACCGGATCCAGCGTGCGGACGGTGCGTGCGATGGCCTGCACGGCCGCGCCGTACTTGGGGCCGAGGATGTCGAACCGTGGCTTGACCTCGAAGGTCACGTAGCGGCTCGGGTCGTCGACGAACCGGACCGCTTTCACGTTCAGCTCATCGGCGAGGATCTCGAGGAGCTCGGGACGCTCCCGGAGGCCGCGCGACTTCGTGACCAGCAGGACGGCCGGCAGCGGCTGGCGCACCTTGAGCTTCGCGTGGCCGCGCGCGGCGCGCCCCAGGACGACCAGCCCGCGCACGGCGTCCATCTCTGATTCGAGCGGTTCATCCAGCAGGGCCGCGTCTGGCTCCGGGTAGTCGCCCAGGTGGACGCTCGCCGGCGCGCGGGGCTCCACCACCTTCACGAGATCCTGGTACAGCCGCTCGGCGAGGAACGGCACGAAGGGGGCCAGGACCAGGGCGAGCGTGCGCAGCGTCCGGTACAGGGTGTAGTAGGCGGCGCGTTTGTCGTCGTCCGCCTCGCTCTTCCAGAAGCGGCGGCGCGACCGGCGCACGTACCAATTGGAGAGGTCATCACCGAACGCCTCGATCGGGCGGCTCGCGCCCTGGGGATCGTAGTCGTCCA
>MENB01000019.1:0-832 GCA_001768125.1 Armatimonadetes bacterium RBG_19FT_COMBO_69_19
GTCCGTGCTGCGCTCGTCACTCCGCCAGCCGCCGCGACACACGGATCGCCGGCGGCGCCTGGCCGAAGTCCGGATCCTTCGAGGCATCCGGCACGAACGCGGGGTCAGGCGACAGATTAGCGTGCGGCTGGATCAGGCGGATGCGGCGCTCGTGCGATTCATGGCGGAACACGGCCTGCGATTGCTCCGTCTGGCGATCGCCATCGTCTATCTGTGGTTCGGCGGGTTGAAACTAATCGGCGCCAGCCCGGCCGGCGAGTTGGTGGTAAAGACGGCGCTGCTGTATACGCTCCTCCTGCTCTGGCTGCAGATCGCCGGTACCTTCCAGATCTTCTTCCTGCTGCCACAGGAGCTGTTCCAGAGGGGCAATCCGCTGCTGCCCACGCTGGAAGGCCAGTACGCGCTCAAGAACATCGTCCTCATCACCGCCGGACTGGTCATCGGCAGCACGGTGCGCAGAGCACGGCCTCAGGAGTGAGGCCATGGTCACGGCCCTTATTGCATTTCAACTCACCCCAGTCTTGCCGTATGAACCAGAAATTGCGCCGGTGCAGGCACGTCAGCAAGACCCCATCCTTGTTCGCCAGACTCGCATCTAGAGCGGGGGTGGCGGAGGGCCGTGGGAATCGAACCCACCGGAGACCGTGAGGCCTCCCGCCGGTTTTGAAGACCGGAAGGGGCACCAGCCCCTACTGCCCTCCGCGATCGTGCGGATCAGGAAGCTTGGAACGATCGAGCAAGACGCGCGCGTCCCCCACCCGCCGGGTCAGCTTGATGGTATCGAAGTACTCCAGCACGGTCAACGCGTACTTCCGGCTCGTCTGCAGCCGGT
>MENB01000019.1:862-1020 GCA_001768125.1 Armatimonadetes bacterium RBG_19FT_COMBO_69_19
TCGACGCGACCAGCTCGGCCACGGTGCGCTTGACCTCGTCCAGCGCGTCCCGATGGAAGTACACTTCCGGAGCGACCTCGGCGAGTGTGCCGTCGTCGAGCAAGGTCCTGAAGAGCCGGTCGAAGAGCTTTGGCTCGATGTCCCGCGAGAGTTCCTCA
>MENB01000019.1:1082-1350 GCA_001768125.1 Armatimonadetes bacterium RBG_19FT_COMBO_69_19
CGGAGAGAAGCCGGGGAGACGGATGAAGTTGCCCGCGTCCTCCACCTCGCTCTTGCCGGTGAGCTCCTCGAGCACCGCGGCGTAGAAGCGGGCGTCGCCGGCTGGGAACGCCTTCGTCTTCAGCTCCTCCTTTGGCATGCCGGGACGCCACGGCACCGCCTCGTGGTAGGCGGCCACCTCGCGCCGGATTGTCTGCCGGATCTTCTCGCCGCTGTCGGCATGGAAGACGCGCCCTCGGATCACGACGAGCCGGCCCGCCGACGCCAGT
>MENB01000019.1:1472-1855 GCA_001768125.1 Armatimonadetes bacterium RBG_19FT_COMBO_69_19
CGGACATCTCGCCTCGCCGGCGCAGCGGCGCGTGGGCGTTCAGGACCGTCCCTCCCCCAAGGGTCTGCATCGGCGAATACCGCCGGATCACGATCGGGTCGCCCGCATCGGCCACCGTCGGTCGCTCCAGGCGCAGCTGCGCGTCGGCTTCGCTCTCGGGCTCGAGGCGCTTGCGGTCGATCAGCGCCACGCGGGCGATGATCTCGTCGGCGCCCAGATACACACGCACCCGGGCGAGGTGGGCAAGCGCCGGCGCACCAGGCAGCAGGCGGAGCCGGACGTCCAACCGCGCCGTGGGCGTAAAGACGCCGGGCGTGGCCAGCACGTGACCACGCTCGACCTCATCTTTGTCGATCCCGGCGAGGTTCACGGCGACCCTGGAA
>MENB01000019.1:1868-2873 GCA_001768125.1 Armatimonadetes bacterium RBG_19FT_COMBO_69_19
CCTCGACCGCGTGACCGTGGGACTGCACGCCCCGCACGCGGACCTCGCGCCCCCGGGGCAGCAGCTCGAGGACGTCGCCGGGGGCGACCCGCCCGCTCCACAACGTCCCCGTGACCACGGTGCCAAAGCCGGCCATCGTGAATGACCGGTCCACGGGCAGCCGAGCGGGCGCGTCCGTCTCGCGCACTGAGACCCGCTCGAGCGCTCGGTCGATGGTTTCAACCAAAGCGGGGATCCCCTGCCCTGTTTTCGCCGAAACTTCGATCAGCGGCGCTCGCTCGAGGAACGTCCCGCGGGTCAGGCCCGCGAGCTCGTCTTTGACCAGATCGACCCAGCCCTGATCTGCGGCGAGATCGATCTTGTTGAGGACGACGATGCCTCCCCGCACCGGGAGGAACCGCAGGATGTCGAGGTGCTCGCGGGTCTGCGGCATGACGCCTTCGTCCGCCGCAACGACCAGGAGGACGAGATCGATGCCGGTGGCGCCGGCCAGCATGTTCTTGATGAGGCGTTCGTGGCCGGGCACGTCCACGATGCCGACGCGGCGGCCGCTGGGCAGGTCGAAGTGGGCGAAACCGAGGTCGATCGTCATCCCCCGGCGCTTCTCCTCCTCGAGCCGGTCCGGGTCGGTTCCGGTGAGCGCCTTGACCAGCGCGCTCTTGCCGTGGTCGATGTGTCCGGCGGTACCGATTACGAAATGGCGCACAGGGTGTCGATGATGACCTGCTCGTCACCCGGCAGCAGCGTGCGGACGTCCAGCAGCAGCTGATCGCGGGCGACGCGGGCGAAGACCGGCGGCCGGTGCCGGCGCAGCGAGAGCTCGAGCGCCTCCAGTCCGCTCCCCGCGGTTATGGCGACGGCGCGCGACAAGAGATGCGCCTCGGGCAGCGAGCCCCCGCCGACCTCGGCCGTCGTTTCCTCGACCCGGATCTCATACGCGGCGGGCAGACACGCGCGCAGCGCCTGGTGCAGCCGCTCGGCCGCGTCCCGGAGTTCCTCAGCGGT
>MENB01000019.1:2884-4838 GCA_001768125.1 Armatimonadetes bacterium RBG_19FT_COMBO_69_19
TGCACAGGACAGGGATCTCCTTCCAGGCGATCTGCGGATCGAGGTAGAGCTGCAGCGTGGCGCCGAGCGCGGCCAGGTCGAGCTTGTCCATCCGCATCGCCCGCGCGAGCGGATCGGCGCGCACCATCTCGACGAGCTTCGCGCGTCCGACCAGCACGCCGGCCTGAGGCCCGCCGAGCAGCTTGTCCCCGCTGAAGGTCACGAGGTCGCAGCCCATTGCGACAGCCTCGGCTACCGTGGGCTCATACGGCAGCCCGCGCTCGCGCAGATCCACCAGACACCCGCTGCCGAGGTCGTACATCACCGGGATCCCGCGGTGCCGGCCGATCTCGACCAGCTCCGGGGGTGTGGCCTCGTGCACGAAGCCGCTCACCACGAAGTTGCTGCGGTGGACTTTCAGCAGCAGCGCGGTCTGCGGGGTGACCGCACGCTCGTAGTCACGCGCGTAGGTGCGGTTGGTCGTGCCCACCTCGACGAGGCGCGCGCCGCTCTGAGCCATGACCTCGGGGAGGCGGAACGACCCACCGATCTCCACGAGCTCGCCCCGCGAGACGATGACCTCCTTGCCCCGAGCCAGAGCGGACAGGGCGAGGAGGACCGCAGCGGCGTTGTTGTTCACGGTCGTCGCAGCCTCCGCCCGGGTGAGCATCGTGAGCAGGGGCTCGAGGTGCTGATCGCGCGCGCCGCGGCGGCGCGTGTCGCGGTCGATCTCCAGGGTGGCGTACCCGGCGGCGGCCTCCACCACCGCACCGAGCGCGGCGGAGGCAAGCGGCGCCCGCCCGAGGTTGGTATGCAAGATGATGCCGGTGGCGTTGACCGCTCGGGTCAGGGTGAGCGTCGCTCGCGCGCGCGCCATCTGCAGCGCTTCGGTTACGAGCTGCGCCGGTTCCAGGGGTCCCTCTCCTCGCAGCAACCTTGCCCGCGCCGCGTCGATTACGGCGCGGGCAACATCCGTCAGCACGGGGCGCGGTAGGCCCGTGCCCTCGGCATCCAGCTGTTGAGCGAGGCGCTCGACGGAGGGCAGATTCCGCAGGTCGGTGGCGCCCACGGGAGCTCCTACCGGATCAGGATGCCGAGCAGGATCCCCACGGCGACGGTGACCCCGGCGACGATGAGGAGCTTGCGGAGGTCCTGACGCACACGGCGCATCAGCTCTTCTTCAGGGATGGCTCCGAGCACCGCGGCCATCCCGGTGCGCAGCCTCGTCCCGCAGTTCCGGCACACGATCTTGCCGGGCGGGTTCTCCGTGCCACACTGCGGACAGCGCATGACCTGCCTCCTACTGCAGGATCTGCCGCGGGCGCTTCTGCGCCGCGCGCTCTTTCAACCGCTCGACGACCTCGGGCGGGACGTACTGGCTGCCGATGCCCACGCCCGTGGCCAGATCGCCGCCGTGGAAGTCGGATCCGCCGGTGACCAGGAGGTGGTGCCGGGCGGCGAGCTCCAGGAAGTGCGTGACCATCGCCGGCGTGTGGTCCGGATAGTAGGCCTCGAGACCCTCCATGCCGGCATCGACCAGGGACGGGATCAGTCCATCCAGCGTCCCCCACCCCGGATGCGCCAGCACGGGGATCCCCCTGGCCCGGAGGATCACCTGCACGGCCTCTTCAGGGGTGATCTTCATGCGCTCGACGTACGCCGGCCCGCTGCGGCCGATGTACCGCGCGAAGGCCTCTTCCGTCGTCTTCACCGCCCCGGCCTCGATCAGCGCCCGGGCGACGTGCGGCCGGCCGACCGCGCCGCCGGCGATCTCGCGGACGCGCTCGAACCGGACGGGGATGCCGAGGGCGTTCAGCTTCTCCACCATCTTCGCCGCGCGGTTCACCCGCCCGTCGCGAAGGCGGCGCAGGAACTCCTGGAACCAGCGCTGGTGGTGGTCGATGAAGTAGCCCAGGACGTGGACCTCGAGGGCTTCCACGTCCGTGTTGATCTCCACCGCCGGGATCACCTCGAC
>MENB01000019.1:4870-8850 GCA_001768125.1 Armatimonadetes bacterium RBG_19FT_COMBO_69_19
CCAGCGCGTCCGTGGTGTCGTGATCGGCGACGCCCAGGATGGCCACGCCGGCATCTTTCGCCAGCGCGACAAGCCGGTCCGGCGGCAGGAGGCCGTCAGAGGCGGTGGTGTGGGTGTGGAGGTCAATCCGCATCGTCATCCGTCTCGCGGATCCGCTCGATGGAGCGCGCCCGGCCGGTGTCCTCGTCGATGTCGACGGCGACGGCGTTCAGCTGGGCCGGGCCGGAGGCGACCTCGAAGCGGATGGGCAGCGAGGTGAGGAACCGCTCGATGATCCGCTCCCGGTCCATCCCGAGGACCCCGTCCCGCGGCCCCGTCATCCCAACGTCGCAGATGAACGCCGTGCCGTTCGGCAGGACGCGCTCGTCGGCGGTTTGCACGTGCGTGTGCGTGCCGATCACCGCGCTGACGAGTCCGTCGAGGTACCAGCCCAGCGCCACCTTCTCGCTGGTCGCTTCGGCGTGGATGTCGACGATGATGACCCGGGTTTCCTCCCGCAGGCGCTCCACCTCCGCGCGGACCCCGCGGAAGGGATCCTCTACGGCTGCGGGCATGAAGACGCGCCCCTGGGCGTTCACGACCCCGACACGGGTCCCATTGCGTGCGGTGGCCGTGGTCGCCCCGCGGCCCGGGGTGCCGGGCGGGAAGTTCAGCGGGCGCAGGAGTCGAGGCTCGGCGTCCAGCAGTTCATAGGCGTCGCGCTGCTGCCAGGTGTGGTTGCCTCCGGTGACGACGTCCACCCCGGCGGCGAGGATCTCCTCGATCACCCCCGCGTTGATCCCCGCCCCGCCCGCGGCGTTCTCGCCGTTGGCGACGACGAGCTGCGCGCCGAAGCGGCTGCGCAGCCGGGGCAGACGCTCACGGAGGATCCGCCGCCCCGGCTTGCCGTGCACGTCCCCCACGAAAAGGAGGCGCATTACCTGGCGTATTCGATGACCCGGGTCTCGCGCAGCACCGTGACCTTGATCTGCCCCGGGTACTCCATCTCGTCCTCGATCTTCTTGGCCACCTCGCGTGCCAGGTTCTGCGCCGCGGTGTCGTCGATGTCGGTCGGCCGCACGATGACCCGCACCTCGCGGCCGGCCTGGATCGCGTAGGCCTTCTCCACCCCGGTGAACGAGGTAGCGATCCGCTCCAGGTTCTCCAGCCGCTTGACGTACATCTCGGCGGTCTCCTTGCGCGCGCCAGGGCGGCTCGCCGAGATCGCGTCCGCGGCCGCGACGAGGATCGCCTCCACGCACCGCGCCTCTTCGTCGCCGTGATGGTAGGTGATGGCGTTGAGCACCTCCGGCGGCTCGTGGTAGCGGCGGCAGATGTCCACGCCGATCGCGCTGTGCGTGCCCTCGACCTCGTGGGTGAGCGCTTTGCCGATGTCGTGCAGCAACCCGGCGCGGCGGGACAACTGCGGGTTGGCGTCGAGCAACTGCGCCATGAGGCCCGAGAGCAGCGCCACTTCGACCGAGTGCTGCAGGAGGTTCTGCCCGTAGGAGTAGCGGAAGCGCAGCCGGCCGAGGAGCTTGATCTCCTCCGGGTGCAGGCCGTGCACGCCGGCCTCGAAGGCCGCCCGCTCACCCTCCTCGCGGATGCGCTGCTCGAGTTCGCGCTGGGACTTCTCCACCATCTCCTCGATCCGGGCGGGGTGGATGCGGCCGTCCGCGATGAGCTTCTCCAGCGCGATCTTGGCGATCTCGCGGCGGATCGGGTCGAAGGACGACAGGGTGACGGCCTCCGGGGTGTCGTCGATGATCAGGTCGACGCCGGTGAGGCCTTCCAGGGTGCGGATGTTGCGGCCTTCGCGGCCGATGATCCGCCCCTTCATGTCGTCGTTGGGCAGCGCGACGACGGAGACCGTGACGTCCGCGGTGTGGTCGGCGGCGCAGCGCTGGATGGCGAGCGCGATGATCTCGCGCGCGCGGCGGTCCGCCTCTTCCCGGGCCTCGGCCTCGATCTTCTTGATGATCTGCAGGGCATCCCCGCGCGAGGACTCCTCGACCTGCCGCAGGAGCTGCTCGCGGGCCTGTTCGGCCGTCAGGCCGGAGATGCGCTCAAGTTCTGCCTGGTGCTTGGCGAAGGCGCTCGCGACCTCGTCGCGTCCCCTCGCCAGTTCCGCTTCCTTCTCGGTCAGGGTCCGTTCGCGTTGCTCGAAAGCCTCCGTCTTGCGATCCTGGGATTCTTCGCGCTGGACCAGGCGCCGCTCGAGACGCTGGAGCTCGGCCCGCTGCTCGCGGATCTCATGTTCCGCCTCACGCTTGAGGCGGAACGCCTCATCTTTGGCCTCGACGATGGCTTCACGTTTCTTCGCTTCGGCCTCTTTCTGAGCGTCCTCGATGATCCGTCGGGCGGCCTCTTCGGCCGATCGAATCCTCGCCTCGGCGACGTATCTGCGCAGGAGATATCCAAGGAGGAACGCGATCAACCCCGCCACGAGTCCGATCACAGCCGGAGTGGGTGTGATGGCGGGTCACCTCCTCTGGGTTGGCGTACGTCGCTTCCTCTCTGTCACCTCACGGTGCGAGTGGATTTCAAACAATTGTAGCCCGGTTAGACCGGCGGGGTCAATCCAAGGGGGTCCTGCAGGCGAGCTACTGGGTCTTGACCTGCCCGATGACCTCAACCCGGACGGGGTAGCCGGCCAGCGTCTGGGGCAGCCGGGCCATGGTCCGGGGCCGGCGCCTGTCCAGGCAGACCACGATCTCCGCTTCCCCCTCCGGACTCCGCCCCAGGCCCACGGACACCACGCCCGGAAGGGCCAGCAGCCGGCCCTGGTGCTGCGCTTTCACATCCCGGATGCTGGCCGGCATGGCTACAAGGTGGTCCCTAAAGCGGCGAAAACGTGTTCGATGCGGTTGATGATCGTGCTGTTGTCGCTGCCCGCGAAGAGCAGCCCGAGGAGCCGGCCCCCGGTGTCGAGGACCGCCGAGCCGCTGTCCCCACCCTGGCTCATCGGACCCGCCAGCAGCTGGTCGGTGAACCGCGCCACACGGCCGGCGCCGTACTGGACGTCCACGGTCACATCCACTTGGAGGATTTCCCCCGTGGTGAGCCCGGTGGTGCGGCCGCTCTTTACCACGGCCATGCCCAGGTCCCCCTGGATCTGCCCCTGGACGCTGCCGATCTCGAAGATCTCCCCGGAGACATCCTCGGGCCGGAGCGGCCGGGCGATGGCCGCGTCGACCAGGTTTTCGGGGACCTGGACGCTGACGGGCCGCAGCCGCGTATCGCTTCCCGCGAGCCGGGCCACGGCGTTGAGCCAGGCCACGACCGTGCCGGCGATGGGACAACTGCTCGGTTCGTCCGCAAAGTGGATGGGGACGAATGCGGCCAGTGTCGCGATCTGGTCGGCGGTAAACCGGCCCCCGTCGAAGGGTCCGGGCTGCAGGATCGGATCCCCTGGTTGGGCGGCGTTGCTGTTGGCAAGCACGTGATTGTTGGAGAGGATGTGCGTCGTGCCGTTTCGCTTCACCAGGCAGCCCAGCGTTCCCGCCGTGATGTCGCGATGCCCGATGCTGACCCCGCCCGGGGCGGGCCGGTGCCGTCCCGTCCGCAACTGAAAGACCCAGATGGGACCCGTGGCCACGACGTCGGTGGGCACGCCGTCGATCGACGGCGGGATCATGTCCCGCGCCGAGAGCTCGGCCTGAGGGACCTTGTGCGCGACGGAGCACACGATGCAGATGGGGGGCTGCCGCCTCCCCTGGACGGTCTTGTAGCCGATCCCGGTCGCCACGACGTTTGGGCGGGCCAGGAGCTCCTTCCAGGTCTGCCGCAGGACCTGCCGGGGGGCGTCGAGGTCTCTGGCCATACTCACAAGGAATGGCCTGTGAGGGACAGGATCGAGCGCGCGACGTCGGCCTGCCGTCCGCTCGAGGGCATCGTGGCCCTGAGCACGACGGCGAGCACGACGTTGATGACGACACCGATGAGCAAGCCGACGCCGTACGGGTCGAGGAGGTTCAGATCCCGGTACGCACGGATGAGCA
>MENB01000019.1:8863-16895 GCA_001768125.1 Armatimonadetes bacterium RBG_19FT_COMBO_69_19
GCCGATCCCGATGACCGTGAGGAGGCTCACGAACGCCGCGGTATCCAGATCGCGCCTCGCGTCGAAGAACCGGCCGAAGTAGAACCCGGCCACGATGGCGACGGCGAAGATTCCGATGCTGCCGGATTGCGCAAACATGGCTAGCGCTGTTCCCAGAGAGGCCCGACGGCCGGGACCGGCGCAGGGGCCGGCGTTCCGGTGGGTGTCCCGGCCGATGTCCGGTCGGTCAGCTCGATCAGGTGGTCGGCGAACGCGTCATACTGGCGGCCGCAGGTGAAGAGGAACACCTGGTGGTCCCGGGCGAGCTCCCGCAGCAGGGCCAGGGCGCTGGATCGGCGGCGCTCATCGAACGTGATGAACGGGTCATCGAACAGCAGCGGCGGATGCTTGCCCCCGCTCAGGAGCGTAACCAGGGCCAGCCGCGCAGCCAGGTAGACGAGATCCACCGTGCCCCGGCTGAGCTGCGGCTCGGCGGCTTCGACCCAGCCGTCCGCCTCCTTCGACCAGACGGACAGTTTCAAGGTCTCCTGCTCCACGGCCAGCTGCGCGTATCGCCCCTCGGTCGCAACGGCGAGATACCCGCCTGCCCGTTTCTCCACCACTTCGCGCAGCGGCACCTCAGCCAGCCGCCGTGCCTCGGTCAGTCCGGCCAGGGCCTCCTTACAGACCTCGTGGTGGCGGCGCACCATGGCGAGCGCTTCCTCGGCCTCGGCCAGCTGCTCATCCCTCGCCGCCAGTTGTTCGGCGTCGGTGGCCAGCCGTTCCAGGTCCACGGCCAGCTTCATCTCGCGGCGCTGCGCCTGCGCGAGAAGCTGCTCCATCTCCCGGACCTCGCGCTCGAGCCCCTGCACCTGGAGCGGCGTCATTCGCTTGGACGCGACCTCAGGCGCGCGCAGCCGCTCCTGCAGTCCGAAGATGTCCCGGCGCACGGTCTTCCACTGCTCGGCGATCGCCTCGTCTTCACTGCCTTCCCGCCGGCGGGTGAGGAACTCGGCCACCTGCTGGCGGTCCCGGACGAGATCGCGGTAGCGCTGCAGCCGCTGCTCGGCGTCCGCCACCGACGCACACCCGATGTCCCCCAGGACGGTGTCGAGCTGTGCGCGGACTTGCGTGAGCTCGCCCTCCAGGGTCTGCCTGCGGCGCTCGCGCTCCTGAGCACGTAGCGCCGCGAGCTGGCCGGCCCGTGCGCTCCGGGAGATGAACGCGATACCGGCGCCGGCGGCGATGATCCCCATGATGATCAGGACCCACGCGGCGGCGGCATCGCGGAGCAGCGCTCCGGAAGTGGCGAGGGCCACGCCAAGAGCGGAAGCGATCCACCCGGCGAGCGGCGAGCGGCGGGGGGGCGGCGGGGTCTCGAGGTCCCGGCGGAGCGCGGCCAGGTCCTGCTCCCTGGCCTGGAGCCGTTCACTCAGAGCGCGCGCCGTGCGGGTCCTTCCATCATCGGGGACGCCCGCGGCGGTGGCGGTCTCGAGCTCATGGTCCAGCGAGGAGAGACGCTTACCGAGGTCCTCGATGTCGCGGACCTTCTTCTCCCACAGCGCCTCTTCACGCTTGAGTGAGGCCAGGCGCTCCTCGTCGCGCAGGATCTCGCGGTTGTTCTCCAGCAGGGCCTGCTTGGCCGTGAGCTCGGCAGCCAGCGCGGTGCGGGCCGCGGCCAGCTCCGCCAGCTCCGCCCGGGCCCGCTCGGCCTCCGCACTGTTGCGGCGCAGGAGATCCACATCCTCTCGGAGCCCGCTGGCTTTCCGCTCGAGCGCGGCCAGCAGCCCCGGTTCCTTGACCGTAGTCCCCTTGCTGCCACGCTCGAGTGACCTGAGGTGGGCGTCCAACCGGCGCATCGCGGTCGCCACGTCCTCCCCGCCGCCGCCGATGATGCGCCCCAGCTCCTTGCTGATGCTGCTCAGGTGGATACGCTCGAGCTCGGTCTGCGCGATGTGCGCCGTGGCGTCGAACACTTTGTCGTTGCCCAGGCCGAGCACCTCGACGATACGCTCCTGGACCACTTTGTGCTGCTCCCACATCCGGCCCAGGCCGTCCGTCAGCGTGACGCGGCGGGAAGCGAAGTTCTTCGTCAGATGGAACGTGCGCCCGTCGAGGGTGAACTCCAGGCTCAGCTCCGGCGGATCGGTGACGCCCCAGGTCCGGAAGCGATCGCGGAGGTCGGACGACGTCGTCGCGGGGTTCTCGTACAGCACGGTCCGGATCGCGGTGCGCAGCGTGGACTTCCCGGCCTCGTTGGGGCCCACGATCACGTTGACCCCGGCGGCGAACTCGAACGCGGCGTCGGGCAAACCGAGGAAGCGGCGGAGATGCAGCCGGCGGAGGATCATCCCAGCACCTCGCGGCCCTGCAGGACGGCGACCCCCACCTGCAGCGACTCCTGCAGCAGGCTCCGGCGGTCTTCCGGCGCCTCAGCGATGCGCGCGCGCATCACACGAACGAACCGTCCGAGCACCGTGTCCTCGGGGACCTCTGCGAGTTGCGCATCGTCCAGCCAGACGTGCGTGCGGTTGGTGACGCGCAGCCGGAAGAAGGCCCCGCCGAACTCCTCCTCGAGCGCCCGCGCCGTGACGATGCGGGAGACGGGCACGAGCCCGGACAGGATCGCGTCGCACACCGTGTCCGGATCGGCGCGCGATTCGATCGCCTTCCGCACGGCGGCGTCGTCGTTCGTGGCCAGATCCACGTCCAGCCGCACGTAGCGCCGGCGGCCGATCCGGCGCGGTGTGACCTGTGCTTCCCCGGGTGCGGCGAGGTCCACCAGCAGCACGTGGCCCGCGCCCTCCTGATCGTACGCCAGCAGTTCGGGCGAACCCGCGTACCAGGCCGGATGCGGCGGTCCGTGCACTTCGAGGGCCGAATGCCAGTCCCCCAGCGCCAGGTAGTCGAGGCCGAGCGCGCGGATCTCCTGCGGGTGCATCACGGACGATCCTTCGACGACCCCCGCGCGGTAGCACGAGCCGTGGGTCACGCCGACGGCGAACGTCGTGGTCCGGGTCTGCGGCCAGCCCTCCAGCGGGCTCGTCGCTGCGCCCGGCTCGGGGGAGCGGCCGGTGAGGGCCAGGTCGAGATCCGCGAACACGTGCGTCGCGACGGAGGGTCCGAAGAACAGCGCGTTGGGATTCGCCTGGCGCAAGTGCTCCCATCCGGCGACGTACCCGTCGGGCCCGGCATCGTGGTTGCCGCCGACGATTGCCACGCGGATCCGGGCGTCGTCCAGGCGGCGCAGTTCCCTCGCCGCGAGCTCGATCAAGGCCGGGGCGGGCTTCGGGGAGTCGAAGAGATCGCCCGCGACGAGGACGAGATGCACCCGCTCGGCGATGGCGAGGTCCACGGCCCGGATGAGCGCCGCCTCGAGGGCGCGCCGCTGCGCGGCCCCCTTCTCTCCGAGCATCTGGAACGGGCGCCCCAGATGCAGATCGGCGAGGTGCAGGAGGCGGATCATTCTTCCACCTCGGGCTCGCCGGTCGCTGTGTAGGGACAGATGGACGCAAAGGCGCAGTAGCGGCAGGCGCGGTAGAAGTCGGGTGTCGCGATGAACTGCTGGTTGCGGATGCCGGCGCTGACGCGCTCGATCACCCCAGCGGTGTCCTTGAGCAGCTCGCCGTCAGGCTCGGCGGTGCCGACGAGCACGCGCTGCGGGCCGAGGAAGTGCAGCTCCAGGCGCTGGGGCATCGCGCCGTACACCTCACGATACGCCAGCGCGTAGATCGCCAGCTGCAGGCTCTCCCGCGCCCGCTTGTCGGCATCCTTCTGCGTACGCACGTCGCTCGTCTTGAAGTCGATGAGCACGACCTCGTCGCCGCGCATGTCCACGCGATCCCAGCGCCCCCTCACCCGGGTCGCCCCGACCTGGAACGAGAACGGCGCCTCGACGAACGTGGGGATCTGGCCGCTCGCCTCCTGGAACGCGAAGAACTGCGCCAGCACCTCGCGGCCTTCGTCCTGCCGCTGATCCTCGTGCTCGCGGCTGATGAATCCCTCGTTGATCCAGGCGCGCTCGAAGTGGCGCAGCAGGTCCTCGAGCGTGACGAGCTGCCGGCGGGCTTTGCGCCGGTGGTATTCGCGGATCGCTTCGTGGATGGCCGATCCGTAGACCACCCGGTGGTCCCGCAGCAGCGGCACGCGCAGGATGTGCGTGTACTTGTACTTCAGCGGGCAGGTGTCGTAGTCGTCCACCTGCCGGAAGCTCACGGGCAGAGGCTGGTCCGGGGGGATGACGCCGGCCAGGCGCTGCTGGCCTTCGGTGGAGGGCGCGTGGCGGTGGATCGCTTCTACCGGCGAGGCCTTGTACGTGGTGACGTCTACCTGCGGGATGTCGAGCGCCTCGAGGACGAACCGGCTGACCTTGCGGGGGCGGACCCCGCCGTAGTCGCGGGCGCTGGTGAGGTACAGCTCGCGCTGCGCCCGCGTCATCCCGACGTAGAACAGCCGGCGCTCCTCCTGGAGATGGAAGTCGCCGCCCGGCGTGAGGTCCTTCACCAGCGGGTCCGCCAGGGGGATCGTCTCGCCGCGGTTGCGGGTCGGGAACCGCTCGGAGACGCAGCTGACCAGGAACACCACGGGGAACTCGAGGCCTTTGGCCCGGTGCACCGTGAGGAGACTGACCGCGTCCTGGTCGAAGTCGGCCTCCGCCACCGCGGGGTCGTCGCCGGCCCGGATCAGGTCGTCGAGGTGGGTGACGAACTCCGGCACGCGATCATAGGCGGCGATCTCACCGTACTTCGCGATGAGATCGAAGAGCTTGGCGAGGTTGGCCACGCGCACCTCATCGTCGGGGACCTCGGAGGTCGCTAGACGGCGGATGTAGCCGGTGCGTGTCACCAGGAACTCGTAGAGGACGCGGCCGGTGACGTGGTCCTTCATCAGCTCGCGCATCTCCTCGAGATCCTGCAGGAGCTTGGCGATGGCGGCGCGGCTCTCCGGCGCGAGCTCCTCGGCCAGGTCGGTGAAGCCTTCCCGGTCAAGATGGCGGAAGACGTGCTCGAGCGTGCGGTTCTTCCGGTCGGCATAGCTCAGCGCTTTCGCCAGGTCGGTGGCCGCGACGAGGTACAAGGGCGAGACGCCCAGGTAGTACAGGCTGAGGTTGTCCGCGGGGCGCGCCAGCGCCCGCAGGAACGCGATCGCGAGCCGGATCTCCTCGCGATTGTACAGGCCCCGGCTGCCGGTGAACCGGTACGGGACGCCCCGCATGTTGAGCGCCCGCATGAACGGGTCGGCGTCGGCGTTGCTGCGGACGAGGATCGCGACGTCACGGTAGCGGGCCTCGCCCTGCTCGACCTTTTCCGCGATGCGGGAGGCGATCCAGTCGGCTTCACTGCTGAGCGTGTCGAGGTGCACGTGCTGCGGCGCGGGGCCGGGGGCGCGGACGCCCTGCAGGCGCTTGTCGAGCCCGGTCTTCACCTCGAGCCGGTCCGGGTTGTTGTGTCGGATCAGCCGGTACGCGGCATCGAGGATCGCCTGATGGGAGCGGTAGTTGGTGGTGAGGACGATCTGGCGCGCGCGGGGGTAGACATCGATGAAGTTGAGGATGTTGCTGATCGCGGCGCCGCGGAACTTGTAGATCGACTGGTCGTCGTCGCCCACGACCGTGATGTTGGGCTCGGGGTTCGCCGCGGCCAGGAGGCGCACCAGCTGGAACTGCGCGTAATTCGTGTCCTGGAACTCATCGACCAGGACGTAGCTGAAGCGCTGCTGGTACTCGCGCAGGACCGTCGGATGCCGGCGCAGCAGGCGGAGCGTCAGCGTAATCAGGTCCCCGAAGTCGACACAACCCTCGGCGGCGAGCAGTTCCTGATAACGCCTGTAGGTCAGTGCAATCTCGCGCTGCCGCCGGGCGTGCTCGGCGAGCTCTTTGTCCGCGGGATCCGCCTCGGCCGCGCCCACGACCTGGTCGGCGAAGGCCACGTATTCGTCCGGGGTAATGTCCTCGTCCTTCGCCCGGCTGATCAGCGCGAGCATCGCCTCGACGTAGCGGGTCGGGTCGCCCAGCGGCCGGTAGTAGTCCAACGGGAACTCGAAGAGCCGCTCGCGGAAGAAGATGACCTGCTCCGCCTTCGTCAGAATACGGAAGTCGGGGGCGAGCCCGAGGTCGAGGGCGTGGTCGCGGAGCACGCGGTCGCCGAAGGCATGGAACGTGCTGACCCAGACGTCGGTGTAGCCGTACGGGACGAGGACGTCGACGCGCTCCTCCATCTCCGCCGCGGCCTTGTCCGTGAAGGTCAGGGCCAGGATCTCAGACGGTTTCGCGCGTTTCGCGGCGATGAGCCAGGCGATCCGCCGCGTGATCACCGCGGTCTTGCCGGTGCCGGCCCCGGCCACGATGAGCAGCGGCCCGGTCTCGCAGGTGACCGCCGCCCGCTGCTGGTCGTTCAGTCCCGCGAGGATGCTCTCGGCGGCATCGACGGACTGCGTCAGGGCGCGTTCCGCCAGATCCAGCACCAGCTGGCCGGACGACCCTTCGATCGTGACTCGCTTCGACCGCTCTATCATCACTCTGTAACCGACACCGCGTGACCGAAGACCGCATGCAGCGCCCCGGCGATCGCGCCGGCCGAGAAGCCCCGCCGGTGCAGGACCCCGGCCAGCCGCCGGTAGGCGACCTCCGCCGGCTGGGCGCGGTACCGGCGGAGGCGGGACCGCGCCACCTCGAGCGCGAGCTGGTGCTCGTCGGCCTCGGAGAACGCCTCACGCACGGCCTGATCGATGACCCCGGCGGCCACACCTTTTCGGAGGAGTTCGCTGCGCAACCGGACACCTCCTGAAGGACGCAACGCCAGGCGCCCCCGGATCCAGGTCCGCGCGAACCGCCCGTCGTCGAGGAATCCTTCCGCCGACAGACGATCGAGGACGGCGCGGATCACGGCGGGGGCTGTGCCCCGCCGGCGCAGGCGCTCATCCAGTTCGCGCCGGCTCCGCAGGCGCACGCTGAGCAGCCGCAACGCGCTCTCCGTGGCGAGCACGATCTCGGCCCGGCCGCGGAGCGCCTCGAGCGCCTCTTCGTCGAGCTCCACGCCGGAGGCCAGACCGAGCGTGGCCACGTCCTCCGGCCGCACGCGCAAGGCATGCCCGTCATCGAGCACCACCCGCTGGTGGCGCCACCGACCTGAGGGCGGGCCGACGCGCAGGACCTTCACATCTCACGCCTTGCCTTTGGCCGCGGGCTCCTTCCCGTCGGGCGGGGTCTCACGCGCTTCGGGTGCAGCCGGCTTGAGCAGGCCGACGTGGAGCCGCACGCGGCGATCGATCTCGCGCGCCAGTTCGGGGTTGCTGTCCAGGAAGTCGCGCGCATTGTCGCGCCCCTGACCGAGCCGCATGTCTCCGAAGGCGAACCAGGTCCCCGTGCGCTGGACGATCCCGTGGGCCGCCGCGACGTCGAGGATGTTCGCGGACTTGCTGATGCCCAGTCCGTAGAGGATGTCCACTTCGGAATCCCGGAAGGGCGCGGCGAGCTTATTCTTCACGACCTTGACCCGCGCGCGCATCCCCTTCACCTCGTCGCCGGTCTTCAGGTTCTCGGTGCGGCGGATCTCCATGCGGACCGATGCGTAGAACTTCAGCGCCCGGCCGCCGGTCGTGGTCTCGGGGTTGCCGAACATCACGCCGATCTTCTCGCGGAGCTGGTTGATGAAGACGACGATCGTGCGCGAGCGGCTGATCGCCCCGACGAGCTTGCGCAGCGCCTGCGACATGAGGCGCGCCTGCAGTCCGACGTGGGCATCGCCCATTTCGCCTTCGAGCTCAGCCCGGGGTACGAGCGCCGCCACCGAGTCGACGACGATGACGTCGACCGCCCCGCTGCGCACCAGCGTCTCCCCGATCTCGAGGGCCTGCTCGCCCGAGTCGGGCTGCGACAGCAGCAGGTTGTCCACGTCGACGCCGACCGCCCGCGCGTAGTTCGGGTCGAGGGCATGCTCCGCGTCGATGAATGCCGCCACCCCGCCCTCGCGCTGCGCCTCGGCGATGATGTGGTAGCCGAGCGTGGTCTTCCCGGAGGACTCCGGCCCGTAGATCTCCACGACGCGGCCGCGGG
>MENB01000019.1:16903-17216 GCA_001768125.1 Armatimonadetes bacterium RBG_19FT_COMBO_69_19
CCGATGCCGAGGGCGATGTCGAGACCGAGCGCCCCGGTCGAGATGACGTCCACGGTGAACTTGCTGCCGGCCTCGCCCAGTTTCATGATGGAGCCCTTGCCGAACTGCTTCTCGATCTGGGTGATCGCGAGGTCGAGGGCACGCTGGCGTTCGTTCATCTGAGGCCTCCTGCTGGGCTGGGAGCCCGAGTCGCGGGCAGTCTACCAAACATTTGTTCGCTTGTCAATGCCCCCGGTGAGTCATGGGTGACTACTACTTCTCGTAGGTACTGAGCTGAACCTCCTCAACGGGTGTGTAGATGGGCCCCTGAGGC
>MENB01000019.1:17245-19354 GCA_001768125.1 Armatimonadetes bacterium RBG_19FT_COMBO_69_19
TCGAAGACGGGCAGCACGCGACCCAGGTCGCCCCACAGGCGGGCATCCTTCACCCTCGCCAGGGTAAGGTGGGGTGTGAAGCCCCGGGGCTCCCGAGGAAACCGCTCCCGGGCCAGGGCGTCTTCCAGCCGGCGTGCCAGATCCGCCATCGCCTCCCCGCCCTCCCGGATCCCCGCCCACACGACCTGGGGGCGTCGCGGATTCGGGAACGCCCCGATGCCGGCCAGGCGGATCCGGAAGACCGCCAGCCCTGCCGAGGCGTCACGGGCGGCGCGGCGAACGCGGTCGAGTTGCGGCTCGGAGATCTGTCCCAGAAACCGCAGCGTGAAGTGGAGGTTCTCGACCTTCACCCAGGGCAGGCGCGCTCCCGCATCCTCGAGCCGCCGTTCCAGGGCCACCACCGCGGCTCGGAGCGCCGGATCGAGCGCAACCGCGACGAAGATGCGGTGAGTCCCCTCCGTCATCCCCGCAGAAGGTGGAGGCGAAGGAGGTTCAACGCGGCCTGGGCGGCGAGGTGGCGGATGCCCGCGCGGCCGGGTTCCGCGCCGAAGGTGAGGCGCCGGTGCAGCACTCCGCCGGGATGCGCCAGCCCGATGAAGACGAGCCCAACCGGTTTCTCCGGAGTGCCTCCCGCCGGACCCGCGATGCCCGTGATCGAGACGCCGAGATCCGCCTCCGCACGAGCCCGGATCCCCGCGGCCATCGACTCCGCCACCTCCGCGCTCACGGCGCCGTGGGCCTCGATGAGGCGAGGGTCGACGCCGAGGCGCTCGATCTTCGCGCGATTGCTGTAAACGACGACGCCCTCGAGGAAATAGGTCGAGCTCCCAGGCACGTTCGTGAGGCGCTGTGCGAGCAATCCTCCCGTGCACGACTCCGATACGGCGAGCGTCAGACGATGCGCGGCCAGCGCACCACCAACCACGTCCTCCAGGGTCTGCTCGTCCGTCCCGTAGACGAGCTCCCCGAGCCGCTCCCGCACGAGCGCCTCCCCGCGCGCCAGCTGGTCCTTCACCTCCCCCGGTGCGCCCTTGGCGGTGATCCGCAGGTGCACCTCGCCCAGCTTCGCGTAGGGCGCGATCGTCGGCGTGGTCCCCCGGATCAGATCCTTGATCCGGGCCTCCACGGCGGATTCCCCCTCCCCCGTCACGCGCAGGACGACCGAGCCGATCACTGCGCTGCCGCTGCGGGTCCGGAGGTAGGGAATCACGTACTCGCGCATCATCCCATCCATCTCAAAGGGGACGCCCGGCATGATGAAGATCATGCGGCCGTCGCGCTCGAGGTGGATACCCGGAGCCGTTCCCCGGTGATTGGGGATGACCCGGGCCTGCCGTGGGACGAGCGCCTGCTTGTACACCGAGGCCGGCGGCACGCGGCCCCGCGATTCGAAGAAGCGCCTGACGTGTGCGGCGACGTCCGCGTCGTGGACCAGCTCGTCGCCCACCGCCGCGGCGACCGCTTCGACGGTGAGGTCGTCTTCGGTCGGACCGAGCCCCCCCGTCATCAGGATGGCCTCGGATCGCCCCAGCGCGAGGCGCACCGCGTCCTGGACGCGCTGCGTGTTGTCCCCCACGGTTTGCTTGAAGAAGACGTCGATGCCGAGATTCGCGAGTTCGCGCGCCAGGTAGGCCGCGTTCGTGTCGACGATCTGCCCGAGTAGCAGCTCGGTGCCGACCGAGATGATCTCAGCGCGCATCGCTAGGGGGCTTCAAACGACTCTTCCCACACCTGACGGCGGGGCGGCGGCTTGAAGGCCTCTCCGTTGACCCGCACTTCTACGGCGGGCGAGTTGCCGACTCGGATCGTCAGGCGGCGCTCCGCATGCCACCGGCGAACGTCTCCCGCCTCGAGGATGCCCTGGAACGCGGACTCACCATCGGCGACCACGCGCACCCAGGACGGCCCGGTGGCGCGGAGCTCGACGTTCACCCCGCCAACAGGCGAAGGCGCCGGTTCCCGCTGGTCTTTTGCGTCTCCCACTGGGGGTTCGGGAATCGCCGGGGGCGGCTGGATGGGCTCCGCCGAGGGCGGTGCGGGCTGGGCAGGCGGGGGCGGCGTCACGGCTTCGGGCGGGACCGGGGCGCTGAACTCCCGCAGTTGGAAGTA
>MENB01000019.1:19497-20273 GCA_001768125.1 Armatimonadetes bacterium RBG_19FT_COMBO_69_19
GCTCCCTCGGGAAAACCTCGAGCAGCGGATCGGGATCGAGGCCGAGCGCCGCGGCGTAGGTGCGGAGGAAGCCCCTACCGTAGACGAGCCCCGGCAGGCGATCGAACTGCTCGTCCTCCAGGGCCTCCAGGTAGGCGGCGCGGATCCGGGTCAGCCCCTCGACGGCGTCGAGGCTCAGGCCCTTCGCCTCACGGGCGTTGCGCAGTCGATCGCCGATGCCGAGGTCCCGCATCACGCCCTGTGTTTTCCATCACCCGCGAGGGCTTTCCTGTGCGGCCTCGCGCGCGATCGCCGCGGCCAGACGCGCGTTCGAACGCAGCAGGGCGAGATTCGCGCGCAGCGTCTGCCCGCCGGTGATCTCGCCGAGGGCGGCGAGGAGCGCAGGGGTGAGGTCACCGCCGCGGACGTGCCCCGTGCGGGCGAAGCTTTCGCGGACCGCCTGGGTAACGGCATCGGAGGAGAGCGCGTCCTGCTCGGGGATCGGATTCGCGACGAGGACCGCACCGGGCTGTCCGAGCGCTCGCTTGAGTGCGAGGATCGCTGCGGCGTCAGGCGGCCGGTCGATCCGCCGCGGCGCGGCGAAGCCGCTGTCCACGGCGTAGAAGCCTGGGAAGCGATCCGTCCCATACGCTACGACGGTGACGCCGGCGGTATCGAGGTACTCGAGCGTCTTGCCGATGTCGCAGATGGCTTTCGCGCCCGCACACACGACGACGAGCGAATGCCTCCCCAGCGCCGGCAGGTCGGCGGAGACGTCCCACGTCTGCTCTGCTCCC
>MENB01000019.1:20285-20489 GCA_001768125.1 Armatimonadetes bacterium RBG_19FT_COMBO_69_19
CCGATCCCCCCGGTGCTCATCACCGCGATCCCGGCGATCGAGGCCGCGGCGGCGGTGGCCGAGACGGTGGTGCCGCCTGTCGCCCGGGCCGCGCCGGCCGGGGCAAGGTCTCGTTCGGCGATCTTCCACGCGCCGGGCTCCGTCAGGCGCGCCAGCTCGCTCTCTGCTGCGCCGAGGACGATCCGTCCATCGACGAGGGCGATC
>MENB01000019.1:20535-20670 GCA_001768125.1 Armatimonadetes bacterium RBG_19FT_COMBO_69_19
CCGTCGGGTGAGGTAGCCCGTGCGAGATCACGGCGGACTCGAGGGCCACGACCGGGCGGCCCTCGCGCAGCGCGCGGGCGACCTCGTCGGAGAGCGTCACGAATCGCGGCAGGTCAGAGCTGTGCATGGAGTGCG
>MENB01000019.1:20710-20835 GCA_001768125.1 Armatimonadetes bacterium RBG_19FT_COMBO_69_19
CCGTGAACGCTGCCGCGACCGTCGCCAGCCGGATGGCGCGTCTGGGATCGATCGAGGTGAGCAGAGCGTAGACGGCGACCGCGGCCACGGCATCCCCCGCCCCGGTCGGATCCACTACGGGCCCG
>MENB01000019.1:20943-24833 GCA_001768125.1 Armatimonadetes bacterium RBG_19FT_COMBO_69_19
GCGCGCAGCGCAGCCGGGGCGGTCCGGATGCGCGCCCCCGAAAGCACCTCGGCCTCGGGGGTCCCGCAGACCAGGAGCGCGGCGTGGCGCAGTGCCGCCCGCACCTTCTGGGCCTTGGCCGCGGAGACCGGCAATATGCACAGCGGTCTGCCTGCGGCCAGCTCCGCTGCGCGGGCGATCGCCGAGGGATGGAGGTTCGCGTCGACGACCACGGCGGCAGCCTCCCGGATCAGGGAGGCCCGCGCGTCGAGGTCACCGGGCGTCAGCGCTTCGGCCGCCCACATGTCGGACACGGCCCACTGCACCGCCCCGCGGTCCTCGATAGCGACATAGTAGTTGCCGCGTCCGGGAACCCGAAGGATGCCGCTTGTGTCGACGCCGGCCTGCGCGGCCTGCGTGATCGCCAGATCGGTGAGGGGATGCGCATGCGCGGAGGCGATCAGTCGGGTGGCAACCCCGAGGCGAGCCAGATTCTCCGCCACGTTGCGGCCCGCGCCGCCGGCGCCAATCCGGACGCGCCCCGGGTTGCTCACAGCGGGGACCAGGGGTGCCGTCGGCACGGCCAACACGTCCACGTTCACGCCGCCGATGACGACGACGCTCATTCCTCTTCCTTCGAGTAGGGCACCCCGTCGGCCGCCGGCATCTGCGCGCGGCGGACGAAACCGGCCAGCACGAGGATGGTGACCACGTGCGGGAGGACGCTGATGAATTGGTACGGGACCGGCAGCCGCACGACGCGCAGGCTGAGCGCATCGAAGTAGCCAAACAGCGCCGAGGCGCCCAGCGCGCCCAGCGGCCACCAGTTCCCGAAGATCATCGCGGCGAGCGCGATGAACCCGCGGCCCTGCGTCATCCCCTCGAAGTAGAGATGGGCCTGCTCGATGGCGAGGTACGCGCCGGCCATGCCGGCAAGCGCCCCGCTCAGCAGTACCCCCGCGTATCGCATGCGGGTGACGCTGATCCCCAATGTGTCCGCGGCGAGCGGGTACTCCCCCACCGCCCGCAGGCGCAGGCCGAAGCGCGTGCGCAGGAGGACCCACTGGCTGATCACCACGAGCAGCAGGCCGACCACGATCATCGGCGAGATGCCGCGGACGAGCAGGCCGAGGGCGGGGACGTCGCGCAGCAGCGGAATGTCGATGGGCGTGAACCCCCGGACCCCTGGCGACTGGGTGGCCTGCGTGAACAGGAGGATGTTCAGGAAGCGCGCGAGCCCCGCGGCGAGCAGGTTGAGGGCGACGCCGCTGATGATCTGATTCACGCGGAACGTCACCGTGACGAGCGCGTGGATGAGCGCGAACGCGATGCCGGCTAGAATCGCGGCGAGAACGCCGGCGACCGGTGCCAGATCGGGGACGGCCTGGACGAGTGAGGGGAAGGCCTGGGCGAAGAAGAAGTCGCCCACGGCGCCGAAAAACGTGCCCATGATCATGATGCCTTCCAGGCCGATGTTCACGACCCCGCCGCGCTCGGCGTAGACGGCGCCCAGCGCGGTCAGGAGGATCGGCATCGTCACCCGGATCGCGGAGGCGATGAGGGCCAGGCTCACGAGCGAGGTGAGGTACTCCATCTAGGAACCCGCCTCCGCCGCCCGCGGCGCGGTCGGGGTCGTGGCTTCCGCCTCGCGCTTGCGCTGGATCCGGATGTAGCGGGTCATGAGTTCGTAGGCGACGACGATGGCGAGGATGATGATCGCCTGCATGATGACAATCGTCTCCTTCGGCACCCGCGCGAAGAACTGCACCCCCTGGGCGCCGCGGTCGAGGAAGCCGAAGAGCAGCGCGGCCGGGATGACGCCGATCGGATTGTTCTTAGCGAGCAGCGCGATGGAGATGCCGAGAAACCCCAGCCCCTTCGGGAAGTCGATGTCCAGGTACCCGAAGAAGCCGAGGATGTCATTCAGCCCGATCAGCCCGGCCACCCCGGCGCTCAGCATGAACACCCAGAACTGGACCCGCGCGTTGGGGATCCCCGCCGCCTCCGCGGCCTCGGGGTTGGCGGAGACGACGCGCACCTCGTAGCCGAAGCGCGTCCGGGCCAGGACGAAGGCCAGGACGATGGCCAGCAGCACGCCGAGCAGCAGCAGGGCGTTGAGCTTCTGTACGTCGGAACCGGTCAATCCGAACTGCGCGAAGAGCGGGCCGAGCGACGGGATGCGGGCCGCCGCCGCCACATCCGGCGTCCGCACCCGCGGCGTGCCGGCCTGAGATGGATCGCGGAAGATGTCGTTGATCAGGTACAGCAGCACCGCTGAGGCGATGTAGTTCATCATGATGGTCGTGATGACTTCGTGCGCGCCCCGGCGCAGCTTCAGGATGATCGGCAGCAGCCCCCAGACCATCCCGCCGAGAGCGGCCGCGAGCAGCGCGAGGGGGAGGTGCACCGCGGCCGGCAGCCCGCGCAGTGAGAACCCCACGTACGCGGCGAAGAAGGCGCCGATGTAGTACTGGCCCTCCACGCCGATGTTGAAGAGGTTGACGCGGAACGACATCGCGACGGCCAGGCCCGACAGGATGAGCGGTGTGGACTTGAACAGGATGCTGAACAGGCTATCGGTGCGGCCCAGGCTGAACCGCACCATGATGCCGAAGACCTCGAGCGGGCTGCGCCCGATGGCGAGGATGATGATCGAGGAGATCACCATCCCGAAGAGGATGGCGAGGGCCGGCGCCGCGATCTGCAGGAGCAGGAGGCGGCCCTTCATCAGGTGGGGCGCGCCTCCGTCCGCTTCGCGCCCGTCATGTACAGGCCGAGCATCGCGGCATCCGCTTCCCCGCGGTCGAACTCGGCGACGAGCTCGCCGCCATACATCACCCCGATGCGGTCAGAGAGGGAGAGGACCTCTTCGAGGGTTGCCGAGACGAGCAGGACGGCTATCCCGCCCGCGCGCGCCTCGAGCAGCTGGCGCTGCACGAACTCGGTGGCCCCGATGTCCAGGCCCCGCGTCGGCTGCGCCGCGACCAGCACCCGCGGCTCAAAGCTGAACTCGCGCGCGACGATCACCTTCTGCTGGTTGCCGCCGGAGAGGGCGAGGGCGGGCGCGTCCACGTCTGTCACGCGGACGTCATAGTCGCGGATGCGCTCGCGGACGAAGGCGTCGATCGCCGGCCGGTCCAGGAGCGGCCCGTTCACGAACGCGTCGCGGTAGTGGTGGCCGAGGATCGTGTTCTCCCAGACCGACAGCGCCAGCGCGAGCCCGCGGCGGTGGCGGTCCTCCGGGATGTGCGCCACGCCCATGAGGCGGATGGCGCGGGCCCGGGCGTGGGTCACGTCCCGGCCTTCGATCCCAAGCCTGCCGCGGCTGATTGGCCGCAGCCCGACGAGCGCTTCGACGAGCTCCGTCTGGCCGTTCCCTTCGACGCCGGCGATGCCGTAGATCTCGCCGGAGCGCACGGCGAGGCTCACGTCGCGTACCGCCTGTCGGCGTCCCGCCTCCACCCAGAGGTGCGCGGCGTCCAGGCGGACGCTTCCGGGAGTCACCGGCGGGTGATCGAGGTCGAGGAGCACGGGCCGGCCGACCATCATCTCGGCCAGCCGGGCCTTGCTCGTGCCCGCGGCGTCCACCGTGCCCATGACGCGCCCCCGGCGCAGCACGGTGATGCGGTCGGAGATCTGCAGCACCTCGTCGAGCTTGTGGCTGATGAAGATGATCGTCTTCCCCTGCTCGCGGAGGCGGCGCAGATTGCTGAAGAGCTCCTCGACCTCCTGCGGGACGAGGACCGCGGTCGGCTCGTCGAGGATGAGCAACTCCGCGCCGCGGTAGAGCACCTTGATGATCTCCACGCGCTGCTGCTCCCCGACGGAGAGTGTGTCGACGCGGGTGGCAGGGTTGAGGACAAAACCGTACTGCGTGCACAACTCCGCCACCCGCGTCTCCGCTTCGTGCA
>MENB01000020.1:0-1067 GCA_001768125.1 Armatimonadetes bacterium RBG_19FT_COMBO_69_19
CGAATCGCACGGGCCGGATGTTCACCGGCGATGGTTCGGGGCAGTGGCTCATCCGATCCCTGCACCGCGCCGGCTTCGCCTCCCAGCCGGTCTCGGAGCACCGCGACGACGGCCTGCGGCTCCACGGCGCCTTCATCACGGCCACCGTGCGCTGTGCGCCGCCTGACAACATACCGCTGCCGTCGGAGATGGCGAACTGCGCCCGCTATCTGCGACGCGAGCTCGACCTGCTCCCCGGGATCCGTGTCGTCGTCGCCCTTGGCCATGTCGCGTACAGACAGATCCTCGCCCGCGCCGCCGAACGCGGCTTCGAGATCCCTCGGCCGCGTCCGCGGTTTGCGCATGGGACCTCATTCGTGCTCCGCTCCGAGGCGGGAAGACGGATGCAGATCATCGCTTCGTATCATCCCAGCCGGCAGAACACGCAGACCGGCCGGCTCACGGAGCCGATGCTGGACGCGATTTTCACGACGGCACGACAGGCGCGCCGGACGTCCCCTGGTGGATAGACGCCACCGGGTCGCCCTCGCTGTGGTGGTCCTCGCCGCGACCGCGCTCCGCCTCTGGCTGGCCACCGCACTCCCCCTCGTGGACGACGAGGCGTACTACTGGGCGTGGGTCCAGCACTTGGCGGCCGGGTATCCCGACCATCCGCCTGCGATCGCGTGGCTGATCAGCCCGACGACAGCCCTGCTCGGAGACACGACGCTGGGGGTGCGGGTGAGCGCGGTCGTCCTGTCCGTGGGCATCTCGGTCGTGCTGTTCGACCTGGGGCGGATGATGTTCAGTCCGACGGCCGGAGCGATCGGAGCGATCGGGTATCAGCTCATCCCCGCCTTCACGGTGGGGAGTATCTTCGCCTTCCCCGACGCCCCCTTCGTGTTCTTCTGGGCGCTCGCGCTGTGGGCGTTGTGGCGCGCCCGGACGCGCGCGCGCGCCTGGGACTGGTACCTCGCCGGCCTAGCGGCGGGCCTGGCGGCCGCGAGCAAACTCAACGCGGCGTTCCTCGTGATCTCGATGGTGGGGTTCCTGCTGTGGACTCCGTCAGAGCGCCCGTGGCGACGGCG
>MENB01000020.1:1105-2139 GCA_001768125.1 Armatimonadetes bacterium RBG_19FT_COMBO_69_19
TGTTCCTTCCGGTCATCATGTGGAATGCCGCCCACGACTGGATGACCTTCGAGCGCCTCCGCGACCCTGCCCCCTGGGTGGACACAGGGCTCCCCGCGCTGAATGCCGCCGCCTTCCTCGCCGCCCAGCTCGCCTACTACGGGCCTCTGACCGCACCGCTGCTCATCGCGGCGCTGGCCGCGCTCGGAACCGACGCCCGCCGCGGTGACACGCGCTCGATGTTCCTCCTCTGGAGCGCCCTCCCCATCCTGGGGCTGACCTGGCTCGCCAGCTTCGATGGCATCCCGAAGCCGCACTGGCACGCGCCCGGGTTCCTCATGGCGCTCATCGCCGCGGGCGCCGCGTGGGATCGCATCCGGATGCGCCGGTCGTGGCAGGTCGCCGTCGGCGCGGCCGTGGCCGTCAACCTCGCGGTCGTCGGCGTCCTGGTCGCGCTGCCCTTCCGGCCGGATTTCGAGGGCGCAGGCCATGTCTGGGGATGGGATCAGGTGGCCGCGCGGACCGAGACGCTCTTTCAGGCTACACCGGCCTCGCCCGGACGCTTCATCATGATGGCCCGCTACCAGACGGCGGGGCAGATGGAATTCCACCTGCGCCGCAAGCATCTCGTGGCCACACCGTTTGGGGGAGACGCGTACGCCCTCTGGGTTCCCCACCAGGCCGTGATCGACTGGAACGCGCTGTATATCAACGATTCGTCCGCAGGGCCCGGCGCGCCGCTCGACCGGATGTTCCAGCGGGTCGACCGGCTGCCGGACATCGAGGTGGTATGGTACGGACGCGTGATCCGGCGCTTCGCCGTTTACCGCGGCTTTGGCTTTCGGGGCATGCCCATTCCCCCGGTCCGCCCCCGGTAACCTTCAGAGAGACTGCGACCTGACCCGCCATCCCGCCCAGACACCGACGACCCCGTACAGCAGGTGCAGCACGGTGTCGAAGCGGCTCAGTTCGTAGGTGAACAGCCCGAAGAGGTCCGGGGAGACGAACGCGACGAGCCCCAGGGCGAGGAAGAGAAAGGCGAAGAACCTCGCCCA
>MENB01000020.1:2158-2373 GCA_001768125.1 Armatimonadetes bacterium RBG_19FT_COMBO_69_19
CTCGCGCGGAGCCCGGCCCACACGAGGACACCGCCCGGGACGACATGGAGGAGGTCCTCAATCGTCTCCGAGTTCAGCGCGAGGACCCGGATCCCGGCGAAGAGACCGACGATGCCCAGGGCAACGAGGAGAGCGCCGCCCCATACCGCGTACACTCTCGCCGACATCAGGCCGGCTTCCGCCGCACGCCGAGCAGCAGGTTCTCCTTGCGCAGC
>MENB01000020.1:2533-2976 GCA_001768125.1 Armatimonadetes bacterium RBG_19FT_COMBO_69_19
CCTTGAGCAGTCGCGCGGCTTCTCGCGCCGCAGCGTGGGCGCGCTGGATGTCATCCACCGGCGTCCCCGGATCCACCGAGCGCATCCACGTGATCTCTTCGTCCCATTTGGCCGCGATGGAGGTGATGGCACTGAGGGTCTCACGCATCGCCGGGGCTGTCTCGAGGAGGTGCTCGTCGATGTGGTGCGCGACCCCGAACTGGGGATGGTACCGCAGTTCCCCTGCATAACGGCGGAACACGGTGGCCGTGGCCTGCAGGGCGCGGCCGAGCCGCAGGGCTTCCACGTGTGCAGCGCGCCATCGTGACAGATCATCTGCTTTCGGAGCGACCATGGTTCGTTGACCCACCTGTCTCCCTGATGATACAGTGTTTGCGTCCGCGGCCCCCATCGTCTAGGTCGGCCTAGGACACCGGTCTTTCAAGCCGGTAACGCGGGTTCGA
>MENB01000020.1:3209-7433 GCA_001768125.1 Armatimonadetes bacterium RBG_19FT_COMBO_69_19
ACTGACCGCAATCACCCTGGCAGAGACGCGTGCTGACCGCAGCGCTTGCTGTGTCATGAGCCATCGGAGCGCTGATTCGCGCTTTGCCGCACCTCTCAACTGAAATGCGGCCTGCTTGGCCTCCGCATCGATCCTTGTGTTTCGATCCTGCCAAGCATTCAGTTCTTCTGGAGTAGGAACTTCGCCCCTCAACCCTATCTGGTTGTAGAATTCCACGGCGTCGAATGTGTTTCTGCGCACCCTTTCTGCCTGATCAGCAAACTTCTTTGCGAGAGTCACGTCCTGCTGACGATCAAAGAGGATCCAGCCCGCCGCCAGCAGTGCCAGGCAGAAACCTAACGCCAGCAGTAGCTTCGTCTTCGGTGTTTTCACGTCGGGCTCAAGCCGAATGGCAGTGAATACGGTCGACCTATCTGGGAAGCGTCGGAGCCGATGGACTCCTGTGGCTATTCAGGATTGCCTCTTCGAGCGAGGGGTAGACTGGTACGCGTTCGTCAACCTTCGTGATCGTGAGGACTTTTCTGATCGGAGCGCCCTCCGGTAAGCATATGCACCCCCACGCTGTCGAGATACGTTGTCTGTGAGAGGTCGATCAGCACCGGCGCAGGGCGGATCTCCGGAGGCAGTATCATCGTTCGAGGGGGCCGGCCGCGGCAGTCTCGACCCCAACCTGCAAGGCGAGGAGCGCTACGTCGTCGTGCATCGATCTGCCGGCGGCCAACTCCTGAACCAGTCTGGTGCAGACAGCCTCGGGATCGATCGGCCCCCGCCGCACGACCCCCTCCAGCGCGGCGAGGCCGTGCTCAAGTCCTACCCCCCGTCGCTCAACCAGCCCGTCACTGTAGAGCACGACGGTGGATTTCGCGGGAATGGGCACCTCCGCCTCCGCAGGAATGAAAGGCATCCTCACCCCCAGGGGCACGGTGCCGCCTTCTACCAAATACCGGGTTGTTCGATCGGGCGCCACCACCAAGGGCGGGGGATGTCCTGCATTCGTGAAACGGATGCGCATGGACTCGGTCGAAACGACCATGTAGATCAGCGTTACCATCTGGGTCAGGGGGAGCTGGTGAAGGAGAGTGTCCAAGCGCTGAAGGATGGCGGAAGGTGGATATCCCTCCAGCGCCAGCACCTGCAATGCCGTCCGCAGCTGCCCCATCAGGGCGGCCGCGTCCACCCCGCGGCCGGCGACGTCGCCCATCGCCAGTGCGATTTGCCCATCCGGTAGAGGAATCACGTCATACCAATCTCCGCCGATGTCCCCTTCACTTGGAAGGTACCGGGCACTCACCGCCACCGCGGGAAGCTCGGGGAGCCGCTGCGGGAGGAGGTTCCGCTGGAGCGACTCCGCAATCGCGCGCTGGTGGGTATATGCGCGCCCGAGAGCGACGGCAACGCCACACCGGCGGCCCAGATCTTCAGCAAACATCTGATCGGCCGAATCGAACCGGGGTCGTGAATATCCCCGGCCAAAGGCAAGGACGCCATCGATCTCTTCATTGTGCCTGATCGGCACGCGGAGAATGGTCCTCGTTCCCAACGCACCAAGCAGGGAGAGATGCTGCGGATCTTGCGCCGTGGCTTCCCCTGCCGAGTTCGAAATCTCATTGACCAGTTCAGGCTGACGGTTTCGAACGACCTGCCGGGCGTCGCCTGGTACACCCGGGGCTCTCGGATAGGATCGATAGAGCTCCTCCAGCACGCTCCCCTTGGCTGAGTCGGCATGAGCAAGTGCCACGACTCTGGTGGCGTCGTCCTCGACCAACTCCGCGGCGCACCAGTCCGCGAAGCGAGGGACGGTCAGGTGGGCGACATGCTTGAGCGACGTCTCGTGCTCGAACGCCTCACCGAGCAGGGCGCTCGCATCCGCGAGCAGCATGAGGTGCTCATCTGCCTTTTCGGCTTTGCGTTCGATGTCGCGGAGGCGGGCCGGTGCGAGAGCCGTCAGAACGGCAACCAGCGCAAACAGTCCAATGCTGAGGAGGTTTCCCGGGGTGAGATCGAACGCGGTTGCGAAACGATAGTACCCTGTCGAGGCAACCGCAAGGAAGGCTAGGGCCAGACTCGCTCGACGGCCCCCTACGTATGCGGTCCCTCCGATGACCGGAACGTAGACAAACAAGAACGTCTCGGATCCAGGGAAGCTGAAACGGAGAGCCGCAACGATGAGAGAGGTACCCGCAAAAAGCCCGAGGGCAATCGCATACTCAGCCGCGAGGCCGAAAACCGGCAGAACTATCCTGTCGCTGCGGCGGCGGGACTTGGTCTCCATAGAGGGAAGATTCCTCCCCCTCCACTTCTTCCCTTTACCCCTCCGGCGGGCCCTGTTCTCCATAGAGGGAGAATTCCCTCCCCCCCACTCCCTCCTCTTACCCTCCGGGCGGCTACTCTAGATTCCGGCGCGCCGCGAACCGCAGATAGGCGGTATCGCCGCTGCGGAGCATCCCGTATACGGCGGTGTTCTGCACGCCGGCGAAGGCGGCAAACGCGCCACGGAACGGACGCGGGGCACGCGCAGCGATCTGCTGTCTCCGATTGGTATCCTCGTCCAGCGCCCGCACGACCCCTGAGGTCATGTCCTCTTCCTCGAGCGTGGTGAACCCGCTCGTCGTGATTTGAGCGCGTACTGCGGGGATGTCACCTCGGCCCAGCATGTCGGCGAACAGCAGCCACCCGTTGGGTCGCAGCACGCGGGACGTCTCAGAGAGAAACTGGGGGAGCGACCCATAGCAGTGTGCCGCTTCGACGTTCACCACGGCGTCAAACGCCTCGGCCCCGAACGGCAACACCTCGGCGTCGCCCACGCAGAAGGAAAGCCGTGGCAGGCGGTGGTGGAGCCGGCAGTAAGCGATCATGCCGGGGGCAGCATCCAGTCCCACGGTCAGATGCGGCTGCAGACAGCGCGCGATGTACGACGCCCCCCCGCCCCGCCCGCAACTGATCTCGAGCACGTCGAGGCCGCCCAGCTTCCCCGATGCCACCCGGTGGTAGAGTTGGACGCCGAACCGCTCGAGCTCGTCTTCGGGACGTACCTGAGGCCGCCCGGGATCGCCGTCGCGGAACGCAAAGCCGTAGTTGGTAAACGTCCAGGGCTGATCAGCATAGTGCGCGGATAGGTACTGATATGCCCTGCGCCAGATGAAGCGCCGCAGCGCGGGACGCCGGCGCAACAGTGCGCCTGCGAGGCGAATGCTCATCCGGGGACTCCGCCAGGGAGGAGTCCCGTCGCTTTCCGCGAAAGCCGCGGCGTGCCACGGAGCATGTGATGCACCCGATCACGAACGCGCGGCAGAGGGGACGCTGGTGGGTGCAGCGGATCGAGCGGGTGCCCGCGGTCGAGCGCGCTGCCCTGATCGGGGTCCTGGGCGCCATCGCGCTGATGGGGTCCGGGACGGCTTGGGATATTCACTGGCACGCCACAGTCGGACGTGATTCGCCGTGGATCCCCCCGCACCTCGCCGTGTACCTGGGAACGGCGCTGGCCGCGGCGCTGGGTTCCGCGATGCTGCTCGGGACCCGCTCCCCGGCCCGCGGATTCTGGAGCGACCCTTACGCGCTGGTCTGGACCGGCGGCTCGGTGATGGTGGCGGCGGCGGTGGTCGATGCCATCTGGCACGAGGTGATCGGCGACCGCACGCTGTGGAGTCCGCCGCACGTGCTGGGCGTGTGCGGTGCCCTCATCCTCACCTTCGGCAGCGTGCTCGGATGGCGCCAGGCACGCGCGCGAGGGGTCTTCCCTGCCCGGGTGTGCCAGTCCGCCGAGATCCTGCTGCTGGTCGGGTACATGGTCGCCGCATACTACAGCCTGCGGGCTCCAGTCATCCTGGCCTTCCGCCCCGATTTCCCGATGCCGCCGTTCGTCGTGACCACGAGCCCGTACGTCACGGCCGCCCTGGCGAGCGTCATGGTCCCCGCGGTCGTGCTCTATGGTCGCGTGGCGCTGAGTCGCTGGTGGGTGGACGTGGGGGCGGTCCTTGCGGTCGTCATCTGGGTGGTGCAGGAGATGCTGCACCGTGTGCTCACCCCGTGGGTGGCCGCTCAAGCGGGCACGGCGATGGTGCTCTCACGCGCCCCGGAGGCCCGATTCGGGTTGCTCACCCTGGGATTCATGCTCCTGCCGGCCCTCGCCGTGAACCACACCCCGCTCCGCCGGCCGGGCCACCTAGGGGTGGCGATGGCCGGGTTGTACACCGCTGTCGTCGCGGTGTGGCTCGCGGTGATCGG
>MENB01000021.1:0-371 GCA_001768125.1 Armatimonadetes bacterium RBG_19FT_COMBO_69_19
GGACATCTCCGACGAAGCAGACTGACGTCCATTCCCCGGCCCTGCGACATTACGAGGACAGCGCGCATATTCCCGCCTCCGTGACGCAGGTATTTGATCACGTGGACGACCACGCCCGCCTATCCTCTCATATGAGCCGGTCGTCCTGGATGATGGGCGGCGGCCGCATGGAGATGCAGGCAGATGCCGGCGAAGGTCGGGTGGTTGGGTCGCACATCCGTCTCGGCGGACGGATATTCGGTCTCCAGTTGTTCCTCGACGAGGTCGTTACCGAACATGAGCCGCCCTATCGCAAGACGTGGCAAACGGTCGGGACCCCGAGGCTGCTTGTCATCGGCGACTATCGAATGGGTGTGGAGATTGGCGCCGAG
>MENB01000021.1:428-4303 GCA_001768125.1 Armatimonadetes bacterium RBG_19FT_COMBO_69_19
GGATTCTATGCTAGGTGGTGCGTCAGGCAGATGTTGCAGAGCGCCAGAGGGGGCTGGCGTCCGTTGACCACGACTGCTGATTCGCGACGAGCGATGCTCCCGTCTCACACCTCGGTCGTCGTGAGAGCCGCAATGTTCCTCCTGGGCCTGGCCGCCTGGATCGTGGCTCTCGTGATGCTGCTTCTGGGCGAATGGTGGTGGGCTGCCGCGAGCGCCGCGTCGGCGTTGGGCGCAGATGTGGTGGGTCGGGCATGGAGCCGCAGATCGCCGGTGGCCTTGCCCTTCTTCCTGTGGTGGTTCCTCCTGCTCCCACGCGGCCCGCACTCGCCCAGGAACCTCAGGTCCGTGCTCCAGCCTCGATCAGGGGAACGCATCCTGGAAATCGGTCCGGGCGTGGGTGTGCACGCGCAGGCCATCGCCGCCGCGCTCCGGCCCGACGGCGTCCTCGACGTCATCGATGTCCAGCAAGCGATGCTGGACCGCCTGACGCGTCGCGCCAGGCGGTTGGGTCTCACCAACATCGTGGCGACGCAGGGGGACGCGCGGACTCTGCCCTATCCCGCAGGTACGTTCCACGCCGCCTATCTGGTTGGGGTTCTGGGAGAAGTGCCGGACCCGGTCGCCGCGCTCCGTGAGCTCCACAGGGTTCTGCGGCCCGATGGCAGACTCATCATCGGGGAACTGTTCCTTGACCCCGATTTTGTTTCACTTCCCGCGCTGCGGGCGAAAGGCGCCGACGCAGGTCTGGCGTTCGTGCGGCAAGCCGGCCCACGCCTCGCCTACTGGGCCGTCTTTCGTCCCGCCGGCGGCTGAGAGCCGGAGGGATCAGATCTCAGGTGGCGTGCCGGCGTTCCATGAGGGCGACGTATGCGTCGCCGGCCGGATCACGCAACAGCGAGACTCGGTCGCCGGCGCGCAGGCCGGTCAAGTGAATCCGATAATGATCGTGGGGCAGCTCGGGGCCACGGCAGGTGCAGGGAACGGCCGCGATGCGCGTCTTCACGCGTCGGCCCTGATGGACCACGTGAAATGGGGTCCCGACCGGCGGGAAAAGGTCGAGGCGATTCTTCAGCACCAGGACGAAACCCTCTCGCGCTTCTTCGGCCGACACCCGTCTGACGTACCGATCGCCCAAAGCAAAGGCCTCCTCAGCGGTTGACCGTGCGCAGCGGGCAATAGGCTCCGACCCACGTCCGCTGCTCCCGTGCCCACGCCACCCACAGGTCGTTCCCCAACTCCCCCCGCAGGGCGGCCGAGGCGATGCGCTGGTCCCCATGGCCGGTCTGCGCCGCCATGTGGACGAGGAGGATGCACGGGAACTCGGGGCAGACACCGCAGTGCTCCACGCCGTGCTCCCTCGCGCAGGTGTAGACGGGACAGATCTTCACGAGACCGGCGTCCCCCTGGGAGGCGCACGTCGCGCCGAAGGTCGCATACCAGGCGCTCCCCTCCCAGTACAGGCCGCAGATCGCCGCGCAGTCGTTCGTGCTGTCGCTCATCCTAGTTCCCATAGAGCGCCTGCGGTGGCCACCGCAGCCAGAGCTGCGTGCCGAGCACCGCGATGTTCATCCCAAGGGCGGCGACGGTGTTGAACACAGGCCACGTGCCGAGGAACAGCGTGATGCCGAGGATCGACACGGCTGAGGATGCCAGGGCCAGCTGCCGCCACACATCTCCCGGAACGAGAAGCCCCCAGAATGACATCGAGGCGGCGACGAACCCGATCATGGAGGCGATCCAGAAGATGCTCGCCACCCTGCGGGCTGCCGGTGCCGACAGCGAGGGGACCAGCCACGACCGGGCCGGCCGCCAGGCGCCGCCTGACATGCCGCGGCCGATCGTGATCAGGGCTCCAAGCGCCCCGCCGTGTCCGAGTCCGTGAAGCAAGAGCGCTCCCGCGACGAGGATCCTGATGATCTGGACGGACATGGTCCCTCCGGCTTCAGTTCTACTGCAGATGCGGGCCCGGGGCCATCAGGCTGGTGCCCGATTTCACCGCTGCTCCGGGGGCGGAGATTGGTATCCCGTCATCTCCGCGAGCTGCTCCAGCGAGAGCACGCCCTCGTACCGTTGCCCCTTGATCTCCCAGGTCGGGAAGGCGCGGATCTGCGCCGCGACGCACACCCCCGGCTGGCCGATCGGGGATCGCGCGTCACACTCGATGTACGGCAGCAGGGCCGCCGCCGGGCCGAACAGCGCTTTCTGGTTGTTGCAGGCCGGACACCAGTAGGCGCCATACATCTTCACCCCTTCCGCCGTGAGGTGCCGGGCCAATCCGGCGGCGTAGGCCTGCTCTGCCGAGATCGGCCGTGAGGCGGCGTACCCGCCGGTGAGAAACAGCACCGCGGCGAGCAGCGCGGCTGCGCTCGCGCCCCACACGGTCCAGCGCACGCGGTGGGGACGCCCGGCGAGCAGCACGACCGCGATGGCCAGGGTCAGGGCCGCGGACACGAGGCACAGGAAGCACGTGGCGCGGAGGCTCACCTGCTGAATGACGGTGAACACCGCCGACGAGCCGACGCCAGCGGCGGCGAAGGGGAGGGCGAGTGCGAAGCGCCGCTCAGGCTCCATCGGGCGGCCAGCCAGCACTAGGAGGGCGCCATAGAAGACCACGCCCAGCAGCGCGACGGGGATGCCGAAGGCCGCCGCGTAACGACTGGACTGGACGATGTCACACCCGCTGCCCACCAGGCAGTACACTGAGACCTTCGCGGCGCGTGCCCACGTGAGATAGACGCTGATCAGGAGCCCCGCTGCGGACAGGGTCAGGAGCCAGAGATGCGGCTCCCGTCGCCCCTGGACGCGCGCCCGCGATTTTGCCCGTACCATCCCTCACCTCCGCCCGCGGCTAGTCCTATCCTCCCGGGCGCGGTCCAAAGCCGCCATCCGGTCTCAATCCGATTTTCGCCGGATGCTCACCGGCGGCCTATCCGCGAATCCTACGCGAATCGGTTCATCCCCGGATTGTCCGCCGGGGTACACACTGAGAGGATGAGGGTAAGAGGAGGCATGAACATGCGACTGCTGCGGGTGCTCGGCTTGGCCACGGCCGCCGTCATCGTGGTCGGGGCCGCCGCGGGCGCCGTCTACCTGTTCTCGCTGCTGCGCCTGTGGGGAGCCGCCGTGCGCGCCACCGATCCCTTCGACGCCGGCGAGCCGATCTAGAGCCGATCCCATCCGGCCCCGTCCCCCATCGGGCCGCCGCCCTACCCGGAAAATAGGCATCCGAGCCGATAGGCGCCTCCTGCGCGCGGTTGGTACGCTGTGCGCGGAGGGTTCCCATGGCGCGACCGGCTCCTGTTCCGGCAACCGATATCCGCGTGCTGATCGCCGAGGATCATACCGTGGTGCGCGAGGGTATCCGGATGATCCTGGACGCCCAGGCGGACGTGGAGGTCGTCGGCGAGGCCAGGGACGGCGAGGAGGCCGTGCGCCTCGCGAAGCAGCTGCACCCCGACGTCGTCGTGATGGACATCAGCATGCCGCGCAAGAACGGGGTTGAGGCGACGCAGGAGATCAAGCGCATCCTCCCCGACATGCAGGTCCTCATCCTCACGATGCACGAGGAGGAATCCTACGTCTTCCAGCTGCTCCGTCTCGGCGCAGCGGGATACGTGCTGAAGCGCGCCGCGGTCACGGACCTCGTGGAGGCGGTGCGCGCCGCCGCCCGCGGGGAGGCGTTCCTGTACCCGGCCGTGGCCCGCAGCGTCGTGCAGGACTACCTGGACCGGATGCGCACCGGCGAGGGCACGGGGCGGTACGACGGCCTCACGGACCGGGAGCGGGAGATCCTCGTGCTCATCGCCGAAGGCTTGACGAACTCGCAGATCGCCGACCGGCTCTTCATCAGCGTGAAGACCGTTCAGACCCACCGC
>MENB01000021.1:4344-4672 GCA_001768125.1 Armatimonadetes bacterium RBG_19FT_COMBO_69_19
GCTCGTGCGCTACGCCGTGCGGAAGGGTCTCATCCAGCCGTAGCCGGCGAGCCGTCGTTTCCTCATAGGGTATCATCCGGTCGGGGCGAATAGGGGAGCATGCTCTGGCTGCTCCTCACCCTCGCTATCGCGCCAGGCGCGTTCTGGATGTGGTATTTCCGGCGGCGCGACCACCTGCGCCCCGAGCCGCGCCACCTCGTCGGCCGAGTCTTCGCCTACGGCGCCGTCGCGGCGCTGGGGGCGGGGGCGATCGAGGCGGGGATCTTCGCTGTAGCGGACCTCGAGATCTCGGAGCCCTTCGTGCCGGCCAGCCTCCTCACCGCGGGTA
>MENB01000021.1:4717-4915 GCA_001768125.1 Armatimonadetes bacterium RBG_19FT_COMBO_69_19
GATGAGGTGATCGACGGCATCCTCTACGGGGTTGCGGTGTCGCTCGGCTTCGCCACGGTCGAGAACGTCGCCTACGTGCTCCAGGGCGGGACCCAGGTGGGGATCCTGCGCGCCTCGCTCTCCGTCCCCGGACACGCCTTCTTCGGGGCGGTAATGGGGTTCTACGTGGGGGTCGCGAAGTTCTCACCCCGGCCCGCG
>MENB01000021.1:4958-7899 GCA_001768125.1 Armatimonadetes bacterium RBG_19FT_COMBO_69_19
CCGCCTATGACGCCGCGATCTTCACCGGCACGTGGGTCGCGCTCACCGTGATCCCGTTCATCGTTCTCCTCTGGCGAGCCAGCCTGCACTTTGTCCGGCGGGCGCATGCCCTGGACGAGGCGCGCCGCGTGCCCCCGCAGGGATAATATTCACTAGCCCGTGCCTGCCGCCGCACACAGCAGGACTGCTCCACCTACATGGGGAATGGGAGGTAAGCAAGCGTCTGCAGCCAGGCCTGCAGGCAGTTCAGCGGCGGAAGGGCAGGGGTTCATGGCATGGCAACGGGGACCGTCAAGTGGTTCAACGCGGAGAAGGGGTACGGCTTCATCACCCCCGACGACGGCGGCCGGGATCTGTTCGTGCACTACACCGGCATCGAGGGCACCGGATACCGAACCCTGAACGAGGGACAGAAGGTCGAGTACGAGGCCACGCAGGGACAGAAGGGCCCCCAGGCCACCCACGTCCGCGCGATCGGCTAACACCCCTCTGACGCGGTTCAATCTGTCGGAGCCACTCCGGAGTAGTCTCGCCGCGCAGTGGCCTTCCTGTTTAACCCCCGTGGATCCGCTCTCCTCCTGAGGGCAACTATTTCAACAATACTCACACAATGGGTGCCCTCATGGCAGGAATTTATGTTGTCGGGGGGAATCTCTACCCAGGGGGGCAGAGAGGAGCTCTCCGATGGTTAAGATCCTGATCGCGTTTCTGGCGGCGCTTGTACTCTTGTGGGCGCCGTCTGTCTTCGCAGGGCACGGAGGCGGCGAACTGCTTCGGCAGATCCAGAGCAGCAGCTCCCGCCGCTAGCGCCCCCAGGCAGTCAACGCCGGAGGAGGGCCCGGCATGACGCTCGGGCAGAAGGTCAAACAGGCGCGGAAAGCGCTCGGACTCACCCAGGCGGCACTGGGGCGGTCGACGCTTTCGGCGAGTTACATCAGCATGATCGAGCACGACAGGGTGCGTCCGTCGCTCGCCACCCTTGGTGTGCTCGCCGAGCGGCTCCACCGCCCCGTGCCTGCCCTGCTCGACGCGCCGCCGCCGGCGGCGGAACAGGCGGGTGTCGTGCTGCGGCGGGGAGAGGCCCTGCTGCGGCAGCATCGTTTTCCCGAGGCCCTCGAAGCCTTTACCGCAGCGGCACGGGTCGCCGCGACCGGGGCGGATCTTCATCTGGTGATCCGTTCGGAGTTGGGGCTCGGCCAGTCCCTGGCCGGACTGCGTCAGCTCGACCTCGCGGAGGCTCACCTGCAGGAGGCCCAGCGGCTTGCGGAGCGTTCGGGCGACAGTGAGCTGATCGCATCGGCGGCGAATGCGCTCGGGTTCTGCGCATTCCGGGCCAGGCAGTTCGCCCGCGCGCGCACGATCTTCCAGTCCGGCATCGACCGGCTCCAGGAGGCCGGGGTCCGCGACGGCGAGGCCCTGGGGAAGCTGCTCTCCAATCTCGGCCGCGCCTACGTCGAGCTCGGCCTGCCCGCGCAGGCGCTCGAGTGCCTGCACCAGGCGGTGTCCGTGCTCGGGCGGGCGGCGGATCCCGTCCACCGCGCGCTGCTCCTCTTCAACCTCGGCGTGGCCGCGGAGCGGCAGCAGGCCTTCGCGGAGGCCGACGGTTATCTGCAGCAGGCCGAAGCCCTCCTGCGCCTACACGAGAACCTGCGCCTGCTCGGAACGGTAAAGCGCAGCACGGGGATGCTCCGTCTGGACCAGGGGCGCCTAGCCGAGGCGGAGCAGGAGTTGCGCGAGAGCCTGCACCTGGCCACCCAGTGCCGGGACGATGAGGGCGCGGCCCAGACGCTCGTGGAACTGGCGCGCCTGCAGGTGCGGCACGGTCGTGTCGACGCCGCACGCCGTTTCGCCGGCGAGGCGGTGGCCATCGCCCGGCGCATCCAGGACGAAGCGGAGGAAGCCCGCGCCGTGGCCGTTGACGGCGCCGCGCTGCGGGAGGCCGGCGATCTGGATCAGGCGGCCGCGCGGTATGCAGAGGCCGTGGCCACATTCGACCGCCTGGGTATGGCCGCCGATCTGGGCGCCGCCTGCCGCGATCTCGGATTCGTGGCCCTCGCCCTGGGGCAGCACGAGGCGGCGGCGCGCCATTTCGCCCGAGCGTTCGACGCGATGGCACCGGGTAGTGCTCCGACCCCGCCGTGAGGGATGCGCGGAGCGCGGCCCCACCGCCTACGATCGCCCCCGGGCGCGAGCGCTCCCGGCTCAGCCCGCGGGAGCGTCAGATCGCGGTGCTCGTCGCGCAGGGATTCCCGACCAAGGCCATCGCCTGGCGCCTCGGCATCAGCGTGTGGACGGTCTCCACCTACCTCCGCCGGATGTTCGCCCGGTTCGGCGTGCAGAGCCGCGCCGCGATGATCGCCCGTCTCTTCGAGCACGGCCTCCTCTGACACCGGCCTGTGAATATCAGGTCTGCGCCCGACTGGTCCTGGTCTATCCGACCGCCAGAGTTCGAGTCGGCGCCTGACCGCCTTTCCGCGGGGCCCCGCCTACAATCGCAGTGCGATTGTGCGCGAGGTGTCCCATGCTGGATGTGCACGAACACAGGCGGGTGCTCTCGGGCGTCCGGGAGACCAAAGGGCGGCAACTCAGCAGCCACCGCCACGAGCTTGATGAGGAGCGGCGGGCGTGGAGGCGTGCCAAGGACGCCCGGCCGGCGATGCACCGGATCGTACTGGAAGGCGAACGGCGCGAGATGCAGCGGTCCCGGCGGATCCACAAGGCGATGCTGGCCCAGAACCGCTGGCTGCTGGCTCTCGCCGACCGCCTCCAGGACCGGTTGAAGAAGGCTGGCTAGGCCCCTTCCCGCGTTCCCTGATAGTATGAAGCTGTGGATGCGCAGGTTGCGCTGAAGTCGTTCTTCTCTCGCGAGAAAGAGGTGGCGGCGGCCTATCTGTACGGCCGCTACGCCACGGATCGCACCTGGCCCGACAGCGACCTCGAG
>MENB01000022.1:0-2000 GCA_001768125.1 Armatimonadetes bacterium RBG_19FT_COMBO_69_19
AGAACGGCGAGAGGCCCAAGAAGCTCGGGATCCGTCCCAGCCCCAAGGGACCCGTGTACGGGCTCCCGAGGTAGGTGGTGAGACCGAAGCTGAGGATCCACAGGCCCATCCCGCTCACCACCTGATCGCCTCGCAGGGTGATGGAGAGGAAGCCGTGGGCGAGGCCGAGCAGTCCTCCGACCGCGAGCCCGGCGAGGAAGCCCAGCGGGTAGCTGCCCGTGGACTGGGTCGTGATGAAGGCTGCGGTGCCGCCGAACAGCATGAGCCCTTCGAGCCCCACGTTGAGAACGCCCGAGCGTTGGTTGATCAGTTCGCCCAGCGCCGCAAAGAGAAAGATGGTTGATGCTTCCAAGCTTCGAGCAAGGAGCTCCCACATCGTCCTTCACCCCTCCGGAAGCTCGGTCGGAACGGGCGGCAGGGCCTCGGCGGGGATCCGCCGCCAGGCGAAGCGGAAGCGGTACAGAACGTGGGAGGCGACGAACGTCATCATGAGCAGGCCAAGGAGGGCGTAGTCGACCCCGAATGGCAGGTGCAGCGCCCCCTGGGCGAACCGAGCGCCCAGAGAGAGCCCGGCAAAGAGCACGGCGATCGGTACGGCTCCGAGGGAAGACCCGCGCGCGATCAAGGCCGAGATGATGCCGTAGAAACCGAGATCTCCGTAGTAGCCGTAGTTCCCCGGGATCTTGTACACGCCTGGGACGGCAGCGAAAGACTGGTACCCGGCCAGACCGGCGAAGGCCCCACCCAGGAGGAAGACCATCAGGGACAGGGCCACGGGGATGATGCCGCCGTAGCGAGCTGCAACCGGGTTCTCGCCGAGGGCCCGGATCCGATATCCGAGCGCCGTCTTCGCGAAGAGAAGGTCGAGGAGTACCGCTGCGCCGAGTGCGAGCAGAGCCGTGAAGGGCACGCCCAGCAGGAGGGGTGCCCGCAACGAGGATGGAAGAGCGAAGCTCTCTCCTTCGCCTGTGGCACTCATGAACGGGCCGCCCTCCTTGATCATGTACGCCACGAGCCAGAAGAGAATCGAGTTCAGCATCATCGTGACGAGGATCTCGTTCACCTGGAGCCTGGCGCGGAGGATGCCGGCGAAGCCGCCGACCACCCCGCCCGCTGCGGCAGCCGAGGCGACCATGAGCAGGATGAGAACTCCCGGCGGCAGGGTCGTCTGGGTCTCGTACGTGCGGAGAACGAAGGGGACCGCGAACGCCGCCAATCCCCCGGCATAGACCTGGCCCGGCACGCCGATGTTCCAGAGGCCGGCGCGCAGCGGCACGAGGAAGGCGTAGGTACAGAACAGGAGATAGATGGAGCGATGGACGGTGGCCAGGATGCCGTGGGGGTTGAAGAAGGCGTACGAGAACACGATCCGATATGCCGAGAAGAGGTCGGTCTCGGCGGAGAGGAAGAGCACGCTGGAGAGCGCGAGGGCCAGCACGATGGCCGCGACCGCCGTCAGGGCGGTGTAGATCGCCGGGAGCCCTAGCCGTGGCTCCAGGGTGAGCTCGTAGTGACCCAGTCTCACCGGAGCAACCCTGCCATCATGGCGCCGACGGTCTCGGCGTCGGCCTCTCCGCGGGGGAGCACAGCGCCGAATCGACCTTCGTAGATGGGTGCCACCCAGTCGCTCAGGGACAGGATCTCGTCCAGGTCCTCGGAGATGAGCAGGACCGCCGCCCCCTCCGCCCTGGCGTCCAGGAGGGTGGCGCGGACGAACGCGGCGGCCTCCACGTCCAGGCCTTGGGTGGGGAGGTGCGCGATGAGGAGCCGGGGTTTGCGGGACAGCACGCGGCCCAGGATAAGCTTCTGCAGGTTGCCTCCCGACAGGTGCTGTGCCCGAGCGTACTGGTGGGGAGCCTTCACGTCAAAGGCGGTGAGGATGCGCCGGGTGAGCTGATCCAGGCCCGCGTCGTCGAGCAGGCCGCGCCGGGTGAACGCCGGGTCAAAATGGTAGTTCAGCGCGGTGTTCTCCACCAGAGAGAAGGCGGCGATGGAAGCCA
>MENB01000022.1:2018-2407 GCA_001768125.1 Armatimonadetes bacterium RBG_19FT_COMBO_69_19
GGATGTAGCCGACCCCCATCCGCCATCGCTCAAGGGGCGACAGTCGGGTCACGTCGCGGCCATCGAAGCGGACCCAACCGGAGGCCGCAAGGCGCAGGCCGGCCAGGACCTGGGCGAGCTCCTCCTGGCCATTTCCGGTGACGCCCGCCACGCCCAGGATCTCACCCTCGCGGAGGGAGAAGGAGAGGCCGCGCAGGGCGGGTAGGCCCTTGTCGTTGAGGGCGGAGAGGTGTTCCACCTGCAGCAGCGCGCGCCCCGCTTCGGCGGAGCGGTCCGCCGCCCGGAAGGCGAGGTCACGGCCGATCATGTGATGGACCAGGGCCTCCTCGGTGGCCTCCGCGGTCCGGAGGCGTGCCACGACGCTCCCCGACCGGAGGACCGTCACCCTG
>MENB01000022.1:2421-2557 GCA_001768125.1 Armatimonadetes bacterium RBG_19FT_COMBO_69_19
GACGATGGGGAGCTTGTGGGTGACGAGGAGGACGGTGACGCCCTGATCGCGGACCAACGTCTCTAGGCCTGCCATGAGCGTCTTCACTTCGGGCGGCGTGAGCGCGGTGGTGGGCTCGTCCAGGATCAGGATCCTC
>MENB01000022.1:2563-12281 GCA_001768125.1 Armatimonadetes bacterium RBG_19FT_COMBO_69_19
CGGTAGAGCGCCTTGAGGATCTCCACCCACTGCCGTTCGCCTTCGGGCAGTTGCCACACCTTGGCGCCGAGGTCCACGGCGAAGCCGTACCGGTTGCACAGCGCCTGCACCTCGGCGCGCGCGCCCCGCAGGTTGAGCAGACCGCGCACGCGGGGGTGCCCGAGCACGATGTTCTCCAGCACCGTGTGAGCGGACACGAGTCTTCGGGTTTGGTGGACCATGCCGATCCCCTGCGCGAGGGCGTCATGGGGGGATCGGAAGTGGACCCGCTGCTCCCGAAGGTACAGGGCGCCCTCGTCGGGCTGCACCAGGCCGAACAGGATGTTCATCAGGGTGGTTTTGCCGGCGCCGTTCTGGCCCAGGACCGCGTGGATCTCGCCCGCCTGGACTTCGAGGTCCACGTGGTCGAGGGCGAGCACCCCGGGGAAGCGCTTCGTGATGCTTCGGGCGGCGAGGACGGATTCCAACGTCGTCGGCACGTCGGTGTACCTCAACGGGCTTCTCCGCCCGCCACTTTTCTCGCGGGCGGAGAAGCCTTACACCCCTTCAGGGAAGAGGAAGCGGCGCCGGGGCCACAGGCCGCCGGCGCGACATCACTTGAGGATGGTCATCCCCTGGAGGTCGAAGTTGAACTTCCCCAGCAGCCACGTGTCGGACGGCATCTCCCGGGCCTTCTTCACCACCGTCCCCTTCGGCGGGATCGGGGTGTCCTTGAGCGCCAGCCCGGTACCGTTGCTGACGAAGGCGTGCTCGAAGAACGGATCCCACTGACCCTTCAACATCTGCGCGCGTCGCTGGGTCACGAGCTTCAGGATCGAGGCGGGGATGAGCGGCCGGGCCTTGGGGCTGATCGCGTCCGCCCCCACCTTCATGTTGTTCATGATGTCCACGGCAGGCTCCACCGTGCCGTCCGCCAGGGTCATGGTGTCCTTCATGCCGAGGTAGAGCAGGGTGCGCGGGTTCTGGTTGCCGGCCACGAAGTCCTTGACCATGCGGTCGTAGAGGACCTCCCAGCGCGTGTCGAAGGAGACGCCGACCGTGTCGGTGCTGGACCAGCCGTAGAAGCCGACCACGTCCATGTCCTTGCCCACGAACCAGATCTTGCGCTCCTGAGCCACGTCCAGTGGGGAGCCGGAGTCGGTCTGCTGCGTGATGACGTCCACCTTGTACTGGCTGACCAGGGTCGTGGCGAACTCGCGCTCCTCTGCAGGCTTGTACCAATCCCCCACGTACTTCACGTACACGTTGACGCGCTTGCCGAGGGTCTTGGCCGCATCCTGCACCCCCAGGTAGAAGCCGGCTGTGCGGCGCAGGACCTGGATGTTGGGGAAGGCGGAGACGATGCCGATGTTCCCGGTGCGGGTCAACGCGCCCGCGATGAGCCCCTCGAGGTAGAGGGCCTGGTACTGCCGCGGGAAGAATCGGATGAAGTTCCGCTTCGTCGTGACGTCGCTGGCGACCACCGAGGCGAAGTACACGTTCGGATACTTGTCCGCGATGTCCTTAAGGGGGAGTCCCATGAACTCCGCGTTCCCCACGACGATGTTGGCGCCCTGACGGATGAGTTCTTCGGCGTAGGGGATCGTGAGGTCCGGTCCGACCTCCTCCCGGTAGACGTATTTCACGTTCGGATACTTCTGAGCGATCCGCTGGGCGGCGCGGTGGTGGGCGCCCGACCAGGTCGTTCCCTTGATCACGCTGAAGTGCAGGACCGCGAGCGTCACGGTCTTGGCCGCACCCGCGGAGGCAGACGAGCCTACCCCGCCCCCGGAACCCGTAAGAAGCGCGATGAGCAACAGCAACAGGACGACGATCCGTAACGGAGCGAACCTCCTGCGCCAACGAAGTGCCCAGCTCATGTCGGCCTCCCTCCGTTTCTCTTGAAGTGGCCTGCTCAAACGACCCCAAGCGTCCCTCGCGCTTCGAGGGGGGGAGCCCGCACAGGAAGGCACGACCCCCCAAGAGATGGGTGTCCTACTTGGATGTCCCCCTCGAAGGACTCTGCCGACGCGCGACCGGGTTCTATAGCGTGCGCGGTTTTCCCTGTCGGTATTGCCACCCCCCTCTCTGCCGGTACCTGGAGAGGCTCCCCGCCCTCCGCCGTTAGAGGGGTTCCCCCGACAACGTCCAAACTAGTGTCCAATCACCCGGGCGTCTTAAGGGAGGCGATCACGTGCGCATGCTTGTGCCCGCAATCCTCGTCTTGCTCAGTCTCCTCGTCGCGCCGGCGACCGGCCCCACGTTCGCCGCGCCCGCCCGCGACACCCTGGTATACGTCGCGGACATCAGCGACATGATCTCACTCGATCCCGCGGTGGCGTACGAGTTCAGCGGGATCCTCGTGGCCCAGAACGCCTACGACACGCTGGTCGCGTTCGAAGGTGAGGATCTCACGACGCTCAAGCCACGGCTGGCGCAGTCGTGGAAGATCACCGATGCCGGCAGCACGTGGAAAGTCACCTTCACGCTGCGCCAGGGCGTCAAGTTCAGCACCGGCCGTCCGCTCACCGCGAAGGCCGTCGCCTTCTCCTTCGACCGCGTCATCGGGCTGAACAAGTCGCCCGCCTTCCTGTTCAAGGATGTCGCCGGGCTCAAGGAGGGGGACACCAAAGCCCTGAACGACCGGACGGTCGAGGTCACCCTGCCGAAGACCGCGAGCCCGCAGGCGTTCCTCTCCGTGCTGACCTTCACCGTGGGCGCCGTCGTGGATCCCGATGAGGCCATGGCCCACGCGACCGGCGGGGACCGCGGCGAGGCGTGGCTGCGCAACCATTCCGCCGGCACCGGGCCCTACGTCCTGGAGCGCTGGGATTCGGAGTCCCGCGCCGTGCTCGCGGCCAACGCCAACTACTGGGGCGCGAAGCCGAAAGTCAGCCGGGTCGTCATCCAGCACGTGCCGGAGTCGAGCACCCAGAAGTTCATGGTGGAGTCGGGCGACGCGGACATCGCCGCCAACCTCACGCCCGAGCAGGCGCGCGAGCTGACGGGCAAGGCGGACGTCAAGGTCCAGAAGGGCCGGCTCCTCCAGCTCGTCTACGTCGGGATGAACGCCAAGCACGCGCCGCTGGACAAGGTCCAGGTGCGGGAAGCGATTCGCTGGAGCATCGACTACGACGGGATCGTGCGCAGCCTGCTGCGCGGGGAAGCGCGGAAGGTACAGACGATCATCCCCGAGGGACTCTTCGGGTTCAACGCCTCGGCGCCGTTCCAGGCCAACGTGGCCAGGGCCAAGGCTCTGCTCGCGGAAGCGGGTCTGCCCAACGGCTTCTCAACGGAGCTGCTCGTGCCCACCGGGCCTGCCCCCGGAGGCGTGAGGTGGGCGGACGTTGCGGCGAAGATCCAGAGCGACCTAGCCAAGAGCGGGATCAAGGTGACGATCAAGGAGACGGCGCAGGCGCAGCTGCTCAACATCTACCGCGCACAGAAGGGGCAGCTGGTGATGATCCTGTGGGGCCCGGACTTCCCGGATCCCGACGGCAACGTGACACCCTTCACGGACTACGCCGCGAAGTCGATCGCGTGGCGCAACCAGTACGAGGATGCCACGGCGGCGAAGCTGGCCAAGCAGGCGGCACTCGAGCCGGATCCGGCGAAGCGAAAGGCCCTCTACAAGGAGCTGACCGACCGCATCCTGCACCAGGGTCCCTACGTCATCCTGTATCAACCGACGACGCGCTTCGCGCTGCGGAAGAGCGTGCAGGGCTTCGTGTGGAACCCGATGGCGTTCGCGGAGTTCAAGACGGTCAGCAAGTAACGATGTGAGCCGCTACATCCTGGGACGGATCGCCTCCATGGGCCTCGTGCTCCTGGGGGTATCCGTCCTGACCTTTTTCATCGCCCACGTCGTGCCGGCGGATCCGGTCCTCGTCGCGCTGGGCGAGCACGCGCGGGACGACCAGATCGAGGCCTACCGGAAGGCGTACGGTCTGGACCGCCCCGTCCCGATCCAGTTTGTCACGTACCTCGGCCGGCTGGCGCGCGGGGATCTCGGGGTTAGCATCCGCACGCGCCGGCCCGTGGCCGACGATCTCGGCGAGTTTATGCCCGCCACGGTCGAGCTCGGCGGCGCAGCCTGGCTCGTCGCCCTGCTGCTCGGCATCCCGGCGGGGATCCTCTCCGCGGTGTACAAAGACCGTATCTTCGATCACCTCTCGCGCCTCGGCGCGCTTGCGGGGGCCTCGCTGCCGGTCTTCTGGCTGGGCCTCGTGCTGCTCGGCATCTTCTACTACCGCCTGCAATGGTTCCCCGGACCCGGCCGGTTCGACATCGTGCTGAGCCCGCCGCAGGTGCGCTCGGGGCTGCTGGTCGTCGACGCCGCGCTCGCGCGCGACGGCGCGGCGCTGCGCAACGCGCTGGGGCACCTCGCCCTGCCCGCGCTGACGCTCGGGTTGTTCTCCACCGCGGTGATCGCCCGCATGACGCGGTCGGCGATGCTGGAGGTGCTCTACCAGGACTACGTGCGCACGGCCCGGGCGAAGGGGCTCCAGGAGCGCCGTGTCATCGTGTTGCACGCGCTGAAGAACGCGATGATCCCGACGATGACCATCATCGGGATCTCGTTCGGCAGCCTGCTCTCCGGCGCGGTCCTCACCGAGACGATCTTCGCCTGGCCGGGGCTCGGCCGGTACGCCACGGCATCGGCGGTCAGCCTCGATTTTCCGGCCGTGATGGGGGTGACCCTGGTCGTGGCGCTCCTGTACACCGTCGTGAATCTCCTCGTGGATCTCATCTATGCCCGCCTCGACCCCCGCGTCCGCTACGGATAGGCTGCCCCTGAAGCGGGCCCGCCGCGGGCGGGGGAGGGACATCGTCCGCGCGGCGCGCCGCAGCCCGCTGGCCGCCGCGGGCGCCGGGGTCGTCATCGTGTACGCGCTGCTCGCCGTTGCCGCCCCCATCCTCGCACCTCACGCGCCGGTGACACAGTTCCTCGAGCACCGCCTCGATCCGCCGAGTCGCGCGTTCCCGCTGGGGCTGGATCAGCTGGGGCGGGACATCCTCAGCCGTATCCTGTACGGGGCGAGACTGTCCCTGATCATCGGCCTGGTGGTCGTCGTCCTGGGCGGCGTGGTGGGCACGGCGGTCGGCATCACGGCGGGATTCGTCGGCGGGCGCCTGGACAACGTGATGATGCGGATCACGGACGTCTTCTTCGCGTTTCCTTCGCTCATCCTGGCGATGGCCATCGCCGCGGCCCTCGGGCCGAGCCTCACCAACACCATGGTGGCGATCGCCATCGTGACCTGGCCGGTGTACGCGCGTCTCAGCCGCGCCCAGACGTTGGTGCTGCGCCGTCTGGAGTTCGTGGAGGCGGCGCGGGCGATGGGCTTGACCGATGTGCGCATCATCGTCCGCCACGTCCTGCCGAATGCGCTCTCCCCGCTGATCGTCCAGGCCTCGTTCAACATGGGGGAGGCCATCCTGATCGCCGCCGGCCTCAGCTTCATCGGGTTCGGCGCCCAGCCACCCACCCCGGAATGGGGCGTGATGGTCAGCGAGGGGCGGGACTACATCACCACACAGTGGTGGGTCCCGACCATTCCCGCGCTGGCGATCCTGCTGGCCGTGACCGGGTTCAATCTGCTTGGGGATGGCCTGCGCGATCTGATGGACCCAAGGATGCGACGCCGATAGCTGCGGCGCAACCGTGGGCTTAGCGAGACTCACGGTAGGCGATCAGCAGCCCATCGCGGATTGGAACCAGTGAAGTCTTCCAGTTGGGGTCTGTTACGAGCAGCCGCGTCAGCTCCCGCACGCCCTCGGTCGTCGCCGACCGGTCGTTCCCGTCGAAGATCCGGCCCTGCCAGAGCATGTTGTCCACGATGAGCACGCCGCCCGGGCGCAGCTTCTCCGCCACGACGGGCAGGGACGATGGGTACGCCTGCTTGTCGATGTCGTTGAAGATGAGGTCGAACTCGCCCGGGGTCTCCCGCAGGGTCTGTACCGCTTCGCCCACGCGGTATTCGATCACGTCATGCAGTCCCAGTGCGCGAAGGTGCTGTTGGGCGCGCTGGGACAGGTCTTCGTCCCAGACAACATGGAACACACGGCCGCCGCCATTCTCTTTGACCGCCCGCGCGAACCACGCCGTCGAGTAGCCGTACCCTGAGCCCATCTCGAAGACGCGGCGGGCGCCGATCATCCGGGCCACGAGGTAGCAGAACTGTCCGGCCGCGGGACCGACGATGGGGAAGCGCGCCTCACGGCCATACGCTTCCATCGCCGCCAGTTCGTCCGGGCGCGGCGGGACGAGTTCCTCCAGGTAGCGCGAGAGCGCAGGAGCGAGCCGTTCACCGGCCATGACCAACCTCCGCGGGGTGAGGGGTTGCCGGTGATGTTCGACGCCGGGGTCAGCGCTTCTTCCCCTCCCCTTTGGCTCCGCCACCGCCGAGGTAAATGGGGCGGGACTCCCATGCGCTGCCCGATGTGCAGCCGGGTATAATGGAAATCGCCGGGTGAGGAGGGATAGAGATGGCGGACCGTGGTGGAGAGTTCGTGGCCGGGATGATCGTCGGGGCGCTGGTCGGGATCGGGGTGGGGATGCTGCTGGCCCCGCTGTCGGGGCAGGAGACCCGTCAGCGCATCAGGACGCGCGCGGATGAGATGGGTGACCGTATTCGCAGCGGCGCTGGGGATCTCGGGGGGCGTGTCCGCGAGACGGTGCGTGAGACGGCGGATGACATCGCCCGCCGCGGGCGGAGCGCGTACGACGAGGGATCCCGCCGGGTGCGCGATGCGTACGATCGTGGACGCGAGCGCATGCAGCGCGGCGAGACGCCGGGCGGAACGGAGGACAGCGGGCAAGTTTAGCGTTCGGTCATCCTGCTGCCCGGGAGCGGCGGTGGCTCGCCGCGTCCGGGCAGTTGTGTATGCTGGCGCAGGAACTATATTGACAATCTTCGATATATAGGGTAGCCTCTGGCTATGGTGGAAACCCTGCATCGCCGATGCTGCGACGACGCGTGCCTGACGACCGTCGCCGGCACCACCTTCGACGAGGTGACGATCGCTCGTGCCGTCTCGACCCTCGGCGCGCTCGGCGACGAGACGCGCTTGAAGATGGTCAAGCTGCTCGCGGCGCACGAGGCGCTGTGTGTGTGTGAGTTGCAGCAGGCCTTCGACCTGGGTCAGCCGACCGTTTCCCATCACCTCAAGATCCTCCGCGAAGCCGGGCTGGTTGACGTCGCACGGCGCGGCACGTGGGCGTACTACGCCCTCCGCCGCGACGCGCTCAAGCGCGTGCTCCAGGACCTGGCGAGGACGGTTTGAGGTGAGACGATGATCCGGATACGAACGGCGGAGCGATCGGATCTGGAGGCGATCGAGCGGTTGCTGCGGGAGAGCCACCTTCCGACCGCCGGGGTAGCGGAGCAGCTGAGCGGATTCCGCGTGGCCGACGACACCGGTCGCGTCGTGGCCAGCGCAGGGCTCGAGACGTACGACCGCGCCGCGCTGCTGCGGTCCGTGGTCGTGGATCCCGGGTACCGGAACCGGGGGCTGGCCGCCGGGCTCGTCCGGGGGCTGCTCGACGACCTGCGGGGGAGGGGAGTGCCCGACGTCTTCCTGCTCACGACCACCGCCGCCGACTATTTCCGCCGCCTCGGATTCACCCCCGTCTCCCGCGGTGACGTCCCACGCTCGGTCCAGGCGTCGAGGGAGTTCCAGGACGTGCAGTGCGAAACCGCGCAGGCGATGCTGCTGCGGCTACCGCGCGGATCCCAAGGAGGACGGCGATGATTCGCCCCGATGAGATCAAGACCCAGGTGCGCGAACACTATGCCCGGCGGGCGGCCGGCGGGGGCTGCTGTGCGGATCCCGCGATCGCGGAAGCCTGTTGCGGCGACGCCCCGACCGCGGAGCCGCTCGAGGGGGTCTTTGGCCCGTCGCTCGGGTGCGGGACCCCGCTGGAGTACGCGCAGGTCCGGCCCGGGGAGACCGTCGTCGATCTGGGGTCGGGCGCCGGCCGCGAGACCATCCTCGCGGCGAAGCAGGCCGGAACCTCCGGCCGGGCGATCGGCGTGGACATGACCCGCGAGATGATTCAGAAGGCGCGCGAGAACGCCGCCCGGAACGGCGCGGGCAACGTGGAATTCCTCCTGGGGGACATCGAGCGCATGCCCCTGCCGGATGGCACCGCCGACGTGGTGATCAGCAACTGCGTGATCAACCTGCTGCCGGACAAGGCGATCGCGTTCCGCGAGGCCTACCGCGTGCTCAAGCCCGGCGGCCGCCTCGTCGTCGCCGACATGGTGAGTAACGGTCCGCTGCCGCAGGTGATCCGGGAGATGGCCGGAGCCTGGGCGGGCTGCGTCGCGGGTGCGGAAGACATCTCCACCTATCTGCAGTTCATCCGCGACGCGGGGTTCGTTGAGGTCGAAACGCTGGCCTCGACGTCCGTGCCTCGCGGCGTGGTGTTCAGCGCAACGATCAGCGCTCGGCGGCCAGCCGCTTAGCGGGCTCGCCGCCGGCGAATTCATCCGCCATCTCACGCGCCCGGTCGGCCGCCCGGCCGATCGCCTCGCGGATCGCCATGGCGAACCCACCGTCCTCCAGCGCGCGCAGGGCGGCCATCGTCGTGCCGCCCGGCGACGTCACCCGCTCCCGGAGGGCGCCCGGGTCCTCACTGGACGTTTCCAGCATCCGGGCCGCTCCGATGAGCGTCTGCACGGCCAGCCGCCGCGCGAGCAGTGCGTCCAGCCCGAGATCCGTCCCGGCGTGGATCATCGCTTCGATGAGCCGGTACACGTAGGCGGGGCCGCTCCCGGAGAGACCCGTCACCACGTCGAGCAGGTCTTCATCAACCGCCATGACGTCGCCGACCGCCCGGAAGATGGTCTCCGCCGCGGCAAGGTGGACGGCATCGGCGCGCATGCCCGCGGCGAGCGCCGTCGCGGATTCCTGGACGGCCGCGGACGTGTTCGGCATCGCCCGGATGACGGGCACACCGGACAGGGCGCTCTCGATGGAGCGTAGTGGGATGCCGGCGGCCACAGAGATGACGAGATGGTCGGCCCGCACCAGAGGGGCGAGCTCGCGCAGGACCCCGGCCATGTCCTTGGGCTTCACGGCCAGAACGAGGATCGACGACGCGGCCGCCAGGTCGCTCTTGCTGCGCGTCACGGTGATCCCGTAACGGTCGCGCAGCCCCCCGAGGCGCTCGTCGCTGCTCCGGTTGGTCGCCCAGATCTGCGCCGGCGCGGCGACCTGATTGCCCAGCATGCCGCGCACGAGCGCGCCGGCCATGTTCCCCGCGCCCACGAAGCCGATCACCCCGGTGATGCTCACGGCCGTCCACCTCCGCGGAAATGAAAACGCCCCCTCGCCTCAAGGGCGGAAGGGGCTTCCGCGGTACCACCTCGATTCAACCCGGCCCACGAACTCGCGTCGCGATCCGCGGGCCCTCCTGGGCATCACGCCCGGGTGGGTTGCTCTCTATGCCCGGTAACGGGGGCGCCGGCCGCTGTTCGCGGCCCGCTCAGGGGTGGGTTCGGAGGCCTTCTGCGGCGCCGCCTTGCACCCGGTGGGCGGCGCTCGCTCGCGCAGGATCTCCTCCTACGTTCCCCGTCACTGCGAGATTGCCCGGTACTATAGCATGCTCCGGTCCGGAACGCAAGGCCGGGCGGGTTACTCGAAGAGCCGGATGAGGGCGACGCTCTCCCCGCGGCCCGCCGCGCCGATCTTCGCCACGATCGTCTTCCCGTCGGGTCCGAACTCGAAGTCC
>MENB01000022.1:12336-12653 GCA_001768125.1 Armatimonadetes bacterium RBG_19FT_COMBO_69_19
TCCCTCCGCCGTCTGTCTGCACGATCCAGTAGTCCAAGCGCAGGTCGCGCGGATCCTTGCGCATCGCGATGCCCTCGCTGCTGGCCCAGACGATCGCGCGTCCGTCCGGGGTGAAGTGGGCGTGCTCGTCCCACTCCCGGTTCTGGGTCACGCGGACCAGCGCGCCGGTCGCCGGCTCGTACATGTAGATCTCGAGGTCGAAGTAATCGCCGTTCCGCGGCGCCGCGGAGAACAGGATGCGCCGGTCGTCGGGGGAGAAGCCGTGTGTCTCATACAGTTGGAGGTTTCCCGGTCGCAGCGTCCGGATGTTGGACAGG
>MENB01000022.1:12707-12836 GCA_001768125.1 Armatimonadetes bacterium RBG_19FT_COMBO_69_19
CCGAGGGGTCGATCACCTCGCTCCAGAGCAGCTTCCGTCCGTCGTGCGAGAAGAACGGGTGCAGCACACCCTCGCGCGATGCGACGGACGTCATCTTCCACACGCGCGCGCCGTCCGCGCTCATGATCC
>MENB01000022.1:12876-13266 GCA_001768125.1 Armatimonadetes bacterium RBG_19FT_COMBO_69_19
GCGCTCCTGTGGCGTGTCGCCGGGCTGGAGGGCGGGATCGTGGACCTGGAACACCAGGTAGTTTCCCGAGGGATGCCAGGCCGGGTTGCCCCGATGCGAACGGGGCAGGGCGCGCTGGCCGCAGGTGAGGCAGCGTTCCCCTGATCCGTCCGGCCGGATCGTGTAGATGTCGTACGTCCGTCCCGCGGCGGTGCGGTCAAAGGCGATGAGGTTGCGCGCGTGCGACCAGGCCACGCGCCCGCCGTTCTCGACGAGCACGCGGTACGCCGGTGACACGTCCGCCACCCGCGCCGATCGGTCCGGTGTGGCAGGCGCCGCGGCTGCGGTGGACGTGATCAGCGACCTGTACGTCAGGCCCGTCTCGGTGAAGCGGCCCGCGACGATGGCCTC
>MENB01000022.1:13291-14952 GCA_001768125.1 Armatimonadetes bacterium RBG_19FT_COMBO_69_19
ATGAGGTCTTTCAATGCGAGGCCCTTCGCCCGCTCGTAGTCCACGTAGGCATGGAAGTACTTCGTCCAATACGGAGAGAAGAAGACCAATCGCTCGGCGTGCGCGAAGGCCACCATGACCTCCAGGAACTTCCGGTCGAGCGGTTCCCAGAACGCCAGCGCATCGCGCCCGAAGACGTCCTCCGCGGTGAACCCTTTGGAGAGCTCCGCGTTCCCCGCCTTGTAGAGCCAGGCCTCCGTCATCGTCACGGCCTTACCGGCGGCCTTCGCGATCCGGGACATCGTCACGGCACGGTCAAGGTAGTCGCGGTTCACCGGGTAGACGTGGAGGTCGATGAAGTCTACGCCCGTGCGCGCGAAGGCCCGCGTGAAGGCCTCGTACTCCCGGTGCCACGTGCCCACCCCGGCGCCGACCCGCACGCCGGAGATGCCGGCGCTGCGCAATCCCGTGAGGAGGGAGGTGACGACGCGGACGCTGTTCGCCGTGGAGTTCATCGGGAGGCCCGTCTGGTCGGCCTCGGTGTCCGGCTCCATGACCACGGACAGGTAATCAGGACGGAGTTCGCGCGCGATGACGAGCGCGACCTCGGTGCGCCCGCGGATGTATTCGTCCAGGGTGAGCCGCTTGTAGAACGAGGCCACGTCCCAGCTCGTCCAGCCACCCTTGCTGAAGATGGCCTGGGTCTTGACGATGAGTTTCATGCCGCGCGAGCGGACGTCGCTCGCCACCTTGCGGTACGCGTTGAGGTACGCGGCATACTCCTCGTCGCTCGTGTAGAAGGGGCGGTACAGCATGGGGAAGCTGATCTGGACCGTGGCGGCCTGGATGCCGAGCTGCTGGAAGGCGTCGAGCGACGCGGCGACCGCGCGGTCCCGGCCGGGCTGGATCAGCCCCGTCCCGACGTGGCCGTTGGCGGCGAGGAGCTCGCCGCTGAAGATCACCGGCGCCTTCGTCCCGTCCCACCGGGAGCGGAGGGCGGCGTCGAACCGTGTCAGCTGTGCGTCGAGCTCGGCATACACGCCCGCGAACTCGCGCGGGACCGCAGGGGCCGCCCCCGTAGCCGGCACCACCACCGCTGTGAGGCACAGCAACGAGACGAGAACCGCCAGTGATCGCATCGCCCACCCGTCCTCTGTTGGATTCCGTTCACGCTGTTCCCCTGTTCCAGCGCATGTAGACGGGAGCGGGTGACGGCGGGTTGAGCCTAGTGCTGGCAGCGGGGGCAGTAGTAGGTGGTCCGGCCGGCGATCCGCTCCACGCGCAGGGGACGCTTGCAGCGCGGGCAGCGTCCGTCCTGTTCGCGCGCGTCGAGGAAGATGCCCACCGGGCGTTCGGAGCGCGACAGATGGCGCACGGCGCGGTCGAGCACGGTGCGGATGCGGTCGTGGAGGGCGGCGATCTGGCGGTCGCCCAGCGTCTCGGTCGATCGCGCGGGGTGGAGGCGCGATTGCCAGAGGATCTCGTCCGCGTAGAGGTTGCCGATGCCGGCGATGAGGTCCTGGCGCAGCAGCAGCGCCTTGACGCCGATGCGATGGGCCCGGACGATCTCCCGGAGGCGCTCGAGCGTGAACTCAGGACCGAGCGGCTCCACGCCCAGCTTCGCCAGCCCCCGCAAGCCTTCGAGCTGGCGCGGGGTGAGCAGGTCCATGTGACCGAACCGC
>MENB01000022.1:15007-16149 GCA_001768125.1 Armatimonadetes bacterium RBG_19FT_COMBO_69_19
GGGGACGCAGCGGCGCCCGGCGAGACGTCAGCTGGAAGTCACCGGTCATGCGCAGATGAACGGCCAGCGTGAGATCCCGATCGAGCCGGATCAGGAGGTACTTGCCGCGCCGGTGCACGTCGAGGACCCTCCGGCCTCGGATGAGCCGGATGAATGTGGCCGGATCCGGATGGCGGATGGTGGACGGGGTGAGGAGCTCCACGCCCCCGATGCGGCGGCCGCGCAACCTGCGCCGCAGCATCCGGGCGATCGTCTCGACGTCAGGGAGCTCCGGCATGGGGCCACGGGAGCGGCAGCCAGCGCTCGCGGCGGGAGTAGATCTCGATCACCGGGGCAGTCGGATGCCGCCGCCGGAAGGCCGTGTAGCGCGCCAGCAGCCGGCGGTAGCGGTCATCCGAGCTCGGCATCGGGCGATGCGGGATGTCGATGAGGAACTTCTCCACCTTCCACATGTTCTTCGGGTTGAACCGCCAGTCATAATCCCCGATGTCGCGCAGGTCCACCAGTTGGTAGCCGGTGAGCCGCCCGGTGAAGTCCACGTACGGATCGAAGTGGCTCCAGGCCAGCGCGCGGATGGAGCGGAAGACCGGTCGCCGCCCGTGCAGCCCGGCGTCGCGGGAGCGCGCCACCGATCCCCACCGGCCCGCGCGCCGGAAGACGAAGATGACGTGGTCGAGGTTGTCCTTCGACTCGAAGCTCAGCACGAGCGGCGGGAAGCCGTGCTGCTCCAGGATCACCGTGGCGGCGAGCGCCGCTTCCAAGCAGTGCGCGGTGCGCCGGCGGATGACCTCGCGGAAGGAGCGCAAGGTCTCGCCGTGCCGCTCCTGGTTGTACGGCAAGGAATTCAGGAACCGCTGGACCTGTTCTGGAGTGCGGTGACGCTGGACGATAGCCCGCTCCGCACGGGTGAACGCCTCCCGCAGCGGCGGGGCCGGACGCGAACTCACGGCGGGAGGTATTCGCTAGGGAGGACGCCCTCCCTACGATGAAGATAGGTAGGCATGTCGACGAGGTGATACGGGGACGGGGAGCGGAGCGATGATGGACGTGCTCAGGCCTGATCGCACCAAGGCGAAGCCACCCGAGCGGCCCGAGGATTTCTCGGGATCGGTGCGCCTCCACTACATGGTCCGGCCCGAAGA
>MENB01000022.1:16239-19764 GCA_001768125.1 Armatimonadetes bacterium RBG_19FT_COMBO_69_19
CGTGGAAGGCGAGGGCATCGTGGCCACGGAGCAGCGGCGCCGCATCATCCGGCCGGGGGACATCGCCGTCATCCCCGCCAACACCTGGCACTGGCACGGCGCCACCCGCGCGAGCGCGATGATGCACATCTCCATGCGACCGTCGGGTCCGAGCAATTGGAAGGTCGAGAAGAAGAACTGGGACGAGTATTGATCCGCCCTGCCGCGACCTGTTCCTGCCGCGTGTGCGGAGCGGGACTGACAGGAGTATGTCCCGTCCTTTGGCAATCCCCTGTCTGGGTCATTCGCTCGTATTCGGTATCAACTCGGTTCGAACCGAGTTGATACCGAACAGGCCTCTTTAGCCCAAATGGGGGATTGTTCGCGACTCCCGATTGGTCGCAGTCTTGGTTGAGCCGTAAGGCGGCTCAGGGCTTGCGGGATGGCTCACAGGCTTCCGACGATAGCTTCTCGACGCTTTGAGCGGGGATCCGAGCGGAGAGACTTCCGGGGTGCAGGATGAATGCGAGGATCTCCAGCCCGGTCACGATCCTCGGGCCGGGCCGGTTGAAGTACGCTGACGCATCGGTCAGATAGACGCGACCTGCGCGCACGGCCGGGAGATCCTTCCATCCCGGGAGTCCTGTGAGCAGGCCGATCTCCCGGCGGGTTCGCGTGATGTCGAGGCCGCAGGGCATCACCACGACGACGTCGGGTTGCGCTTCGAGCACGCGGTCCCACTCCACGACGAACGACGGCTCGCCGGTTTTACCGAAGATGTTCTCGCCACCGGCGATCTCGACCATCTCCGGCACCCAGTGGCCGCCGACATACATGGGATCGAGCCATTCGATCGCCACGACGCGCGGCCGCGGGCGTCCTGAGACGGCGGAGCGGACGGCCTTGATGCGGCGATGCAGATCGTCCACGACGGCCCGGGCACGGTCGAGCGTGCCCGTCATCTCGCCGACGAGCAGGATGTTATCGAGGATGCCGGCAAGGCCGGTGGGCTCCAGCGAGGCGATGCGCGCCTCCGCCTCCAGGATCTTCGCCGCCTGCTTGACGAGCGTGTACGACGGGGCGCAGACCTGACAGAGTTCCTGGGTGAGGATGAGGTCCGGCCGCAGCCGCGCGAGTTCGGTCTCGTCCAGGTGGTAGACGCTCATCCCGCGATGGATCTGGTCGCGAATGCGGGTCTCGATGAGGCCGCTCGGCAGGTCCGTCGTGACGATGGCTTGGCTGAGCGCGGGGCGGGAGCGGATCTCCGGAGGGTAGTCGCAGTCGTGCGAGATCCCGACGAGGGCGTCTGCCAAACCGAGGCTGCAGACGATTTCGGTGGCGCTGGGCAGCAGCGAGACGATGCGCATGCCCAGCGCCATCCTACCACCTCAGGCGTAGAGGTTCAGCGGGTGCCGCTTGAACGCCGGACCGAGCTTGCGCCGCAGCTGGTCGAAGATCTCCACGTCGTGCTGCCCGACGAGCGTGATCGCCGTTCCGGCGCGGCCCATGCGGGCTGTCCGGCCGACGCGGTGGATGTACGTGTCGACATCCTCCGGCACGTCGAAGTTGATGACGTGCGAGATGTCCGGCAGGTCGAGCCCCCGCGAGGCGACGTTCGTCGCGATGAGGATCGGGGTGCGCCGCTCCTCGAAGTCGCGCAGCGCCCGCAATCGCGCGCTCTGGCGCATCCCACCGTGGATGACGCTCACCCGGTGATGCCGTCCGAGCGTAGTCGCCAGACGGTCCGCCCGGTGCTGGGTGCGCCGGAACACCAGCGCGCTCTCGATCGAATCTTCCTGGAGCAGCCGCCGCAGGGCCTTGACCTTATCTTCCTCTGCGACTTCAACGTAGAACTGCTCCACCGTATCGACCGTGGGCGCGGGTGCGACGATCTGCACCGAGACCGGGTTCTGCATCTGACGGTTGGCGATGGTCCGCACTTCCGCGGGCATCGTCGCCGAGAACAGCGCCGTCTGGCGCTGCGCGGGCAGGGCGTTCAGGATCAGCGTGACGTCGGGCAGGAAGCCCATGTCGAGCATCCGGTCCGCCTCATCGAGGATGACCGTGCGCACGCGGCCGAGGACCACGGTCCGGCGGCGCATGTGATCGAGCAGCCGGCCCGGCGTCGCCACCGCGACCTGCGGATGGCGCCGCAGGTCGGCAAACTGCCGCTCGATGGACTGACCGCCGAAGAGCGTGGCGACCCTGATGGCGCGATCTCGCCCCAGGGCGCGGACTTCATCGGACACCTGGAGGGCCAGTTCCCGCGTGGGAACCAGCACCAGGGCCTGTAGATCACGCGTCTGTGGGTCGATGTGCTCAACGAGCGGGATGCCGAATGCCCCGGTCTTCCCGGAGCCGGTCTGAGCCTGTCCGACGAGGTCTTGCCCCGCGATCATCAGCGGGATGACCCGTTCCTGGATCGGGGTGGGACTCTGCCAGCCCAGCCGGTGAATCGCCCGGAGGATCTCCGGGCGGAGTGTCAGGTCGCCGAACGCTGACACCCCACGCGTTAACGAGGGCGTGTCACCGTCGGTCTTCAAGCTTGCCTGCATATGAGAATGCCTCCTTCACGTCCGGTCTTACTCCGGACTGGCCCGTTATCGTGGGCCGACGAATTGTGCCGGCATCTGCGCGTGTCTCGCCAGCACCAATCCGCCCGAAGAAGGCTCGCGACACACCGCGAGGGATGCCATGATCGCATCCCTCGCAGAACGCATCTATGACGACATCGTTAGTGTAGCAGTTCGCCGCGCGCACGTCAAATCGCGCGCAGCCTTGCGGCGGGCAGACTTCAGAACCGCTCCCGGTTTCCTCCGCGCCGGCCGCCGCCGCGGCGTCCACCGCCGGCGCCGCCGCTCGGACCGTAGCCGCCTCGTCCGCCACCGCGGCCACCTCGTCCACCGCCACCGCCCCCACCGCCGCCGTCCTTCTTGAACCCGCCACCGCCTGGACCGCCCCGGCCCGCACCGAAGGACTCCTGGCGCGGTCGCGCCTCACTGACGACGAGCCCGCGGCCCCAGTGCATCGTGCCGTTCACCTGGGTGATGGCGTCCGCTGCGCGGTCCTCCGGGACTTCCACGAAGCCGAACCCGCGGCCGGCGATGAGCTGCACGTCGGTGACGGGACCGAAGGGCTCGAACAGGCCGCGCAGGTCCTGCTCACTGACCTCATACGGGAGGTTGCCCACGTACAACCGCTTGTTGGCCATGATCTGCTCTGCTCCTCTCGGACGACCCTAGAGAGCCTTTTACCCCCGGCGGCGGCTTCGGGGATGCGAGTGGAGGGCCTGGCGCAGACGGTCCGCGCGGGGCAGCGAGCGGGCGGGGTCCCGGTAGGCGAAACGCAGGACGCGAAGCGCCGATCGCCCGGTGTAGGTGAGGACCCCTTCGCCATTGCGCCGGACGAGCAGAGTGCCGGTCCCTTCGGCGTGCGGCCGCAAGACCTTGCGCAGGGCTTCGAGGAAGGACGCCGGACCTTCGAACACGACCTTGCCAACCGAGCCGGTACTGCTGGGCGTGCTCCGCGTGCCGAAGGGCGGGGTGC
>MENB01000023.1:0-1072 GCA_001768125.1 Armatimonadetes bacterium RBG_19FT_COMBO_69_19
GTCGAGGACGCGGCCACGGCGGTGCAGATGCGGCAGGGTCGAGGACGCGGCCACGGCGGTGCAGATGCGGCAGGCCCTGGAGATGCTGCCCGAGCGGGAGCGGGCCATCCTGCGGGCGACGTACGTGGAGGCGCGCGAGCCGCGGAACGTGGCGGCCGAGCTGCGCATCAGTCTCTCGCACTTCTACCGGTTGCAGAAGCAGGCGATCGGCCGCATCCGGCGTCTCGTGCTCGACGACGTGCACCTCCGCGGCGGGTCGCTGGGATACTAAAGGCGCGGGACTTTCCAGGAGGCTGCGATGAAGGACGAGCGCGCGGGCGACCAGATCGTCGCCCGCATCGGATTCGCTGAAACCTGGCTCGATCGGGCCAAGCGTCAGGTGGCCGACGGGAATCTCGCCCGCGGCATCCTGACCCTCGTCCTGGCCGACGCGGAGGTCCACCACGCGATCGAGGTCGCGGGCACGCCCCGGCCGATTGCCGCCTCCCGCGTCCCCATCGCGGTGCCGGTGCTGCTCCTGGTGCTCGTGGCCGCGTCCGCCTTCGGCCTGACGCGCTCTTCCGCGGACCCGGCGCTGCCGCCGGATGCCGGGGCGCCGGTGATCGCCCTGGCCTCTCGTGTCGGCTCACTGCTTCGTCTGATCCCCGCCCCGCCGGAGGCGTCACCCGCGCCGGTGGAGCGTGTCACGGCGGTGACGCCCGCGCCCCGCCAGGTGCACCCCGTGCGGCCCTCCCGACGGGCTGCGGTGGCCCCGTCCGCGCCGGTGACGGCCGGGAGCGAGGTCGTTCCCGCGGTCCCGGCGAGCGCGCCGCCTGTCTCGCCGCCCCCCGAGCCGGTCGTGCAGGTGCCGCCGCAGTCCACGCCGCCGATCACGCTGACGGCCGGAGATCTTATCGACCTGGTCCTGGCCGCGGAGCGCACGCTGCGTGGGGTGCAGGGGCGCTAGGGACCGCGCCCGGTCCGGATCCGCATCGACTCCCTGGAGGATTCGCTTGATCGTTCGCATGCTGCGATCTGTCATGCTCGTCGGTCTCATCGCGTGCGTCGTGGTCTCCGGGCCCGTCCTCGCGCA
>MENB01000023.1:1086-2970 GCA_001768125.1 Armatimonadetes bacterium RBG_19FT_COMBO_69_19
CGCAGCCCCCGCCGGCGACACCGCCGGCCACACCGCCCGTCCAACCGCAGCCGCGCGTGACCGCGATCGAGGTCCGCGGCAACACGCATGTCCCTTCAGACCGGATCCTGGCCGTGATCACCCACCTCAAGGTGGGAGAGCCGCTCACGGACGAGAAGATCCGCGAGGACATCCGCGCGGTCAATGAGCTCGGCGTCTTCGCGGACGTGACCGTCCGGACGGAGGCCGAAGCGGACGGCGTGCGCCTGGTGTTCCTCGTCACGGAGAACCCCGTGATCGCAGAGGTGCTGATCGAGGGCAACACGGTCGTGGAGGCGGACGAGATCCGCCGGGCGCTCAGCGTCAGCACCGGGGACGTCCTGAACCTCAACCGGATGCGCGAGGGCACGCGCGCCGTGCAGAAGCTGTACGAGGACCGCGGCTACGTCCTCGCCCGCGTGACCGACACGGCGATCCTCCCGGTCGAGACCAGCCCCGACCAGGCGCGCCTGCGGGTGCGCATCGCCGAGGGCACGGTCGAGGCCCTGCGCTTCACGGGTCTGCGCAAGACCCGGCTCTCCACCGCCCTGCGTGCGATCACGGAGACGCGCCGGGGGTCGATCTTCAACGTCGGCGCCCTGAACCGCGATCTCCAGCGGCTGTTCGACACGGGGCTCTTCGAATCGATCCGCGCCCGCCCCGAGCCCGGCTCGGAGCCGGACAGCGCGGTCATCGTCGTGGAAGTGACGGAAGCCCGCACCGCGCAAATCGGCGGCGGCCTGGGGTATACGTCGCGCGAGGGGCTGATCGGCTTCGTGGAGTACCGCGACCGCAACTGGCGGGGGCTGGGTCAGTCGGTGGCGTTCCGTATCGAGCGGGCCCTGCAGACCACGGCGGAAGGCGGGCGCTTCAACTACGAGCTTAGTTTCACCGAGCCGTTCTTGGACCGGCACCGCACCGGCCTCGACCTCAGTCTGTACGCCCGGTCGTCGATCGAGCAGGAGTACACCGCCGGGGTGGCTACCTCGCGCTTCGAGCTGCAGCGCACCGGGTCGTTCATCGCCCTGAACCGCCCGCTCGATCCGGTCACCACCGGTACGCTGCGGTTCAAGAGCGAGCTGACCGGGATTACCGCCCTTCCCCTAGATCCGACAGACCCGGGCAGTCCCGTAATCGACCCCTCGCTGCTCAGCGACGGGCGGGTCGTCAGCATCGCCCTGACCGCGCTCCGCGACTCCCGTGACGACCGCTTCCGGCCGACCCGCGGGCAGCGGATCTCCTTGAACACGGAGGTCGGTCTGCTTGCGCTCGGCGGGGACTTCGGGTTCACGAAGTACGTCGTAGACTACCAGCGCGTGTTCCGGGCCTGGGGTCGCTCGGTGTTCGTCGGGCGGGCCCTGATCGCGTCTGCCGCGGGGACCCTGCCGCTGCAGGAGCAGTTCCTCCTCGGCGGCCCCAGCACCGTACGGTCGCTGAGCTCGGGCAAGTACCGGGGCAACAACCTGGTGGTGGTCAACCTCGAGTATCGCTTCTCGCTCGGCACGCTCATCAAACAGCTGGGCGAGACCCAGGCCATCCTCTTCGCCGATGCCGGGAGCACGCAGCTCACCACGACCGACCTGAAGGTCGGCTACGGGATCGGCGTCGCCATCACCACACCGATCGGGCCGATCCGACTCGATTTCGCCTGGGGGCCGGAAGGCCAGCAGACCTGGATCTCTCTCGGGGCCCCCTTCTAGCGGCTCCATGAGGTACCGGGGCCGCCTGTCCGCCCTCGTGAGCGCCCTGGTCCTGCTCGCTGCCGCCCTGCCTGCGTCCGGCCAGGCCGTGGTGCAGCGCGTCGACGTCCAGGTGTCCGTCGATGGCCCGCCGCCGCACGTGATGATCCGCGAGCGGCTGGCGGCC
>MENB01000023.1:2989-6064 GCA_001768125.1 Armatimonadetes bacterium RBG_19FT_COMBO_69_19
GGCCGCTGGACCAGTTGACGGCACTCGGTTCCGGGCTGGCTGAGACCATCGCGGGCGTCGTCGGCCGCGTCGCGGGAGGATACGCGGTGAGCTCGGCCGCCGTGGAGGTCGGAACCACTTCGCTCGTGACCGTCCGCCTGCGGCCGGTCGGTCCGCTGATCGCCGGTGCGGATCTTGCGCCCGATCTCCGCGCCGTCCACCCGCGGCTTCGAGACCTGGTGGGAAGATCGCTGGGTGCCCGCGCGGAACCGGAGCTCCAGACTCTCTACGCGGCGCTGCCCGTCGGCGCACTGGAGTGGGCCGCACCGATCCTCGAGGCGCGGGCCCGGGAGGTGGTGGAAGCGTCGCTCCCGGGGTTCACGGCCGCGGTCCAGGTCCGGCTCCTGGGAGATCGGGCACAGGTCGGGCTCGTCGTGCTGCCGGCCGACACGCGCGTCGTGCGGAACATCGGCGTGCGCTTCCGCTCGTCTTCCATTCCGACGATGTTACTGGACCAGCACGGGCCGGCCGTGGCATCGATGGCCGAGCCCCTGCGCGGGCTGCCCGTGGCATTCGCGCAGGCGAACCGCGCGGCCCTGGAGGAGCTGATTCGCGCCGAGCTCTCCGGCTATCCACCCGCCCGGCAGTATCGCGTCGTGGCGGTCGCCGGCCTCGACGTGGGCGAGACCACCTACGTCACCGTCGTCGCCGAGTCCCTCCTGTACCGGGCCCGGATCGAGGCGCACCTGAACGTTGGCACCCAGGCCCCCAGCCCGGCGGTGGTCGGCCATCTCGGCCGCCTGATCACGCCGCGGACGGAAGCATTCCTTGAGCTCCGGCTCGTGCCGACCACGCTGTCCCTGGAATGGCAACTGGGCGCGCAGGCCTTCGTCACCCCGAGCGTGACGGTGGGGGCGGCCTACGCCGTGGTCGCCCGGGAGACCATGCTGTGGACCTCGGTCCAGGTCGGCGTCGACACCGGGGTGCGCGGGAGCTGGGTCCTGCGCGCGCAGACGTTCGAGGGCGCGGTGACGTACCGGTTCAACGAGTTTCTCTCGGGGGAGCTCGTCGGCACATCGCAGGGAGACTGGTGGCTGCGCCTGGTGAGCAACCTGTAGGAAACGCCGCGGGAATCAGGGAAGCAGGAACCAGGGAACCCGGACGATTTGACGGCGTCAAGTAGAATGGTAACGGTTGGAGGAGGACGTGATGCAGATCCGAGGCAAACAGATCAAGCCGCTGTGGCTCGCGGCGGGCGGCGCCGTGCTCATCGCGCTCGTCGTGGTTCTGGTCGTCTGGGCGGGCGTCCCCGCGGTCGGGCAGTCGTTCTCGATCGGGTACGTCGACATGCAGAAGGCGCTGGACGGCCACCCGCGCCGCGCATCGTCGGAGAAAGCCCTGCAGGAGTTCTTCCAGGCCAAGCAGCGGGAGTTCCAGTCCCGGAGCAAGACCCTCACCGCCGTGCAGCGCCAGGAGCTCGACCGCCAGCTCCAGCAGCAGTTCGTGGAGAAGCGTGAGGAGCTGCTGAGCGGGCTGGATAAAGACATCCGCACCGCGGTCGAGAAGGTGGCGAAAGACCGCGGGGTCAGCATCGTCCTGGACCGCGGCGTGGTGCTCTACGGCGGCACCGACCTCACCGAGCCGGTCATCGCACAGCTGACGGGACGGTGATGCGCGTCGTCGTTCCAATCCTCGCCGCGGCGCTCGCCGCCGGCGTCCTCACAGGATGCCGCCCACGCGAGGCCGTCACCGTTCCCCAGACCCAGCAGCCGACGTCCGGCACCATCGCCCCGGCGCCCCCCCGCGTGGGCCGGGTTAACCTCGAGGTCGTGGCGCAGGCCCATCCACGCTGGAACGAGCTGAATGCCTTGAAGACGCGTGCCGCCCGGGTGGAGGGGGAGCTCGCTGTGGCGGCGGCGCCGCCTCCGGTGCCGGCGACCGACGTGCAGCGGGCGCTGACGGAAGAAGCGGCGAAGATGCGCGTCTCGTTCGAGCAGGAGCTGAACACCCTGCGCGAGGAGCGCACGCGGACGCTCGCCGCCTACGCGGAGGATCTCAAGAAGCAGCAGCAGACCAGGTTCGAAGAGATCCGGCGCGCCGCCGAGGCGGAGGCGGCGACGACGATCATGACCAGGCGGGACGAGCTGCGGGCGCAGTTGCGCGCCGACGAGCAGGAGATCATGGAGGAATACCGGTACCCGCTGCTCAACCTGCGCCTGCGCGCCGAGGTCGCCGGCCTGCGCTCAGAGGAGGAGGGCCGCCAGCTGCTCCGCCAGGTCCAGGCCCTTCAGCAGGAGCGCGAGGAACGGATCAAGGTCAAGGGTGATGAGATCGAGCAGGAGTTCGTGGCGTTTCAGAAGACGACCGAAGCCGAGGTGAATGCCCGGCTGAAGGCGGAGCAGGACGCGCTCAACGTCGAGAGCACGAGGCTCATCGAGGCGAAGGAGCAGGAGCTCCAGACGGAGCTGAGCCATGCCGCGGCCGAGCGCGAGCGGGCGTTTCAGCAGCGTCTGGAGCGCCGGCGGAAGGAGCTCGTCGAAGCGGCTGAAGCCACCCTGCGCGGACAGCAGGGCGCCTTCGCCCGCGACGTCGACGCGAGGACGAAGCGGCTCCGGGCGGAGCTCCTCGCCCTCCAGGAGCAGCGGGCGCGGCTCGAAGAGAGCATCCTCGCTGAGGTGAAGATCGAGGTCGCCACCATCGCCCAGGCCCAGCAGCTGGACGTCGTCCTCACGCGGGCCCTCGGCGGAGCCGGCGGGGTGGACATCACCAAGGACGTCATCCGGAAGCTGAAGCGATGATCGTCCGCCCGGCGATCCTCACCCTGGCGGTCGTCCTCCTCGCGGCTGCCGGGCTCGCCGCTGGCTGCGGGCCACGGCTGGGGGTCGTCGACTCCCAGCGTGTGCTCACCGAGAGCGTGACCGCGCTCTCGTTCCAGCGCCAGCTCGATGACCGGGAAAAGGCGATGGCTGCTGATCTGCAGCTGCTGGCCGGGCAGATGGGCCGGGAGGATTTCGAAGCGCGGCGGCAGAGCTACCTCAAGGAACTGGCCGACCTAAAGCGCGAGCTCGAGCAGCGCCTCAACCAGCGCATCCGTGC
>MENB01000023.1:6091-15458 GCA_001768125.1 Armatimonadetes bacterium RBG_19FT_COMBO_69_19
CCGGCTCCGGATCGTCCTGGTGAAAGACGCGACACGGCTCGGCGGGATCGACGTCACGGATGACGTTATCGAGCGACTGAAGTAGCGGGGGCGAACTGGATGAAGCTCAGCGCGCTCGCCGCCGCCATCGGGGCGGAAGCGGGCACAGGCTCCGACGTCGAGATCTCGCACGTCGCGGAGTTGCGCCAGGCGGGGCCCGGAGCCCTGGTCATGGTGCGAGATCCGGAGGGGTTGACCAGGGCAGAGGCGAGCGGTGCCGCCGCGCTGCTGCTGCCCGAGCCACTCTCGTCGTCCCGCCTGCCCTTCCTGCGCGCCGCCGACATCCGCCTCGCCCTCGCGCGGGCGCTCACCGTCCTCCATCCCGCCTCCCCCGTGCCGGCGGGCATCCATCCGACCGCCGTGGTCGCCCCGGGAGCGGTGCTGGGCAGCGGCGTGGCCATCGGGCCCCACTGTGTGATCGGCCCGGAGAGCGTGATCGGCGACGGGGTGGTCGTGCAGGCCGGGTGCGCCATCGGCACCGGCGTGCACATCGGCGAGCGCAGCCTCCTCTACCCGCGCGTGACGATCTACGAGCGCTGCGTGCTGGGCCGGCGGGTCATCGTGCACAGCGGCGTCGTAATCGGCGCCGACGGATTCGGGTATGTCCGCGACGGGGCGACCCATGTGAAGATCCCGCACGTCGGGACGGTGGTCATCGAAGACGACGTGGAAATCGGAGCCAATACGACGATCGACCGGGCGACGATGGGCGAAACACGCATCGGCGCGGGGTCGAAGATCGACAACCTGGTGCAGATCGCCCACAACGTGACCATCGGACCGCGCAGCCTCATCGTTGCGCAGGTCGGCATCGCGGGCAGCGCGGTCGTGGGCGCGGACGTCGTGCTGGCCGGCCACGTCGGCGTCCGCGACCATGTCACGATCGGAGACGGCGCGCAGGTGCTCGCCAAGGCCCTGGTCACGCGCGACGTCCCGCCCGGCGCCGTCGTCTCCGGCCAGCCGGCCCGGCCGCATCGTGAACAACTGAAGCTGCAGGCGGCGCTGGCCCGCGTCCCCGATCTGCTCGACAGACGCGGAGGGCGCCGGCGGGGGTGACCGGGAGTCTGCGCCAGCGCACGATCCGCCGTCCGGTGTCCGTGTCGGGACAGGGCATTCATTCCGGCGAGGACGCTGAGGTCACCCTTGGCCCCGGTCCAATATTCTCAGGTATCGTTTTTCGGCGGCTCGATCGAGCCGATGCCTCCCCGGTCCGGGCGACGCTCAGTACCGTGACGGACACGCGGCGGGGCATCACGCTGGGCCAGGGGTCGTCCACGGTGCGCACGGTCGAGCATCTCGTGGCCGCGGCCGCAGGGCTCGGCGTCAGCAACTTGACCGTGAGCATGCGCGGGGAAGAGGTGCCCGTCCTCGACGGCAGCGCGGGGCCGTTCTGCGCGCTGCTGGATGATGCGGGGATCGAGGAGCAGGACGCGGCGATCGAGCCGATCATGCCCTCCGGTCCGGTGTGGGTCGCCGCCGGCGGTGCCAGTATCCTGGCCCTCCCGGCCTCTGCGCTCCGCATCACTTACGTGGTCCCGCTGGGCCATCCGGTCCTCGGCGCGGCCCTCACCGCGGACGTGACGTTTGCCCCGGGCGTCTTCGCGCGGGACGTCGCCCCCGCCCGTACCTGGGGCTTCACCGCGGAGGTCGAGGCGCTGCGTGCCCAGGGGCTGGCCAGGGGCGCCACCGCCGAGAACGCCCTGGGCGTGGGACCCAACGGCTATCTCAGCCCGCCGCGCATGGCCGACGAGCCCGCCCGGCACAAGATCCTGGACCTGGTCGGCGACCTCGCGCTGCTCGGTCGGCCGCTCCGCGCGCATGTCATCGCGATGGGGGCCGGGCACGCGCTGCACGTCGACCTCGCCCGGAGGATTGTCAGGGGGTAGCGATGGAGCTCGACCGCGAGGCCATCATGCGCATCATCCCGCACCGGCCGCCGTTCCTCTTCGTGGATCGGATCACGGCGATGGAGGAATCCCGGGTCGTCGGCACCCTGCAGGTGACCGGGGACGAGTGGTTCTTCCCGGGTCATTTTCCGGGCATGCCCATCATGCCAGGCGTGCTGATCGTGGAGGCCATCGTGCAGGCGGGGGCGTGTCTCGCCTTACACCAGGGGGGGTTCACCGGTCGCATCCCGTACTTCGCGGCGATCGAGCAGATGCGCTTCCGGCGTCCCGTGCGCCCCGGAGACCTGCTCACCCTGGAGGCCGAAATGCAGTGGATAAAGGGCCGCATGGGCCGCCTGACCGGGCGCGCCCTGGTCGAGGGAACGGTCGCGGCGGAGGGAACGTTCACCTTCGTGATGGGAGAGACCAGTGGATAGGCCGGAGGTCCATTCCACCGCCGTCATCGACCGGTCCGCCGAGCTCGAGCGCGGCGTGGTCGTGGGCCCCTTCGCGGTGATCGGGCCACGCGTGCGTCTGGGGGAAGGGACCCGCCTCGGGTCGCACGCCGTCATCGAATCCGACGTGACGGTGGGGCGGGAGAACGTGATCGGCGCCGGGGTCGTCATCGGCTGCCGGCCGCAGCACCGCGCGTACGCGGGGGAACGGTCCTACGTGCGCATCGGGGACCGCAACATCTTCGGCGAGTACGCCACCGTGAGCCGGGGGCATGGCGAAGACACCATGACCGAGATCGGCAGCGACAGCTACATCATGTCATACGTCCGTGTCGACCATAACTGCCGGATCGGTAACCAGGTGACGATCACGAGCGGCGCGGGGTTGGGCGGGTACGTCGCGGTCGACGATCAGGCCTACGTGGGCGGGAACGGCGGCATCCACCAGTTCGTGCGCATCGGCCGGTTGGGCATGGTCGGCGCGGTGAGCATGGTGCGGCAGGATGTGCCGCCCTTCATGCTGGTCGCCGGGACGCCGGCCCGGGCCCACGCGCTCAATGTCGTCGGGCTCGGCCGCGCGGACGTCCCGCCGCTGCATCGCCGCGCGCTCAAGCGCGCGTTCGTCCTGCTGTACCGGTCCGGTCTCGCCGTCTCCACGGCGCTCCTGCGGCTCGAGGAGGAGCTCGGGAGCGACCCCTACGTGGCCCAGGTGATCGCCTTCATCAGGAGCGGCAGCCACGAGCGAGGTATCGTGCGGTGGGTGGGCGAGAAGTCATCGGACTGATCGCGGGAGAGGGGCGTCTTCCCCCGCTGCTCGCTGCGGCCGCCCGGTCGCTCGGCCACCGCGTCGTGGCGATCACGATCGAGGGCGACGGCGCCGCGGTGGCGGGGGTCGCGGATGCCTCCTACCGCGCCGGTTTCGGCGAGATGCAGCGCATCATCGACCTGCTCACCTCCGAAGGGGTGCGGTCTGTGCTTGTCGCGGGGCGCGTCTCCCGGGCGCGGCTGGTCGGTGAGGGGGACGTGGCGTTCCGGGAGCGCCTCCGGGCGTTGGGCGATCGCGGCGACCAGAAAGTATTCCGTCAGGTCGTGGTGGACCTGCTTGCCCGCGCCGGCATCACCGTCGTCAGTCCCCTGGACCTCGCCGGGCGCCTGCGCGTCAGCGAAGGCGCGCTCACCCGCTCGGTGCCCACCGACGAGGAGCGCGAGGACGTGCGGGTCGGGATGCGCCTGGCGCGCACCGCGGCCGCCCTGGAGCTCGGGCAGACCGTGGTCCTCAAGCGTGGGATCGTCCTCGCCGTGGAGGCGGCGGAAGGCACGGACGAGACGATCCGCCGGGGCGCGGCGTTCGCCGCCGGTGCCGTCGTGGCCAAGGCCGCTCGGCCGGATCAGGACCCTCGGTTCGATCTCCCCGTGGTGGGACTGCAGACGATCGAGGTGATGGCCGGCTCCGGCGCCCGCGTGCTCGCCGTGGAGGCGGGGGCCACGCTGCTGCTCGATCGGGATGAGTGCCTCGCCCTCGCCGACCGGTCCCGCATCGCCATCGTGGGCGTCCGGGTCCCGGTCTGATCCGTGCCGCCCGCCGTCTTCCTGGTCGCGGGCGAGATCAGCGGCGATATGCAGGCCGCCGATCTTGCCGCCGCGCTGCGCCGGGCCGATCCGCAGTTGACCCTGCTCGGCATCGGCGGGGTGCGCATGGCCTCCTCCGGCGTGCGGATCCTTCAGGACAGCACGACCTGGGGCGTCATCGGATACGTTGATCCGCTGCTGCGCCTGCGCACGTACCTCCGCCGCCTCCGCGACGTCGAAGCCGCCGTTCGCGAGGCGCGGCCCGACGTCCTGGTGCTCGTCGACTTCGCGGCCTTCAATCTCCGTCTCGCCGAGCGGCTGCGCGGCCTCGTCCCCGTCGCCTACTACGTGCCGCCCATGGTGTCCGTGCGCAAGGGCGACCGCGCGCGCAAGGTGGCGGCTCTGGGGATGCGGCTGCTGGCCACGCTGCGCCGGGAGGCGGACGCGTACGCCTCGGCGGGAGCCGACGTGATCCTCGTCGGGCATCCCGCAGCCGATCTTCCGCAGCGCGCGGCGTCGCCCGCGGAGGCGCGGCGGCGCCTCGAGCTGCCCGACCGCGGCCCGGTGGTGGGCCTCCTTCCCGGGAGCCGGCTGCAGGAGATCCGGGCGCACCTGACCATCCTCCTGGACGCCGCCGGACTCGTCGCCCGCACCATCCCGGAGGCGGCATTCGTCCTTCCCGTGCCCGCCCGGGAGATCAGCGCGGCGGTCGAGCCCCGGACCCGGAACCGGCGGCCGCCCGTCCGCGTCGTCTCCGAGATCCATGACGCGATGCGGGCCGCGGACGTGCTGGTGGTCGCCAGCGGCACCGCCACGCTCGAGGCGGCGGTGCTGGGGGTGCCGATGGTGGTCGTGTACCGCCTGCCCGTCCTGAGCTGGATGATCATCAACCGCCTCGTCACGGTCCGCCACGCGGCGCTGCCGAACATCCTCGCCGGGCGCGAGATCGTCCCCGAACTTCTGCAGGATCGCCTGACGCCCGCCGCCGTGGCGGAGGCGGTAACGTCATTGCTGCGTGATCCCGCCCGCGGCGCGGCGATGCGGGCGGACCTGCTCGCTGTGGCCGAGGGGCTGGGCCCGCCGGGCGCGCCGGCGCGCGCGGCGGACGAAGTGCTCCGTCTGATAAGATGGGGGCGCAATGCGTGATGTCGCGATGCTGACCCGCACTCGGGGGATCTGGCTCGCCTCCCTCGTCGCCGCGCTCGCCCTTGGAGCGCTGATCGGCGCGAGATGGTGGGGGGACCGCGCGGCCGCGCCGCCGGCCGAACCCGCTCCGCCGGCCGCGCAGGAACCGGTGGCGTCCACTCCCGAGCCGCCCGAGACTCCGCTCCTGGAGATCCAGGGGACCAAACTCTCCGGGACCGATCCGGAAGGACGCCGGGTATGGGATCTGCGGGCGCAGACCCTCGCCGTGGACCGCCTCCGGCAGCGGGTCGTGATGACGTCGGTGACGGGGGAGTTCTACGGGGGCGGGAAAGCGCAGCTCGCTTTCACCGCGCCGTCCGCCGTTTTCAACGTGGCGAGCAAGGATGTCGAGCTCACCGGGGGGGTTGCGGCCCGCACGCCGGACGGGCGCACGCTGCGCGCCGCGCGTATCCGCTACGCCGCAGGAGAGGGCGCCCTCGCCGCTTTCGGCGGGGTGGTCCTCACACAGTCCGGGATGTCTATCCGGGCCGACGAGCTGCGCACGGATCCGGCCCTGGCGCAGCCGCGCTTCTCCGGGAACATCGTCGTGCGCATCACCGAGTAGGAGTTGCTGATGGCGGAGCGTGGTTCGTGGACCCTGATCCTGAGCAGCATCGTCATGGCGGCCGCCGTCGCATCATCACCGGCTGCCGCGCAGGCGCAGCCGTCCCCCGCGATCGACGTCACCGGAGCGACCTACGCCGAGCTCGACGACGCCACGGGCGTGTGGACGCTGCGCGGGACGCCCGTCTCCGTGCGGCGGGGCGCGCTCACGGTCCAGGCCGGCTCGATCACCTACGACACGCGGGCCCAGGTGCTCCGCGCCGCGGGCGGCGTGCGCTATGACGATGCCACAATGGCCGTCACGGCTGCGGAGATGACGGCCTGGCTTGCGGAGGAGCACCTGCTGGCTACGGGGACGCCCGTGGTGACCACGCCGGAAGGCACCCTCACCGCCGAGCGGGTCGAGGTGCACGGTCGGAGCGAGCAGGTCGTCGCCGAGGGCAACGCGCATCTCGTGCACGAGGACATCGACGGTCGCGCGAGCCATCTGCTCCTCCAGCGCCGTCTGGCCACCGCCACGTTCTCGGGAGGGGCTGTGGTGCGTCAAGGTCCTCATGAGGTCCGTGCGCAGACCGTCATCATCGACCTGCGACGGCGCCGCGTTACGGCGCGCGGCGCCGCGATCATCACGGTGCAGATCGACCGGTGAGGGACGGCGGCATGCTCTCGGCGAACGGGCTCGTCAAGCGCTACGGGGAGCGCACCGTGGTGAACGGCGTCTCGCTGCGCGTGGAGCGCGGAGAGATCGTCGGCCTCCTGGGGCCGAACGGCGCGGGGAAGACCACGACCTTCTACATGATCGTCGGGTTGGTGCGGCCCGACAGCGGCGAAGTAGCGCTCGATGGCGCCTCGCTCACGGGGCGTGCGGTGCACGAGCGCGCCCGGCGCGGCATCGGCTACCTGGCCCAGGACCCCTCCGTGTTCCGGGGCCTCACCGTGGAGGAGAACATCCTTCTGGTCCTGCAGGCGCAGGGGACGCCCCCCGCGCAGCGGTCCGCGAAGGTGAACGCCCTGCTGGGCGAATTCGGCCTCGCCCATCTCCGCCGGGAGCCGGGCCGCGTCCTCTCCGGTGGAGAACGGCGCCGGGTGGAGATCGCGCGCGTGCTCGCCATGGATCCGTCCTACGTGCTGCTCGATGAGCCGTTCACCGGCGTGGACCCGCTCGCCGTCTCTGAAATCCAGGACGTCGTCCGGTATCTGCGCACGCGGGGCATCGGCATCGTGATCACGGACCACAACGTCCGCGACACCCTCGCCATTACCGACCGCTCCACCGTGATCAACGAAGGACGCGTGCTGCTCGAAGGAACCGCCGAGCAGGTGCTGGCCGATCCTGAGGTGCGCCGCGTCTTCCTCGGCGAGCGGTTCGAGATGTGAGCACCGTGGGGATCCCGCTGCTCGACCGCTACCTGTGGCGCCACCTGCGCGACCTCTTCCTGTTCGGGGTGGCCGTCTTCAGCCTGCTGCTGCTGATCAACCACCTGTTCCTGCTGGCGCGGTTGGTCCTGCAGCAAGGGGCGCCCTTCTCCGCGGCCGTCGAGTTGCTCGTGTACCGCCTGCCGTACTTCCTCGCCTTCAGCTTCCCGATGGCGACGCTGATGGCCAGCCTGATGACGATCGCGCGGCTCAGCGACGGGCAGGAGATCACCGCGATGCGCACCGGCGGGATCAGCCTCGGCCGGATCGCCGTCTCCATCCTCGCCGCGGGCATCCTGGTGAGCGCCATGACGCTCTTCTTCAATGAGGTGCTCGTGCCGGGGGCGGAGGAGCGCTACCGCCGGGCCTTCACCCGCGCCATCGAGGCGCCCGCCAACCCCGTCCAGGAGCAGGTCCTGTTCCGCGACCAGCAGGAGGGTATCGAGTCGGTGTACTTCGCCCGCCGGTTCCTCGCCGACCGCGGCGTCATGGAAGGGGTCGTCGTCAATCAGTTCGAGCGCGGCCGCCTGCAGCGGGTGATCGAGGCCCCGCAGGCGCGCTATGTGGATCAGGAGTGGGTGTTCTTCAACGGGACGATGTACCTGTTCACCGGGCCGACGACCGTGGCGACGACGTTCGAACGGCTCACGCTCGCCCTGCGCCGCACGCCGAAGGAGATCGCCATCCCCAAGCGCGAGCCGTCCGAGATGAGCATCCGCGAGCTGCGCACCTACATCCGCCTGCTGCGGCGGAGCGGGGAGAGCACGGCGCGCTACATCGTGGAGGTGCAGTCCAAGTTTGCCATTCCGGCCTCCGCGGCCCTGTTCGCCCTGCTTGCCGTCCCGCTCGGGTTGCGCCCGCATCGCTCGGGCCCCTCGGTCGGATTGGGGCTGACGATCCTGGTGCTCGTCGGCTACTACATCATGATCTCGATCACGCTGACGCTCGGCCAGAACGGCCGCGTCCATCCGATCCTGGCCGCCTGGCTCCCCGACGCGGTGCTGGCGGGCGCGGCCGTGCTGCTCCTGCGGCGGGCGGATCGATGAGCCGGGCCCTGCTGGCGCTCCTCGCCGCGGCGGCGATCCTCTTCTTCACCGGGCTCGGGCGGGCCACGCTCTTCGACCAGGATGAGGCGAAGTACACGCAGGTCGCGCGGGAGATCCTGCAGACCGGCGATCCGATCACCCTGCACGTGAACGGCACGCCCTGGTTCGTCCACCCGCCCCTGTACATCTGGCTCGTGGCGGCCACCGGATGGCTGTTCGGTTTCAGCGAATTCACGGCCCGCGTCTGGTCGGCGGTCTTCGGCCTCGCGGGCATCTACGCTACCTACCTCCTGGGCCGGCGGCTGTTCACGGCCCGCGCGGCGCTGCTCGCCGCGGCCGTGCTGCCCGCGATGTTCCAGTTCTTCGCGCACGCGAGATTGGCCGTGTTCGACGGTGCGCTGACCGCGTTCATGCTGCTGGCCTTCTACGCATTCCTCGAGGCCCGAGCCGGGCGGCGCGTCCACGCCTACTACGCCGCGGTATGGGCGGGATTGGGGACGATGACGAAGGGTCCGATCGCGCTGCTCCTGCCGGCGCTCATCGCCGCCGCGTTCCTACTGCTCGGCCGGATCCGGGCCGCCGCGCGGCGGCTCCCGGAGGCCTCAACCGTCCCGGCGGGCCGGGCGATCCCCGTGCTGGGCCCCATCGTCGTGTACGCCGCGATCGCCGTGCCTTGGTATCTGATCGAGTGGGCGCGCCACGGCTGGCCCTTCATCCAGACGGTCATCGGCTACTACACGGTGAATCGCTTCGTGGGGGTCGTGGAAGGCCAGTCCGGACCCTGGTGGTACTATGCTCCTGTGTTCGGCCTGGGCGCCTTTCCGTGGACCGCGTTCTTGCTGGCCATGGTTCCCTACCATCTGCGCCGGTGGCGCGAGGAGGGGAGCCTCCTCGTCCTGCTCTGGACGGGCATCACGATCGCCTTCTACACGGCGGCCGGAACGAAGCTGCCGAACTACGTCCTCCCGGTCTATCCCTGGGCCGCCCTCGGCATCGCCGCGATGTGGGACGGCGCCCTGGACGGTGAGCGGGCGGCACGGATCGCCATCGGGTGGGCTCTCGCCGGCACGGTGATCGCACTGGTGGTCTTCGCCGGCGAGATCGTCGCATTCGCCGGCGTCAAGTATCCGGCGGACCTGGCCGCGCTCCAGCGGCACCTGGTCATCGTCGCGGCCGTCTTGGGCGTCTGGCTCTTCCCTGCGGTAGT
>MENB01000024.1:0-4110 GCA_001768125.1 Armatimonadetes bacterium RBG_19FT_COMBO_69_19
CGATACAGACGAGCACAGCCATGCTTCGATTCACAGCATCCCTCCTCGAAACAATGTCACACGCTGCCTCCGCTACACCAACCTCCTTTCGCTAGCGCAGGTGCTCGAGATCGGACAGCACGTCGTTGGGGTCCGGGTTCGCCCCATAGGCGCCCAGGACGATGCCCCGGCGGTCGATGACGAAGGTCGGCAGGGTGTGCTCCTGCAATCCGCCGCGGGCCGCGCGGACCTCGACCCCATACGCCTCCAGCACGGCACGGACCCGGGCCGCCGGTCCGCTGAGGAAGTACCAACCCGGGACGTCGGCCTTGAAGCGCCGTGCATATGCCATGAGCACGCCCGGCGCGTCGTGCCGGGGGTCGGTCGTGACCGTGAGGAAGACGGCATCCCGCTCCCACCAGCCTCGTGCTCTGGCCGCCCGCTGGACGCGGGCGAGGGAGGCGGTCGTGAGGGGGCAGACGTCGGGGCAGCGCGTGTAGATGAAGGTCAGCAGCACCAGGCGCCCGCGGAAGGCGCTCAGGCGCACGGGCCGGTTGTGCTGATCGGTGAGCGATACCTCAGGCGCCGCGTTGCCGATGACGGGGAAGGGATCCTCCGCGTCGACACGCGCCGGCACAGCCATCGCGAGAGCGGTGCAGACCAGGATGAGCGTGAGTCGGACCATCGCCCCACAGGGGAAAACGGGGCTCTTAGTTCCACGGGATACCGGAGTTTCCTGCTCCGCTTTCTCCAGAAATGCGAAGGCGGCCGCTACGGCCGGAACGTCTGGATGATCTGCTGGAGCAGGCCGACCTCGCGCTGCAGCTGGCCGGACCGCGTCGCGGTCGTGCCGGTGATGACATACCCCCGGGCGCTCGCGACCAGGTAGAGCTGCATCTGGTACAGCTCGAGCCCATCGTTCCGTTTCCAGGTGTAATAGCGGAGGATCGCCTGTCTCCCACTAATTACCGTGCGGTCGGTCCGCAGGCGCTTGTAGCCGTTGAACAGCAGGCCCATGCGGGACTCGCTCACGGCCTCGAACTGCTCGACCGTCATGTCGGCCGGGACGCGGTCGGTCGTCACGTTGACGTTAAGGCGGAGGTCCGCCACGCCCGCCGGCCTGGGCCCCATGACCATGAACGCGATGGACCCGTCCTCGCCGCTCACCTCCCACCCGTCAGGGTAGGCGAGCGAAAATCCCAGCGCGGGGTGGGTGAAGGTGCTCCAGCCGGCCTGGCCGGTGGCGGTCCCGCTGAGGGTTAGGACCACCATCGCAGCGGTGACCACCGTGCTGATCCAGCCTCGCATCGTCCATCCCTCCCTCTGTCTGGAGGGTGCCGCACGCGGCAGTTCTTTAGACCTGCGCGCGTCCAGCGCCGGTCGACGGCGTGGGATGCTTAGCGTGCTGCCAGGCGCGTCCGGCGGACCAGATCGGCTGCGGCGATGATCGCCGCCGTCATGCTGTCGGCGCGGGCCAGGCCCTGTCCCGCGATGTCGAAGGCCGTGCCGTGATCCACCGAGGTCCGGATGAACGGCAGCCCCAGCGTCACGCTCACCGTCCCGTGGAAGTCCAGCGTCTTGGCGGCGATGTGCCCCTGATCGTGGAAGAGGGACAGCACGCCGTCATACCGCCCCTCGAGCGCCTGCGCGAACACGGAGTCGGCGGGCACGGGCCCTGAGACGTCGAGCCCCCGCTCGCGCGCCTCGGCCACGGCCGGCGCGATCTCCTCGCGATCCTCCATCCCCAGCGCTCCACCCTCTCCGGCGTGGGGGTTGAGCGCGGCGACGGCGATGCGCGGGCGCGCGAACCCCAGCCGAGCCAGCTCGGCGGCGATGCGCGGGAGCATCTCCAGGATGCGCGCGCGGGTGATGCGCGCGATCGCCTCGCGCAGCGACAGATGCCGCGTCAGGAAGAAGATGCGCAGCCCCCGGACCTGGAACATCGTGAGGGGGTCGGCCACGCCGGTCAGCGCGCCGAGGAGTTCCGTGTGCCCGGGGTGCGGATAGCCCGCGGCCCACAACGCTTCCTTGTTCAGCGGGGCGGTCGCGATCGCATCCACGCGCCCGGCCTGAGCCTCATGCACGGCCCGCTCGACGTACTGGCCCGCCGCCCGGCCGGCCTCAGGCTGGATCGCGCCCCAGCGCAGCCCCGCGGGCACGTTGCCCAGGTCGATCAGGCCGGCGTCCTCGCCGAAGCGCAGCCGCACTCCGGTGACCTCCATGGCGCGCTCGAGGATCCCGCGGTCGCCCACCACGACGACGCTCGCGGCCCGGCGCACCGGCTCCTCCACGAGCGCGCGGACGACGATCTCCGGTCCGATGCCGGCCGGATCGCCGATCGTGACCGCGACGGTGGGGCGGTCGCTCATATTGGGACTGTTCCCGTCCCCGCGGGCAGGGGCCTTCCCGGGAACCGTTGAACCGAATCAGCCACGACGATGGCCACTGTTCAGCGGGGCTGCCTTGCCATCGGAGACATCACCGGCTACACGAAGTACCTGGCCGGGGTGGAGCTCGAGCACTCCCAGGACGTGCTGTCGGATCTCCTCAACGTCCTCGCCGGGCAGATGCGGGGGCTGCTGCACCTGGCCAAGCTGGAGGGCGACGCCGTCTTCTGCTACGACCACGACGACGGCGGCGCGGACGGCTCCACGCTGCTCGCGATGCTCGAATCGTGCTACGTGGCGTTCGTGCGCCGGCGGCAGACGATTGACCGCCACACGACCTGCGAGTGCAACGCCTGCCGGCTCATCCCCACCCTCGACCTGAAGTTCCTTGTGCACCACGGCGAGTTCGTCCTGCACGACGTCGCGGGCAGCCACGAGCTCATGGGGCGGGACGTGATCCTCGTGCACCGCATGCTGAAGAGCACCTTCACGCAGCGCACCGGCGTTCGCGGGTACGCGATGTTCACCGAAGCCTGCCTGCGGCGGTTCGGCCTGGATCCAGAGGCCCTCGGCATGACCGCGCATATCGAGGCCCATGAGGACGTCGGCGAGGTCGCCGCGCACGCGCTCAACCTCGAGGAGCGCTGGAAGCGCGACCAGGAACACCACGCCGTACACGTGGCCGAGGGGCAGGGGGTCACGATGCTCGACGCGGACATCCCCGCGCCGCCCGCTCGTGTCTGGCATCTCCTGACCGCGCCCAGCCAGCGGATGCGCTGGCAGCCGTTCACCGAGCGCGTGGACGAGTTCACGCAGGGCGCCCGCGGCCTCGGGACGACCAACCATTGCGTGCACGGAGATGCCTCCGTCGTGGAGGAGGAGATCCTGGACTGGCGGCCCTTCCGGTACTTCAGTCACCGCGGGAAGGGCGAGTTCGGTGTCGCCCTGTTCACCACGGAGCTCACCCCGATCGAGGACGGCGCCGCCACGCGCGTCTCATGGCGCATCCTTCCCGACGGCGGCGAGGCGGGGCTCGCCGCGTTCCGCCCCATGGTCCCCGAGCTGCAGCAGTGGTTCCGCGCCTCGGTCGAGGCGATGACGGGACTCCTGCGCGATGCCTGACGCGAAGGCGGAGGAGATCGTCGTCTTCGGCCGGCGGTTCGCCCTCGCCGTCGAGGGACCGGACGCCGACCGCCGGTTCAGCGTGACGATCCGCGAGATCGTCACCGGACGGGTCCTCACCCGCACCCCCGTGCGCGGGCGCAGCGCCGCCGACGCCCGCGACCGGGCGCTCGAGGTGATGCACAACCTGCTCGGCATCGAGCGCCTGCACGAGATCCTGGTCGACGTGGCCCGCGAGCTCGCCCCCGGGGCGGAGGTCGACCTCGTCGAGGACGCCCGCGCGATCCACGCCGGCCTCACGGGAGGGTGGGAGCTGACCGTGCCCTTCGCAATCCCCCGCGACGAGGTGTACGATCCGGACTTCGATCCGGACAGCGTACGGGAGCTCATCCGCGAGCACTTCGCCGCCCACCTCCGCCGCGCCGGGGCCTGAAACCTCCGCAATCATGTGGTGATGCAGGAGAAGCGGCTCCCGCGACGTACAGGAGGTCCCAAACCACGGCGGGAGGAGGCCATCGATGGCGCTGGGTGCGAGGGAGTTGTGGACCGTGGTGCACGGCCTGGTACTGGGAACCCTCTTCCTCCTGGCGTTTGCGGGAGGCTTTGCCGGTTTCTACAGCCT
>MENB01000024.1:4137-5131 GCA_001768125.1 Armatimonadetes bacterium RBG_19FT_COMBO_69_19
CTGGCGGGATCGTGGGTCATGGCGCTCGTGGCCTGGCTCACCGTGATCACGGGGACATGGATCGTCTATCCCTGGTACCGCGCTGGTGACCCGAGCAGCCCTCGATCGACCCTGCTGGCGGATCCGGGCACGGCCGGATGGCACAGGTTCGGCATGGAGTGGAAGGAACACGTGGCCTGGGTTGCCCCGATCCTTGCCACGGCCGTGGCCTTCGCCGTGACGTACTACCGCGAAGACATGGCCCACCGCCAGGACGTGCGCCGAGCCGCCCTGGTCCTGTTCACCATCGCCTTCCTGACGGCCGGGATCGCCGGGATCTTCGGCGCGTTCATCAACAAGGTTGCTCCCATCCGGTAAGGAGATCGGGTCATGGCACAGATGAAGACGAAACCCAACGGGCCGGTCGCCGCCGCCTTCCTTGCCGCGGGCATCGGCACATTCGCCCTCGGCCTCTTCACGACCGGGGCGGCCGCCTTTGATGGCGTGGCGAGCGCGCTGCGATGGTCGACACCGGTGGGGCCTTTGTCCGGGAAGAGTACGCTCGCGGTGATCGTGTGGCTCGCGGCGTGGGTGGTGCTCGGACCGCTCTGGAGGACCAGGGAAGTTCGCTTTGCATCCATCTACCGCTGGACGCTCGTGCTCGTGGCCCTTGGCTTGCTCCTGACGTTCCCGCCCTTCTTCGAAGCCTTCGAATAGTCGGCCGGCGGCAGGTCACGCCGCCGGCCAGTGATTTGCGTGACACCGCCCATGTGAAGTGCTTCATCGCATCACCCCGCCTGCGCCCGTAAAGTGATCAATCAAGGAGGTGGGTCTGATGCGGGACACGATGGCCTACGAGCGGTCCGGTGGCGCGCGCAGCGGCGGGGGTGAGGCCTCAACCTCTCGCCCCTGGGCACTACTGTCGGGGATACGCATGTTCATGGCGGCGGTCGTGGAAGAAATCCTGCGCATCCCCGACTACATCGACCAGGCAGAGGCGCTGCGGGAGGGGCTG
>MENB01000025.1:0-1243 GCA_001768125.1 Armatimonadetes bacterium RBG_19FT_COMBO_69_19
CGGTCGTGTGCGCGTCCAGATGCTCCAGCAGGCGATCCGCACACGCCTCCCCGGCCTGGCGCGCACGGCCGTCCCCTGCGACGCGGGCCTGCAGCGCCAGCCCCTGCAGCGCGTTGGCCCACCCTCGGACGTGGCGGATGCCGTCCAGATGCGGCCAGGCCCGACCCAGGATGAATGCCGCTGTCTGCTTCATCGCCGTTGGAAGATTCGAGGCCACCACTTCGGCGCAGGCCCAGAGGCAGCGACCGAACCCGTCGTCGGACGCCGGTGCGTCGCTGAGGGAGCGGTCGGACGCCGCCAGGTGCGCAAACGTGCCGTCGGCCTGCTGCACGGAGAGAAGGAAGCTGAGGTAGACAGAGGCCAGCCGGTCTCGGAGCGGGCTGTTGGGCAGGCGCGCCGCCACGACCAGGGCGCGCGCATTGTCATCGGTCGCATAGCCGCTGTGCGGGTCACCAACGCCGAACTTCGCGAACTGCACAATGCCCGTGTCGTCGGTGAGCCGGACGAGATGATCGAGGTTCAGCTTGGGCAGTTTCATGGCACGAAGCGCACTGAACCCAACTTAGTAGGACGCAGCGGCGGTCTCGCCGTGCGGCTGGGTACGCGTGTGGACCTCGCGGAATAGATCGACGTACGCGGCGGCCACCTTGGGCCAGCGCATCTGCTTCCCATAGGCGTACGCTTGCCGCTGGAGGTGTTCGCGCCGCTCGGGGTCGCCCAGCAATTCGATCAGGGTGTCGGCGATCGCCTGCGGGTCGCGGAACGCTACGAAGACGCCGCGTCCCTGCCCCAGGGCGTCTGTCGCGTACAGGTATGGTGTGGAGATGATCGCCCGCCCACACCCGAGGGCATAGGAGAGCGTGCCGCTCACAATCTGATTCGGATTATGGTACGGCGTAATGTACACGTCCGTCGCCATCAAGTACTGCACGACCTCGTCATCCGGCAGGTAGTGGTTGTTGAACTTCACATGCTGATCCAGCCCCAGCCGGTGGACCTGACGGATGAGGCGGGTCCGATACTCCTCCCCTTGCTCGCGGCGCACAACCGGATGCGTCTCACCCAGGACGAGATACAGTACCTGGGGAAACCGGGCGACGACCTTCGGCAGGGCATCGATCACGTCCTCGATCCCTTTGCCCGGACTGATGAGGCCGAACGTTGAGACGACCTGACGCCCGGGAAATCCGAGACGCGCCTTGACGTCTTCGGCATCCTGCATGGACGCGGTCGGGACGCCGTG
>MENB01000025.1:1263-2579 GCA_001768125.1 Armatimonadetes bacterium RBG_19FT_COMBO_69_19
TCCCGTCCAGCCCGTAGTCCCGCCCCAGGATCTCCCGCGCCACCGGGGTCATCCCCACGGTCGCCGCGCTCCGTTCGAAGAGCGCGCGGAGAATCTCCCGGGCCACGGGGTCGGGATCCGGCAGTACGGTGTGCAGCGTGGTGACGACCGGCTTGCGTAGGGCGTCCAGTAACACGAGCACGTGGCGTCCCCACTCCCCGCCGAAGATGCCGAACTCATGCTGCACGTTGACGACATCCACCGTCGAGGCGTTCAGCGCCTGGGCGACCTCGCGGTAACTCTTCGGATCGTCGTCTGCGATCTGCCAGCGGACCTGCGGGCCATAGGTGTAGATTTCCGCCTCATCGTTGATCGCGACGATGAGCGGCCGCGCCCGCGGGTTGTACAGGTTGATCGCGCGGGTCAGGTCCCGCGTATACGTCGCGATGCCGCACTCGCGGGGCGGAAACGTGGAAACATACGCCGCCGTGACCCGGCGCAGCAGACCCTTGCCGATGTCGAGAGCAGACAGTTGCTCCATCGCCTGTTGTCGTACATGCGCCGCAAGACTGGACAGCTACCGGGATGTGCAGTCAAAGGGGAGCGGTCCAACACCTGCAGGGACCTACAACAGAAGCATACCAGGCGCTCCGGCCCTCGCCTAGCCCTCCCATGTGGGTAAAGGGGATAGGTAGGGGGAGGAGCTTCGGCGGCGTATACATCGGATATGGAGCGCCAGGCAGAATCTGACTTGCAGTCTCGGGAGCCCGCAGAGAAGGACGCTGCTGCCGAGGACGAGCGCTTTTCGTTTGCCAAGTTCGCGGCTCATCCGTTCTTGCACGAGGTCAACGAGTGGCTGGTCGCGCGCGCGGGCATCACGCCGGGCAGTGACGTCGTCGATCTCGGCTGCGGACCCGGGGGCGTCACCGAACTGATCCTGAAGGGGATGGGGGTCCCACCGCAGGGCCGCGTCTTCGCCATCGACCCATCGCCCTCCGCGCTGGTCCAGGCCGCCCAGCGCGTCCAGTCGGCGATTGTCTGTTTCATTCAGGGCACGGCGGAGCGCCTGAGCCAACTGGTCCCGCCGGTGGACACGGTGATCTTCTGTAATGCGATCCACCTGATCCAGGAGAAGGCACAGGTACTGGCAGGGATTAGCAAGGTTCTCCGCCCCGGGGGGGCGCTGGCCTTTAACACCACCTTCTTCGACGGCGCCTATGCGCCGGACACCGACCGATTCTACAAACTGTGGATCCTGCGGGCCGTGCGGTGGCTGCGGCAGCGCGGGTACAACGTCGCCCGCGGCGTGAAGGCCACCGCGATGGAGTGGCTCACGC
>MENB01000025.1:2659-5597 GCA_001768125.1 Armatimonadetes bacterium RBG_19FT_COMBO_69_19
CAGGCCTGGGAAGACATCAGCGAGTTCTCGCTGTTCATCCGGGGGGCGCTTCCCGGCATCCCGCTGGCCCAGGGGGCTGAAGCGCTGAAGATCGGCGTCCGCCAGGCTATGGAGGAACTCAGGCTGCAGACCGTTCCCCGGATCTGGCTGCAGTCCATCGCACGACGGACGTGACGCTTGCGGAGCAAGTCGCCCTCGTCACCGGCGGATCGTCCGGGCTTGGCCGCGCCATCGTCACCGCCCTGGCCCGTGCAGGCGCCGCCGTGGCCTTCACCTATCGCGCCAACGCGGCCGCCGCCCAGGCGCTGGTCGAAGAACTGTCCCCGGCGGGTACGCTTGTCGCCTGGCAAGGGAATGTGGACTCGGAGGCCGACGTCGCCCGATTCATCGCGGAGACGGTCGCGCGATTTGGCCGGCTCGGTATCCTGGTCAACAACGCCGGCATCATCCGCGATAGCCTCGTCCTGCGCATGCGTCCCGAGGACTGGCAGGCCGTCATCGAGACCGACCTGATCGGTGCCGTGCGCTGCTGCCGCCATGCGGTGCCCCACCTGGTCGCGAGAGGCGGGGGCCGCATCATCAACATCGCCTCTGTGGCCGGGGTCGTGGGAAGCCCGGGGCAGGCGAACTACTCGGCAGCCAAGGCCGGGTTGATCGGCCTGACCGAGGCCCTTGCCCGTGAGCTGGCTCCGCATGGCGTGACGGTCAACGCGGTGGCGCCGGGCGCTATCGATTCAGGCGTCGTGGCCGGACTGCCCGAAGAGGCGCGTCGGCGACTCCTGGCCGTGATTCCGATGGGCCGGATGGGGACCGCGGAGGAAATCGCCGCCCTGGTGGTGTTCCTCGCTGGGCCTCAGGCCGGGTTCATCACCGGGCAGACGATCGTCGTCGACGGCGGCGTGATGATCCCCGCTTCCGCTGCTACAGACACCGTACCATCGGCGGGGACTTTGCCGGGCTCCGCGTAGGCGAGGCGGGATAGCCGGCCTGCTGCACGGTTGTCTCAAGGCCCACCCGGTGGACGAATGATCCGCTCCGCCGGCCATCAACGGCACGAGAGTCGGAAGGGGGATGATCCGTGAGAACGGTGCTCATCTGGGTTTCCATCGTGGTGTTGGCGCTGGCCCTGTCTGCAGGCCCGGTTCAGGGGCAGGCGCCGCGCCAGGTAGCGCTGTTTCCGTCCGCGGTCTTCCGCGGCGTCGCCACCCCGGGGCGATACTTCTATCTCGCCCAGGCCGTCGTCGAATATGAGCCGGGCGCCTTCTCCGCCGCCGGCTCAGAGCAGTCCAGGCGTTTCTTCACCGTCATGGAGGGCGAGCTGACGGTCACGACCGGCGGAACGACCGAGGTCCACGGCGCCGGAAAGAGTTTCGCGGTGGCTCCGGGAGTCATCGTGAAAAGCTCCAACGAAGGCCGGACGACACGGGCGCGTGTGTTCGTCTCGTCCCTCGTGCCCGCCCGCGGAGAGGACGCGGCGGCGGTGGCGGGAACCGGACCCTCGTCTACTCCGCCGCGGATCATCTGTGCATCGCGCGTCCCCAAGTCAGTCGCCGCGGGTGTCATCGACGTGATCCAGGTCGGTACCAGGTATGAACCCGGCTTCGCGACGGGGCTGCACACGATGAACGAGATGCACGACGTCCTCCACCTGGAGGGCACGACCTCGTACGAGTACCTTGGTGGCGACGTAGAGAGGTTCGGGCCGTGTCAGAGAGGAGAGATGTACATGGCCCAACCCGGTCTCATGGCCAACAGGACGGCGACGCCCGCCGTCTTCGTCCTCACCTGGCTGTCCGCGCCCGGGGCCGCTCTGACGTCCCCGTGGCGGTGAGGTCCAGCCGTGGACTCCGCTGACGGCGGCCGAGACCCGCCGGCGGGCTTCATCAGCTCTAGGAACCGCCCCCCATCAGCGCGGACCGCGCAATGTCTTCGTAGCGGATCTTCGCCACATCGAACTCGCGCAGGTTCTCGGTTAGCTTGCGGAAGGTGACCTCAAACGACTGCAGGGTCTTGCGCGCCCGCGTGAGCGGCGTCGCGCGCGCCAGGACGAAGTTCTTCACGTAAGGGTGCCGCAGGCCGCGCTTCTTGAGCTTACTCACGACATCGGTGAGCGCTTCGTCCGCTGACAGCACAAGCTCGGCCCGATGCTGGCGCTCCTCGAGCCCCTTGGGCAATGAGATCTTGAGGAACTTGTCGACGCGCCGGAGCATCGGAGCAAAGGCCCCGCCGGCGAACCGCCGGTTCTGCTCGTAGAGGAGTCCGAGCGTGATATTGTGGGCCTTCTCGGTGTTCAGCGCCAGGATCTGATAGGCGACCTCCTCGTCGGGGATCAAGATGGCCGGCACGAACTTGCCCTTCAGATTTCGGAGCGCGGCGAGCCGGTGGTGGCCGTTGGGCGTCCAGTAGAGGCCGCGCGCGGGGGAGATGGCGACGATCGGATCGACGAAGCGATCGATCTTCCGGATCACCTCCTGCAGGCGTTTGGCGTGGGCCCGCGAGAGGTCGCGCTGGTAGGGCGTCGCCTCCACCCGGTCGATGGGAAGGAGGCAGAAGAGGTGCCAGTGGTCGCCGACGGGCTCCTGGAAGATGCCCAGGACGCGGCCGCCGTCGCGCTCCACCTGCTCGGCCAGGGTCTCGGTCTTCCCGGGGAGCTTCTTCGCGGGGGATACCGCCCAGGTACCCATGGCCTAGACGGTGATCGGCTCGCCGCGCACGGGAACGCGGGCTGTGATCTCTCGCGCGGTCAGGTGCTGGGCGAAGGCCAGGGACTGGCGTTCCTCTCCGTGCACGCAGATGACCTGCCCCACACGCGGCACCCGATGCACCCAGCCGAGCAGCTCATCGCGGTCGGCATGGGCGCTGAACGCATCGAGGACGACCACCTGCAGCCGGACCTCGTGCGGCTCGCCGAAGATGTTGACGGGGGACACGCCGTCGG
>MENB01000026.1:0-176 GCA_001768125.1 Armatimonadetes bacterium RBG_19FT_COMBO_69_19
CGAAGGCGCCGAGGTTGACCTGGATGATGATGAAGTCCGCGTTGCGCGCGATGACCGCTTCCGCCGCCTGCCGGGCGCGCACCGGGTCGTTCTGGTCGCCCACGAACGTGTAGAGCAGCTCGGCCCGCGGGTTGAACTCCTTGAGGGCGAACTTCACCGCGTTCAGCGACGCCACG
>MENB01000026.1:328-5696 GCA_001768125.1 Armatimonadetes bacterium RBG_19FT_COMBO_69_19
CATGACGAAGTTCACGTCGGGGAAGGCCGGGCCGAGCTTCTGCACGATCGTCAGGAACTGCCCGCCGTGGAAGGCGATGACGTTGAAGCCGGAGGCGATGAACTCGCGGGCGACCCGCTCCGCGTCCGCCACGGCCACCTGCTCGGAGTACGCCACGTCCGCGCCGAGCGTGTTCTTCAACTCGAGCAGCGCCACGTAGCCGACGGCGTTGAAGTCGGCGTCCTGGATGGTGCCGGGCAGGATCATCGCCACCCGCAGCTTCGCGGGTGCGGCTTGGCCGGGCGGCACGGCCGCGGCGACCAGCGCCGTGACCACCATCAGTGCTGCAACCATTCGAAGGGCTCTCATCATGCTCTCTCCTCCCGATCGTAGGGTCTCATGATCGCTTCGGGCGCCGCGGCGCCCTGGTACACCTTGATGAGCACGAGGATGGCGAACACGTACGGCAGCATCAGCAGGAACTGCGGCGGCACGGCCTTGGCCACGAGCGCCACCTTGAACTGCAGGGCCTCGATGTAGGCGAACAGCAGCGCGCCCAGGAGGACGAGCGACGGCGTCCAGCGGCCGAAGATGACCAGCATCAGGGCGATCCACCCCCGGCCGCCGACCATGCCGTCGGAGTAGGTGCCGGTGATGCCGAGCGGCAGGTAGCCACCGGCCAGCCCGATCAACGCCCCGCCGAGGATCGTGAACACGTAGCGCGAGGCGAAGACCCCGATACCGAGCACGTCCGCCGCCCGCGGATTCTCCCCCACGGCGCGGAGGCGCAGGCCCCACGACGTGCGGAAGACGAACAGCGACACCGCCGCGGTGAGGAGCAGCGCGAGGTAGACCAGCGCGTTCTGCGTGAAGAGGATGGGCCCCACCCCGGGCAGCGACGACAGCCCGGGCAGCGGGAGCGGTGGCAGCGTGCGTATCTGCGGGGCCATGAGGCGCACGCCGATAACGATGCGATACAGCAGCGAGCCCAATCCCACGCAGAAGACGAACAAGCCCAGCCCCACGGTCAGCTGTGACGCGCGCAGCGTGACGCAGAAGTACGCGAGCACCGCGGCGATCACGGCCCCGGCGCCCATCGCCGCCAGCAGGCCCCACCCGTAGCTGTGCGCCGAGAACGTGACGAGGAACCCGGTCACCGCCCCGACGACCATAATGCCCTCGATCGCCACGTTGAGCACGCCGGCCCGCTCGGTGAGCAGCTCGCCCAGAGCGGCGATGAGGAACGGCACCATCACGACCAGGGTGAGCCGGAACAGCTGCGGGTCGAACAGGAGGGTCATCGCTTCCGCAGAGCCTCCGCCAGCAGCACGGTCAGGACGATGACCGCCTGGAAGACGAAGACGGCGCTCGCCGGGAGCCCCACACTGCGCTGCAGCGAATCCGAGCCCACGAGCAGCACCGCAAAGAAGAAGGCGGCGACCGCCGCGCCGACGGGGTGCTGGCGTGCCAGCACCGCGATGAGGATGGCCATGATCCCGTACCCCGGGGTGAGGCCGAGGATCAACCGGTAGTGGAAGCCGCTGACCTCGACCGCGCCGGCGAGCCCGGCCAGCGCCCCGCTCGCGGTCAGGGCGAACAGCGTGATCACCGTGATCGGCACGCCGCCGATCCGCGCCGCCCGCGGGTTGTCGCCCACAGCCCGGATCTGATAGCCGAGCACGGTCCGTGCGAGCAGCCAGGCCACCACGACGACGGCCCCGAGCGCGATCAGGATCCCGGCGTGGGTGCCCGCCCGCGGGATCAGCATCGGCAGCGTCGCGCCGCCGGGGATCGGCCGGGTGATCGCCTCGCCGGCGAGCGGATCGTTCCACGGCCCGGTGGCGAGGTACTCGGTGAGGAACAGGGCGACGAAGTTCAGCATCACGGTGACGAAGATCTCGTTCACTGCGAAGACCGCCCGGAGCACCGCGGGGATGAAAGCGTACAGCGCGCCGCCGGCGATGCCGGCCAGCAGCACGGCGGGGATGAGCACCACCCGGGGCAGCCCGAGGGCGCCGAACGCGAAGGCTGCGCCGGTGGCGAAGATGGCGCCGAGGTAGATCTGGCCGTCCACGCCGATGTTGAAGAAGCCGCCCGAGAACGACAGCACGACGGCCAGGGTGGCCAGCAGCAGCGGCGTCACCTTGTTCAGCGTTTGCCCGACGCCGACCACGCTGCCCAGGCTCACCCGGAGCACGGTGGCATAGGCGCTCCGCACGTCGCCCCCCACCAGCGTGATCGCGACGCCGCCGATGAGGAGCGCAACCACCACACCCAGGGCGTAGATGCCGGCCTGCTCCCAGGGAAGGCGCCGCGGGCGGTACGGAAGCGGGAGCAAGGCTGAGGGGGCCTGCGTCTCGGTCATCGCTATGCGGACCCCGCGGTGCCGACACCGGTCATTGCGGCCCCGATCTGGTAGGGGTCGAACTTCGCCCGCTCGAAGGTGGCCGCGGCGGTACCCCGGTACAGGACCAGCAGCCGGTCGGACAAGGTCATCAGCTCGTCGAGATCCTCCGAGATCAACAGGACGGCGCCCCCCGCGCGCACGAAGTCGCGCAGCCGTCCGTGGAGGAACTCCGTGGCGCGGACGTCGAGGCCGCGGGTCGGGTGCATCGCCAGCAGCAACTTGCTGCCGGCCACGGAGGAGAGCAGGAAGGCGCGGGCCGCGAGGGCTTTCTGGATGTTGCCGCCGGAGAGGTGCGCGGACGGCACCTTCGCATCGGGCGCGACGATCTGGAACTGGGCGATGGCCTCGCGGCAGGCGGCCTCCGCACGCCGTGCGTCGTACCGTCCCCGCGGGAACATGAAGTGGTGCGGCCCCAGCACCAGCGTCTCGGTGAGCGACATCCCCGGGAGGATGCCCTCGCGGAGACGGTCCTCCGGGATGACGGCGAGCCCCTGCACCAGACGGCGGCGGACGGACGTGCGGCCGACGTCGCGCCCGTCCAGGACGATGGAACCGGCGGAAGCAGCCCGCACGCCGATAAGCGCCTCGCCGAGTTCCTTCTGGCCGTTGCCGGCCACCCCGGCGAGGCCGACGAGCTCGCCGGGGAACACCTCGAAGCTGCACCCGCTGACGGCGCGCGACCCCCGGTCGTCGGTCACGGCCAGATCGCGGACGACGAGCACTGGCTGGTCTCCACGAAGCCGGCCGTCCCGCGCGGGGACGGCCGGCGACATCTCGCCAATCATGAGTTGCACGAGTTGCTGCTCGGTGACGGTGGCGCGGGAACATGTGGTCACGACGCGGCCGCGCCGCATCACCGTGATCCGGGAGCTGATGCGCAGCGCCTCGCGGATCTTGTGCGTGATGAAGACGACCGTGAGCCCCTGCGACGTGAACCACGAGACCGTGGAGAAGAGCGCGTCAACCTCCTGCGGGGTGAGCATCGTGGTCGGCTCGTCGAGGATGAGCACCCGCACGCCGCGGTACAGGGCCTTGAGGACCTCCACCTTCTGCTGGACACCGACGGAGAGCGTGCGGACGCGCGCGTCCAGGTCGAGGGTAATGCCGTACTGCGCGGCGAGCTGCTGGACGGCGGCGCGGGCACGGTTCCGGCGCAACCACACCGCCCCTTCGCGGCCGAGGATCACGTTCTCCAGGACGGTAAATTGCGGGACGAGCTCGAAGTGCTGGTGCACCATCCCGATCCCGCGGCGCAGCGCGTCCCGGGGCGCCCTGACCTCGACCGGTTCCCCCTCCACGGTGATCGTCCCGGCGTCCGCGCGGTACAGACCGCTCAGGACGTTCATCAGCGTCGTCTTGCCGGCGCCGTTCTCCCCGAGCAGCGCGTGGATCTCGCCCCGCTGCAGCGCGAGATCGACGCCGTCCAGGGCGACGACGTCGCCGAAGCGCTTGACGATGCCCCGCATGCCGACGATGGGAATCACGACCGGTCACCCGGGGAATACGACGCCGCGCAGGTGAACCCTCTGGCGCAGCGAATCCGCGCTCGATGCCTATCCGCGCCGTGACGTTCGACGTCTACTCGGCGCTGTTCGACACGGTGAGCGGGCTCACCGCCGCGGTGACTGGCGTCCTGCGCCGGCGGAACGCGATCGACGACCCCCGCACGGTGGCGCGGCGGTGGCGCCAGAAACACGCGGAGTGTTTGCTCGTCTTGAACTCCCTCGACCGCGCCCCTGCGAGCAACCGCGAGGCCATCGAGATCGCCGCCCGCTTCGCCCTCCGGGACGTTCAGCCCCCGCTCGCGCCTGAGGAGATGCCCGGTCTGATCGCGGCCTGGGAGCGCCTGCCGGCGTGGCCGGAAGCGCGGGAGGCGCTGAGTGCGGTCCGCTCGCGCCCCCTCCTCCTGGCCTCACTCAGCAACGGGGACGAGGGGATGCAGCGCGCGCTCCTGGCCACGCTGCCGGTGACGTTCGACCGGATCATCTCGACCGAGGGCGGGCGGTTCAAGCCGCATCCTTCGATCTATGAGAAGACGCTCGCGGCGCTGGGCGTCGGCCGGGACGAGCTGCTGCACGTCGCCGGATCGCCGACGGACGCCATGGGCGCGACGGCGGCGGGGATCACGACGCTGTGGGTGAACCGGACGGACGAGCCGGTCCTGGATGCGCGCTACGCCCCGGCGTTCGAAAGCCGGGACCTCCACAGCATCGCCCCGTTGCTGGACGCGCTCGCCTGACGTCGCGCAGTACCGAGTTGCCTGCCCCGACTGGGTCAGACGGCTTCGGCTACGTCCGCAGCCGCGGGTCGAGGGCGTCCCGCAGGGCATCCCCGAGCACGTTGAAGGTCAGCACGGTGGTCGTGATGGCCAGCCCCGGGAAGATGGCCATCCAGGGGGCGCGCTGCACGAACTCCACGGCCGCCCCGCTCAGCATCAGTCCCCACGCGGCAGTCGGCTCATTCACCCCCAGCCCGAGGAAGCTCAAGGACGCCTCCAGCAGGATGGCCTGCCCGAGGAACGCGGTCACCATCACCAGGTAGGGCGCGACGACATTCGGCACCATGTGCCGGGCGATGATCCGCCAGTGGCTGGCGCCGATCGCCCGCGCTGCCTCGACGTAGGTCGTCTCCCGCACGGACAGGGCGCTGGCCCGCACGACGAGCTCGATGCGCGGCACGAACGAGAGCGCGATGGCCAGGATCATGTTGAACGTCCCCGAGCCGAGGATGGCCACGATGGCCAGGGCCAGGATGATGATCGGGAAGGAGATCATGATGTCGGCCAGGCGCTGGATGAGAAGATCGACGGTTCCGCCAAAGTAGGCGCTGGCCACGCCGACGATGGCCCCGAGCGTGGCACCGACCAGCGACGCCGAGAACCCCACCAGCAGCGCAGTACGCGCGCCGTAGATGATCCGGCTGAGCACGTCGCGGCCGAAGACGTCGGTGCCGAACCAGTGCCGGGGTCCGGGCGAGCCGAAC
>MENB01000027.1:0-6641 GCA_001768125.1 Armatimonadetes bacterium RBG_19FT_COMBO_69_19
GCCGATGCGCAACCTTGTCGACAAGGCGCGCGGGTATTAGCATGGAACGCAGAACCCCCCGCGACGTGAGGAGGCTGGTCGGTGAAGGCATCTCCCGCTGAGCGTATTCGCAACGTCGCTGTCGTCGGCCACGGCGGCACGGGGAAGACCTCGCTGGTCGAGGCGATGCTCTTCCTGTCGAAGGCGGTCGACCGCCTGGGCAAGGTGGACGACGGCACGGCGACGACGGACTTCGATCCCGAAGAGCAGCGCCGCCGGCACACCATCAACGCATCGCTCGCACCGCTGGAGTGGAAAGACCACAAGGTGAACCTGATCGACGCGCCGGGTTACCCGGACTTCGTCGGCGAGGTCGTCGGCGCGCTGCGCGTCGTGGAGGGTGCAATCGTGGTCGTGGACGCCGTGGCGGGCGTCCAGGTCCAGACCGAGGTCGCCTGGCGGCATGCCGGCGCGGCGGACGTCAGCCGCATCGTCGTCGTGAACCGGCTGGACCGCGAGAACGCCCGGTTCGATCACGCCCTGGAGTCGCTGCGCGCGCGGTTCGGCACGAAGGTCGCGCCGATCCAGATCCCCATCGGCTCCGAGGCCTCGTTCGCCGGGGTCGTGGACATCCTCGAGATGAAGGCCTACACGTTCAAGAACGGCGAGGGGACGGTGGGCGAGGTGCCCGCCGACCTCCGGGCCGCGGCGCAGGCTGCCCGGGAGAAGCTCGTCGAGGCCGCCGCGGAGACCGACGACGCCCTGGTCGAGAAGTACCTCGAGGCCGGGGAGCTGACCCAGGACGAGCTGATCCACGGTCTGCACGCGGGGGTCAAGGCGGGCACGCTCATTCCGGTCCTGTGCGCGGCCGGTACGCGCCTCGTCGGCGTCCCGATGATCCTCGACGCGCTGGTTACGCTGCTCCCGGGACCCGTGGAACGGGCCGAGATCACTGCCACCGACGGCCGGCAGAACCCGGTCACCCTGTCCCCGAAGCCCGACGCGCCGCTCGCCGCGCTCGTCTTCAAGACTGTCGCCGACCCCTATGTCGGCAAGCTCTCGTACTTCCGGGTCTACAGCGGAACGCTGCGGTCGGACCTGCCGCTCGTCAACTCGAGCAAGGGCAAGCCCGAGCGCATCGGCCAGGTGTACTTCATCCGCGGCAAGCAGCAGGAGGCCACGCCCCAGATCGGCGCCGGGGACATCGGCGCGGTGGCCAAGCTCGCGGAGACGGGTACCGGGGACACGCTCTGCGGCAAGGACGCGACGCTCGTGCTGCCGCCCATCGCGTTCCCGCAGCCGGCGATCTCGATGGCCATCGAGCCCAAGAGCAAGGGCGACGAGGACAAGATGGGCAGCTCGCTGCAGCGCCTCGCCGAGGAGGACCCCACCTTCCGTGTCCACCGGGATGCCGAGCTGAAGCAGACCGTGATCTCCGGGATGGGCGAATCGCACCTCGAGATCATGGCCGATCGCCTGCGGCGGAAGTTCGGCGCGGACGTAGTGCTGCACCCGCCCAAGGTGCCGTACCGCGAGACGATCAAGCGCAAGGCCAAGGCGCAGGGCCGCTACGTGAAGCAGACCGGCGGCCGCGGCCAGTACGGCGTGTGTTTCCTCGAGCTCGAGCCGCGCGAGCGGGGCGCGGGTTTTGAGTTCGTGGATAAGATCTTCGGGGCCGCGATCCCCAACCAGTTCATTCCATCGGTGGAGAAGGGCGTGCGGAAGACCCTGGAGGAGGGCGTCCTGGCCGGCCATCCGGTCGTGGACCTGCGTGTTACCCTCTATGACGGCAAATACCACGATGTCGACTCGTCGGATATCGCGTTCCAAATCGCCGCCTCCATGGCGTTCAAGGACGCCGCCATGGACGCCGGGCTGGTCCTCCTCGAGCCGATCGTGGACCTCCGGGTCCGGGTCCCCGAGGAGCAGATGGGCGATGTCATCGGCGACCTGAACGCCAAGCGCGGCCGGATCCACGGGATGGAGCCCCAGGGCGACGGCCACACCGTCGTGGTCGCCCAGGTCCCCCAGGCCGAACTCCTCCGGTACGCCTCGGACCTCCGCTCGATGACCGGAGGGCGGGGGACGTTCGAGATGGCCTTCGCGCACTACGAGGAAGTCCCCCCGCAGGTCACCGAGAAGGTCGTGGCCCAGGCCAAGCAGCAGAAGGCGGAAGCCGCCACCCGGTAAGCCGCTGCGCTGACAGGCCGCCTTCGGGCAGGCCGGGAACCCGGGCGGGTCATGTCGCGTCATATCCGGGGAATATCGCCCCTCCCCGGAGCGTTCGGCAGGAGGCTCGGGCGGTATGCCGAACGTAGTGAAGGCCAACGCCGTGGAGGGCCTTATCTCCGCTGAGATAGGGCCCTCTCAACTTCCCCTGAGGATTCATGCGCGGGTACCTGTCGGCCGATATCAAGGACGAGATTCGCCGCCGCGTCGATCTGGTCGATCTCGTCGGCAGCCATGTCGCCCTGAAGAAGACCGGTCGCTACTATAAGGGTCTCTGTCCGTTCCACCAGGAGAAGACCCCCTCGTTCTACGTCGATCGCGAGAAGGGCCTGTGGCATTGCTACGGGTGTCAAAAGGGGGGCGACATCTACACCTTTGTGATGGAGACCGGCAACCTGGCCTTCAACGAGGCGGTGGAAGTGCTCGCCCGGCGGGCCGGGGTGCAGCTCGAACGCTCGCCAGAAGGGCTGAAACAGGCCTCGGAGCGCGACCGGATGTACCGGGCCCACGAGGCCGCAGCGGTGTTCTTCCGGGAGCAACTGGCCGACTCCGCCCGCGGGAAGCCGGCCCGAGAGTACCTGGCGCGGCGGGGAGTCGACGCCGCCACGGCCGAGCGCTTCCGCCTGGGCTACGCGCCTAACGCCTGGGACGAGCTCCTCAAGACGCTCGGGAACAAAGGCTACCCCCCGGCGTTGCTGGAGAAGGCAGGTCTGGCGCAGCTCCGGCAGAGTGGGGACGGGCATTTCGACCTTTTCCGCCACCGGGTGATGTTCCCGATCCTGGACGTCCAGGACCGGGTGGTTGCCTTCGGCGGCCGGGCCCTTGACGGGAGTGAGCCGAAGTACCTGAACTCCAGAGAGACGCCGGTCTTCACCAAAGGCCGGACGCTGTATGCGCTGAACTGGGCGCGCGACGAGATCCGCAAGCAGGACGAGATCGTGGTGGTCGAGGGGAACATGGACGTCCTCACCGCCCACCAGTTCGGGATCACGAACGCGGTCGCGTCGCTGGGGACGTCGCTCACGGCAGACCAGGTGCTCGTGATGAAGCGCCTCGCGTCGCGGGCGACGATCGTCTACGACGCCGACGCCTCAGGCCAGGCGGCGATGGAGCGGGCGATGGTCCTGTTCGAGGAGGCCGACCTCCCGGTGCGGGTGGTCGTCCTCCCGAGCGGCGATCCCGATGAGTTCCTGCGCACGCACGGCGCGGAGGCCTTCCGGCGGCTGGTCGAGCAGGCACTGCCGGTCTTCGAGTACCAGATGGCGATGGTGGCCGCGCGGCACGATGCGCGGACGGTGGAGGGCAAGGTCCAGATCGTGGACGAGCTCGTGCCGGCTCTGGCCGCCGTGACGAATCCGGTGCGCCAGACCGAGTACCTGCGGCTCCTCGCGGAGCGGTTCGACGTGCGGGAGGACGCCGTACGGCAGCGTCTGCGCGCTCATCGAAAGGGCAGGGTCGGGAGGCCGGCATCCTCGGGCGCGGGCCCGTCCGCCGGGGACCGGGATGTGACGGCGACCGATTCCGACCGGGCGCAACGGCAGGCCGAGCGGCTGCTGCTGCACCTCATGGTGCACGAGCCGATGCTGCGCGAGGCGATAGCCGAGCGCCTCCGGGCCGAGGATTTCGCCGATCCCGTCCACCAGGTCCTTGCCAGGACGGTGCTTGGGGCGCCCGACGCCGACGCCGACGCGCTGCGCAGCCGGATCGAAGATGAGGCGGCGGAACGGCTGCTGCTGGGGCTGCTGTTCCAGGATCCGCCGGTCGTGGAAAAAGACAAGGAGAGGGCAGTGCGAGACGCAGTGGGATATATCGTGGAACGGCAGCCCGCCGCCCGAGCGCGCGATGCGCTGGCCAAGGCCATCGCCGCCGCGCAGGCGTCGGGGGACGTCGAGCAGGTTCGCCGCCTGCAAACAGAGTATGTAAATCTAGTTGGAGTCACACAGACCTCCCGGAAGGGAGGTGACGGCCATGGCCAAGAAAAAGGCGGCGCCTGACGCCGCTTCCATCAGTCCGGACGGGCAGCAGCTGCCGGCCGAGCTCAAGGCCCTCGTCGAGCTTGGGCGCAAGCGTGGCTATCTGACCCATGATGAGATCCTCGAGCAGTTCCCCGAGGCCGAGCAGAACATCGAGTTGATCGACCGCGTCTATTCCGTCCTGCTCGAGCAGGGGATCGACGTCGTCGAGGACGCCAAGGAGGCGGAGGCCAAGGGCAAGGGCGAGGAGGAAGAGGAGACCCGTGAGGCGGCGGGCGTGGCGATCGACGACCCCGTCCGCATGTACCTCAAGGAGATCGGCAAGGTTTCCTTGCTCTCCCCGGAGCTCGAGACCGAGCTCGCCCAGCGGATGGAGAAGGGGGAAGAGGAGGCCAAGCGCCGCCTCATCGAGGCGAACCTCCGGCTCGTGGTCAGCATCGCCAAGAAATACGTGGGCCGCGGCATGCTGTTCCTGGACCTCATCCAGGAGGGCAACCTCGGGCTGATCCGCGCCGTCGAGAAGTTCGACTGGCGCAAGGGCTTCAAGTTCAGCACGTATGCGACGTGGTGGATCCGGCAGGCGATCACCCGCGCCCTGGCCGACCAGGCGCGCACGATCCGCATCCCGGTCCACATGGTCGAGACGATCAACAAGCTGATCCGCATCTCGCGCACGCTGCTCCAGGACCTGGGGCGCGAGCCCACGCCGGAGGAGATCGCGAAGGCGATGGACCTCCCGGTGGAGCGCGTGCGCGAGATCATGAAGATCGCCCAGGAGCCCATCTCCCTGGAGACGCCGATCGGCGAGGAGGAAGACAGCCACCTCGGCGACTTCATCGAGGACCAGGAAGCGCTCGCCCCGGCGGAGGCCGCCTCCTTCACGATGCTCAAAGAGCAACTGGAGGACGTGCTGGAGACGCTCACCCCGCGCGAGCGCAAGGTGCTGAAGCTGCGCTTCGGCCTGGACGACGGTCGCCCGCGCACGCTGGAAGAGGTCGGGCGGGAGTTCGGGGTGACGCGCGAGCGCATCCGGCAGATCGAGGCGAAGGCGCTGCGCAAGCTCCGCCATCCCTCGCGCAGCAAACGCCTGAAGGACTTCATCGAGTAGTCAAGTCACGCCGTCATTGCGAGCACGCCTATGCGCACCGCTTCGCTGATGCGGTTCTCGCAATGACGGCGTCTCTGTATCGTCTTTTAAGGGAGGGCTTCCGGTGGAGCACCATGTCAAGGACATGTCCCTCGTCAAGAAGGGCCGGCAGCGCATCGAGTGGGCCGAGACCGAGATGCCCGTGCTCCAGCGCATCCGGTCACGCTTCGCGGCGGAGCGGCCGCTCCGGGGCCTGCGCCTCGCGGCCTGCCTCCACGTCACCTCCGAGACGGCGGGGCTGATGCGGACGCTCGTGGCCGGCGGCGCGCAGGTGCGCCTGTGCGCCAGCAACCCCCTGTCCACGCAGGATGATGTCGCCGCCGCCCTGGTCGAGGAGCAGATCGCGGTGTTCGCGATCAAGGGCGAGGACCGCGACACGTACTACCGGCACATCCACCAGACCCTCGACCTCAAGCCGCACCTCACGATGGACGACGGGGCGGATCTCGTCTCGACCATCCACCACGACCGCACGGAGCTCCTCACCGACATCATCGCGGGCACGGAAGAGACGACCACCGGGGTCATCCGCCTCCGGGCGATGGCGCGCGACGGGGCCCTCAAGTACCCCATCGTCGCGGTGAACGACGCGAAGACCAAGCACCTCTTCGACAACCGCTACGGTACCGGGCAGTCCACCATCGACGGCCTGCTGCGCGCGACCAACCTGCTCCTCGCCGGCAAGACGATGGTGGTCTGCGGCTACGGCTCGTGCGGCCGAGGGTTGGCCATGCGCGCCCGGGGGATGGGGGCGCATGTCGTCGTCACCGAGGTGTTCCCGCTGCACGCTCTAGAGGCGGTGATGGAAGGCTACCAGGTGATGCCGGTCGCCGAGGCCGCGAAAGTGGGGGACGTGTTCATCACGGTGACGGGGAACCGCTCCGTGCTGCGCAAGGAGCACTTCGCGGCGATGAAGGACGGCGCGATCCTCGCCAACAGCGGCCACTTCAACGTCGAGATCGACATCCCGGCGCTGTCCGACATGGCCGCCAGTACGCGCGAGGTGCGGGAGTTCGTGCAGGAGTACCGGATGGCGGACGGCCGGCGGCTCTACCTGCTTGCCGAGGGGCGCCTGCTGAACCTCGCCGCCGCGGAAGGCCATCCGGCCGCGGTGATGGACATGAGCTTCGCGAATCAAGCCCTGTCCGCGGAGTACCTCGCCCGGCAGGGAAAGAGCCTCGAGCCCAACGTCTACACCGTGCCGGCGGACATCGACCAGGCCGTGGCGCGCCTCAAGCTGGAGGCGATGGATGTCCGCATCGACGAGCTCACCCCCGAACAGCGGAAGTACCTCCAGTCGTGGGAAGAGGGCA
>MENB01000027.1:6694-7308 GCA_001768125.1 Armatimonadetes bacterium RBG_19FT_COMBO_69_19
AGTCCTAGACCATCCCGAACCGAGTGTCACCAATCCGAAGGGAGGGGATTTCATGTCGAGATTGGGGGCTCGTCTAAAGGCCGCCGTATGTCTCTTGCTGGCCGGCAGCCTGCTTATGGCCCCATCCATCTTTGCTGCCCCTGGCGGTGCGGCAGCAACGGACGGCCGTGACGTAAAGGTCACCGACGACAACAACAACCGGGACGGCGGTCTTGCCAATGTCACGCCCAGCAAGGATGCGCAGAACCGGCAGTCCAACGAGCCCACCGTGGCGATCAGCGGCGCTGCCTCGCCGGCGACCGGCGTGGTCGGCGATCTCATTGCCGCCGGGGCGAACGACTACCGGATGGTGCCCCACTTCGGCGATTCATGGATGCCGGTCTATCTTTCCTTTGACGGCGGCGAGACCTGGTTTGGAGCGCCGCCATTTCCTGACGGGTACAACACGATGGTCCCCGGTTTCCCCACCGACACATCTCCAGATGGAGTCAACTCGCCGGTAAAGAACCTCGACGGGGCGGGCGATCCGGTCGTCCGATTCGACGCATCGGGCAACCTCTTCATCGCGGGGATCGCCTTCAATCGCAACTTCGACCAGGCCGACCGGGAACTGG
>MENB01000028.1 GCA_001768125.1 Armatimonadetes bacterium RBG_19FT_COMBO_69_19
CAGATCAACGCGTTCACTGCCCGGACGCATCTGGGACAGCTCATCAAACAGGTCTCGGAGAATGGTGCGACCTACGTCGTCACCAAGAAAGGAAAGCCGAAGGTCGTCATCGTGGGAGTCAAGGAATACGAAGACCTCCTCGAGATCCTTGCCGAGCAGCACGACCGGGTCTTTCAAAAGGCGCTCCGGGAGTCGGCGGCCCAGATCAAGAGAGGAGAGGTGAGCAGCATCGCCGCGCTGCGGGCCATCTACCGGAAGCGCCTGCGCTGATGCCCGAGTATGCGGTCGTCCCATCGAAACGCTTCGAGGACGACTTCAGCGATCTCCCGCACGACATCCAGCGACAGGTCCTCAGCGCCGTCACGCGGATCAAAACCAATCCCCACCGGGGACAGAAGCTCCATGGCATAAGGGTGGGCGGATGGCGGTACCGGGTCGGCGACTACCGGATCCGGTATGACATTGAGGGCTTCACAGTCTATCTGTATCTCGTCCGGCACCGCAAGGATGTGTATCGCTAGGAATCATCGCCGGGACGGCTAAAGAAGTCTCGTCATGCGTCGCTTCATCATCGACACCGACACCGCCTCCGACGATGCCGTCGCCATCCTCATGGCCCACCGCTGGCCGGATGTGCGCGTTGACGCGGTGACGATCGTCGCCGGCAACGTCCCCGTGGAGATGGGGAGCCGGAACGCCGGCTACACGATCGAGCTCTGCGGCGGGGAGACGCCGGTCTACGTCGGCTGCGACCGGCCACTCCTGCGCGAGCCACACTGGGCCTACTTCTTCCATGGCCCGGACGGCATGGGCGGGATGAACTACCCCGCCCCGAAGCAGTCCCCGAAGACCGAGCACGCCGTCGACGCGCTGATCCGCCTCATCCGCTCGCGGCCGGGGGAGTACACGCTCGTCACCCTCGGACCGCTGACGAACATCGCCGTGGCCCTGCGCCGGGCGCCCGAGATCGCATCGATGGTCAAGCAGTGCTACGTCATGGGTGGCGCGGCGTGCACCGTCGGCAACATCACCCCGGCGGCCGAGTACAACATCTGGGTCGACCCTGAAGCCGCCCGCGTCGTCTTCCACTCCGGGCTGCCCATCCTCATGGTCGGATGGGAGCACTGCCGCGATGCCGCCGCCTTCGACGATGCGGAGATGGCACAGATCCGGAACCTCGGCACGCCGTTCGCGCGCTTCACTCTTGACTGCAACCGTACCGCCATCCAGACGGCTCGGGAGTGGCTCCGCGACGTCGGGCTCACGCTGCCCGATCCCGTCACGATGGCGATCGCCCTCGATCCATCTGTGTGCACGTCGCGGGGAAAGCACACCGTCGACGTCGAGACGACGAGCGACCTGACCCGCGGGATGACGGTGGTGGACCGCCACGGCGTGTGGAACAAACCGCCCAACGTCGAGGTCTGCTGGGCGATCGACGTGAAGCGCTGGAAGGAGATGCTCTACACGACGCTGCGATGAAGAAGTCCGGGATCCTCAACCCCGATCTCATCCAGGTCATCGCCTCGATGGGCCATACCGATCGCCTGGCGATCGCGGACGCAGGCCTGCCGATCCCCGACGACGTGCCCCGCATCGACCTGGCCCTCATCGCCGGTGTCCCGGGGTTCCTCCAGACCCTCCAGGCCGTGCTTGGGGAACTCCAGGTCGAGCGCGCGGTCATCGCCGAGGAGATGCGCGCCCGCAGCCCGATCGTCCATGAGGCCGTCCAGCGGCTCCTCGGCAAGACGCCGATCGACCGGGTGAGCCACGAGGAGTTCAAGCAGCTGCTGCACGGGGTGCGCGCGGTGGTCCGCACCGGTGAGCAGACCCCCTACGCGAACATCATCCTTCAGAGCGGGGTGACGTTCTGACCGGCGCGGACGCTCCCCTCCTCCGCATGGAGGGCATCAGCAAGTCCTTCCCCGGCGTCCAGGCCCTGCGGGATGTGCAGTTCGAGGTCCAGGGCGGCGAGGTCCACGCGCTCGTCGGCGAGAACGGCGCCGGCAAATCCACGCTGATGCGCATCCTCGGCGGGGTGCACCAGCGGGACGCCGGCGAGATCCACCTGCGCGGGCAGCCGGTGGAGATCCCCTCCCCGGTGTACGCCCGCATGCTCGGCATCTCGATCATCCACCAGGAGCTCAACCAGGTCCCCGCGCTCCCCGTGGCCGAGAACATCTTCCTTGGCCGTGAGCCGCGCCGGGCGGGCGGGTTCGTGGACTGGAAGACGATGTACGCGCGCGCCAACACCCTGCTCCAGGACCTCGGGCTGCCGATCGATCCGCGGCGGCGCCTGGGCACGCTCACCGTCGCCGAGCAGCAGCTGGTCGAGATCGCCAAGGCGCTGTCCGTGGAGGCGGATCTGGTGATCATGGACGAGCCCACGGCCGCCCTCACCGTCGAGGAGACCGAGCGGCTGTTTCGCTTCATCCGCGATCTCCGGCCGCGCGGCGTGGGTATCGTGTACATCACGCACCGCCTCGAGGAGATCTTCACGATCGCCGACCGGGTCACCGTGCTGCGTGACGGCCAGTACGTCGGCACCTACGCGATCGGCGAGCTGACCATGGACGGCCTCATCCGCCTGATGGTCGGCCGCCAGTTGACCGAGAAGTTCCCGAAAGAACCCGTGGCGGCGGGGGCGCCGGTGCTGGAGGTGCGGGGCCTGACCTCGCGCGGGCGCTTCACGGACGTAAGCTTCACGGTGCACCGCGGGGAGATCCTGGGGATCGCCGGCCTCATCGGCTCGGGGAAAGCGGCGGTGGCGCATGCGATCTTCGGCGCGATCCCGGTCGACAGCGGCGAGATCCTCGTCGATGGGCATCCCGTCACGATCCGCAGCCCCTCGGAGGCCATCGCGCACGGCATCGGACTCGTCACCGAGGACCGCAAGCGTTTGGGGCTGGTCCTGGGCATGAGCGTGACCGCCAACATCACGCTGCCGGTGCTCCCCGAGCTCGAGACGGCCGGGTTCGTTCGCCGGCGCGAGGAAGCCGCGCGGGTGACCCAGGCCATCCGCGACCTGGACATGGCGGTCGCGTCCCCCGAGCAGCCGGCGCGCAACCTGAGCGGCGGCACGCAGCAGAAGGTCGTCGTCGCGAAGTGGCTGCAGACGCGGGCCCGCGTGCTCCTGCTCGTCGAGCCGACGCGCGGCATCGACGTCGGCGCCAAGGTCGAGATGTACCGCCTCATGGTCGACCTCGCCCGCCGGGGCGTGGGGATCGTGATGATCTCCTCCGAGCTCCCGGAGATCCTGGGAATGAGCGACCGGATCCTGGTCATGCACGAAGGCCGCATCACCGGCGAGTTCCCGCGCGAGACGGCCACCCAGGAGGCCATCCTCGCCTCGGCCTCGGGGAGGATACACCGTGCGTGACATCCTGCGCCGGTTCGGGATCCTCTTCGCCTTCATCTTATTGATGGTGGTGCTGGCCTTCCTGAGCGACTCCTTCCTCACCGTGAACAACCTGTTGAACATCGCCCGGCAGGTCTCGATCAACGCCATCATCGCCGCCGGCATGACGTTCGTCATCCTCACCTTCGGGATCGACCTGAGCGTCGGATCCGTGCTCGCCTTCTCGGGGGCGATCATCGCGGGGCTGCTGTCGCGCGGGCACCCGCTGGTGGTCGGGATCGGGGCCGGCCTCCTCGTTGGGGGCCTCATCGGGCTGGTGAACGGCCTGATCATCACGAAGGGCGGCGTGCAGCCCTTCATTGCCACGCTCGGGATGCTCACGATTGCGCGCGGCGCCACGCTCGTCTACACGGACGGCCGGCCGATCACCGGGCTGCCGGACGCCTTCGTCTGGCTGGGTGCCGGGGAGATCGCCCGCATCCCGGTGCCCGTCGTCATCATGACGGTCGTCTTCGCCGCCTCCTACGTCGTCCTCACGCAGACCGTGCTCGGACGGTACATCTATGCGATCGGGGGCAACGAAGAAGCGACGCGCCTGTCAGGTGTGAACGTGGCGTTCTACAAAACCCTCGCCTACGTCATCAGCGGGGCGCTGTCGGCCCTGAGCGCGGTCATTCTGACCGCGCGACTTAACTCCGCGCAGCCGACCGCCGGGATGGGCTACGAGCTCGACGCCATCGCCGCGGTGGTGCTGGGTGGAACCACACTCGCCGGCGGCGAGGGCGGGATCGCGGGCACGCTGCTCGGGGCGTTCATCATCGGCGTGCTCAACAATGGCCTGAACCTCCTCAACGTCTCCTCCTTCTACCAGCAGGTCGTGAAAGGCGTGGTGATCCTCCTCGCCGTGCTCCTCGACCGTCGCCTGCGCTAGAATCGAATCAGGCCCGCGCCCGATTGTTCGTTACCGGGAACTCTACGTACGCTGAATTCGCTCACAGTCCAGAGGAGGGAAGAGAATGCGTAGAGCCATCCTGATCGTGCTTGCCGCCGTCCTCGTCCTGACCGTCGTGCCCCTGTACGGGGCGGCCATGCCCACCGTCGGGTTGTCCATCTCGACCTTGAACAACCCGTTCTTCGTCGACCTGCGCGACGGCGCCCAGGCGGCGGCGAAGAAGCTCAACGTCAACCTCATCGTCCTCGACGCGCAGAACGACTCCGCGCGTGAGGCGAGCGGCATCGAGGATCTCATCCAGAAGAAGGTCGCGGTCATCGCGATCAACCCGACCGATAGCGACGCGATCGTGCCCACGATCAAGAAGATCAACGGCGCGAAGATCCCGGTCGTCACCGTGGACCGCGGCGCCAACGGCGGCACCGTGCTGGCCCACATCGCCTCGGACAACGTGGCCGGCGGCGTCATGGCTGCGCAGTACGTCGGCAAGCGCCTGAACGGCAAGGGCAGCGTGGTCATGCTCGAGGGCATCGCCGGCACCTCGGCGGCCCGGGACCGCGGTAAGGGCTTCAAGGACGGCCTGAAGAAGTACCCGGGCATCAAGCTCGTCGCCGTGCAGACCGCCGACTTCGACCGCGCCAAGGGCCTCGCCGTGATGGAGAACATCCTGCAGGCCCAGAAGACGATCAACGCCGTCTTCGCCCAGAACGACGAGATGGCGCTGGGGGCGATCCAGGCCATCCAGGCCGCGAAGCGCCAATCGCAGATGTTCGTGGTCGGCTTCGACGCGATCGCAGACGCCCTGGCCGCGGTGAAGGCCGGGACGATGGCCGCGACGATCGCGCAGCAGCCCAAGGAGATGGGCCGCCTGGCGGTCGAGGCCGCGGTGAAGATCATCACCAAGAAGGCCGTGCCGAAGTTCACGCCGGTCCCGCTCAAGCTCGTCACGAAGTAGTCCAGGACCCGCATCAGCCCCGCGCGGTTCCACACGAGGACCGCGCGGGGTTTTCTGTCTTCGCGACGAACACCGGAACACGTATGCCCCGCCTTGCGGTCGTCGGCAGCCTCAACACCGATCTCGTCATCAAGTCCCCGCGCCTGCCGGAGCGGGGAGAGACGGTGACCGGGGGGGAGTTTGCGACCTTTCCCGGCGGCAAGGGCGCGAACCAGGCCGTCGCCGCGGCCCGGCTCGGCGCTCAGGTCGCGATGGTGGGCGCGCTCGGCGAGGACGAGTTCGGGCGCCAGTTGCGTGGCGGACTCGAACGCGACCACATCGACACCCGCCACGTCGCGACGATCCCGGGCACCGCCTCGGGCGTCGCGCTGATCACCGTCGATCCGCGCGGGCAGAACACGATCGTCGTCGCTCCCGGCGCGAACTGGCGGCTCACGCCTGCTCACGTGGACGCGGCGCGGGAGGTCATCGCCGGCAGCCGCGTGCTGCTGCTTCAGCTCGAGGTCCCGCTCGAAACCGTCACCCGTGCGGCGGAGCTCGCCCGCGAGGCGGGCTGCCGGGTCATCCTCGATCCCGCGCCGGCGCCGTCTGCTCCCCTGCCGGAGCGGTTGCTGAAGCTCGTCGACGTCATCAACCCGAACGAGGTCGAGGCCAAGGCCCTCACGGGGATCAGCGTGCAGGATGAGCAGGGTGCCCGCGCCGCCGCGGAGCGGCTGCTGGCCATGGGCTGCCGCGCGGCGGTGATCAAGCTCGGCCTTCGCGGCGTATTCGTGGCCGGCGCGCTCACGGCGGGCGACACGACGCGTCAGACTGTGCCCGGGATCCCCGTCGACGCGGTGGACACCACGGCCGCCGGAGACGCCTTCGCCGGCGCGCTGGGCGTGGCGATGGCGAACGGAAGGGCGATCCTCGACGCGGTACGCTTCGCCAACGTGGTCGGGGCGATCTCGGTGACCCGGATGGGCGCGCAGCCCTCGATGCCGACCGGGACGGACGTCGACGCCTTCGCCCGGGCCAGGGGCATCGCGCTGTAGTCGATGACGCTGACCCCGCGAGAGCGCGCGACCCTGGCAGCAATCTGCCGCGCGATCGTCCCCGCGACCGACCTCCCGCTCGTCGATCTCATCGACGACGGTCTCACCGATACTCCCGAGCACCTCCGCGCCCGCTTCCGGCTCCTGCTGCGGAGCCTGGGGAGTCCTGCGGTCGCTCGGACTCAGCCGCCTCGGCCTCTCGCGATCCGCAGGCTCATGCGGCGCCTCCGCCACACGGCCGCGCTCATCGTCCTCGTCCGCGATCGGGGCAGCGGCACCGTGCGGGGGCTCGAAGAGATGGCGAAGATCCATCTCGCGGCGGGGGCAAGCGAAGTGTTCTCGCTGCACACGCGGGGGATCCACGTGGACCGCGGGGAGCCGGATGCCGCGGGCCGCTTCTCGCACGCACCGCACCGCGTTCCGGATCCTGTAGGCGCTAGGCCAGCACGGTCTCGATCTCCGCGCGGCGCGGCGGCTCGGCACCGGCGCGGGTGCACGTTAGGGCTGCGGCGGCGGTTGCGAAGCGCAGACCGTCTTCCAGCACCTCCGGCGGCATCCGCGCGAGATCGGCCTGCGTGGTCACCCGGCGTTCCCATAGGCGCAACAGCAGCCCCGAGGTAAACGCGTCGCCGGCTCCCACGGTGTCGACGACGTTCACCTCATGGCCGGATACGCGGAGCTCGCCGCCGGACCAGCGCGCATAGCATCCGCGCGCGCCCTGCGTGACGGCCACCAGCGCGGGGCCCAGCTCCAGCAGCGCCGCGGTCGCCGCGTCCAGAGAGCGATCAGGATCGAACCAGCGAAGGTCCGTGGCGCTGATCTTGACGATGTCGGCAGCCCGGAACATGCGGAACAGGAGGTCGCGGTACGCTCGGGGATCAGTGATGAGCCCGGGGCGGATGTTCGGGTCGAAGGACAGCATCGCCTTGCCCCGCAGTCGCTCAACCAGCGCGGCGATCGTGCCGGCGGTGGGCTGGCGCAGCAGGCTGATCGAACCGAAGTGCAGGACTTGCGTCTGCTCGATCGTCTCCGGCACATCATCCGGAGCCAGCAGCGTGTCCGCGGCCCCTTCGCCGTAGAACGAGAAGGACGGCTCGCCGCCTCGAAGCGCGACGAACGCCAGCGTGCTGGGCGCATCGGCGCGGCTGAGGAACCGCGTGCCCACGCCCTCGTGTTCAAGGTGCGCGACGAGGAACCGCCCGAAGAGATCGGACGACACCTTGCCGGCGAATTCCGCCCGCGCGCCCAGCCGCGCCAAGCCGACCGCGACGTTCAGCGGAGAGCCGCCCGGGTGCATGCGGAAGCCCACCGTGGCGCCCCCCTCGACGATGGGCGTGAAATCGATCAGGATCTCGCCGATCGCCGTGAACAGGACAGACACGGGTTAGGCCCACCGCCCGCGTTCGGGATCGTCACGCAGCGGCTCGATCGCGAGCAGCTCCGCCCAGACATCGTCGGGGATGGGATGCCCGGCGAGATCGACCAGCTCGCGGACGCGATCCGGACGGCTGACGCCGACGATCGTGGACACGATGCGCGGATCGCGCAGCGAGAACTGGAGTCCCGCGGCGGCAAGCGGTACGCCGCCGCGGCTGCAGATGTCTTCCATCCGCATCACTTTGTCCAAGATCTCCGCAGACGCCGCCCGGTACGCATACTTCGGAAACGCCCTGGCCCCCCGGGCCAGGATCCCTCCCCCGTACGGGGCGGCGTTGACGACGGCCACCCCCAGGCGCCGCCCGGCGTCGAGCAGCGGTTCCGCGACACGGCTGAGCAGCGTGTACCGGTTGTGCGTGATCACCGCCTCGAAGGCGCCTGTCTCCACGTAGCGCAGCATCAGGTCGATCGGCCCGCCGGCGACGCCGAGGTGCGCAATGACGCGCTCATCCTTGAAGCGCCGGAGGACTTCCACCGGGCCGCCCTTGCCCATCGCGTTCTCGAAGGTGGTGTGCTCAGGGTCATGCAGGTAGACAAGCTGCAGCCGGTCCAGCCCCAGCAGGCGCAGGCTGCGCTCGATCGACCGCCTGATCTGGTCGCCGCTGAAGTCGCCGGTGCGCAGATCGCGGTCGGCCTTCGTCGCGAGCACGTAGCCATGGGGGACACGGCCGCCGAGTTCACGTAGTCCCAAGCCGATCCGGCGCTCGCTTTCCCCGTCGCCGTAAGCAGCGGCCGTGTCGAGGAAGTTGATCGGACTGTTGAAGACCGCACGGAGCGTGTCCAGGGCCTGCTCGACTGAGACGTCGTACCCGAACGTCTCGGGCATGCTGGCCAGCGGAGCGCAGCCGATGGCCAGCGCGGTGACGTTCAGGCCGGTCTGGCCGAACGGGCGGAGTGGGAGGAACCGATCAGATCTCATCGTCTGGTCCCGCGATCACGGCCAGGAGCGCACCGATCGGCACCGTGTCACCCGCGGGGACCAGGATGCGGCGGAGGATCCCCGCCGCCGGAGCGCTCACTTCCACGGTGGCCTTGTCAGTATCCACGTCGTACAGCGGCTCGCCCTCGTCCACCGCATCGCCTTCCTGCTTGTACCAGCGGACGATGAGGCCGTCGATCATCGTCTCCGAGAGTGGAGGCATGAGGATCCGCGTGATCATCTCGCGTCGATGCGGCGTGCGGCGCCGGCGAGCAGCCGCCGGGCCGCAGCGGCCACGGAT
>MENB01000029.1:0-167 GCA_001768125.1 Armatimonadetes bacterium RBG_19FT_COMBO_69_19
CGATACGGGATCGACCTGCACCATGTCCGGGTCCAGGTGGACACGGACCGGGAGTTCGGCACCGGCCAGACGACCGCGTCGCGGGGCACATTCCTCGGCGGGCTCGCCGTGAAGCGTGCCTGCGAGCAGCTCAAGTCCCGGCTCGACGGCCGGTCGCTCCGGGACCT
>MENB01000029.1:328-2608 GCA_001768125.1 Armatimonadetes bacterium RBG_19FT_COMBO_69_19
GCAAGGTGATGAACCGCAACCTCCTCGAGGGGCAGATCGAGGGCGCGGTGCACATGGGACTCGGCCACTCGCTCACCGAGGAATTCGTCGTTCGGGGCGGCCAGATCCAGACCCCGACGCTGAAGTCCCAGGGCATCATCCCCGCCACCGGCATGCCGCCCGTCGAGTGCATCTTCATCGAGGAGCCGCAGCCCGAAGGGCCCTACGGGGCCAAGGGGGTGGGTGAGATCGGGCTTGTGCCCACCGCCTCGGCGGTCGCCGGCGCGGTGCGCGCGTTCGATGGCAAGTGGCGCAACACGCTGCCGATGAAGGACACACCCGCCGCCCGGGCGGCGAACCCCAAGGAGCTCAGCCCGCGCCGCCGACCGCAGCCGTGAACTGGGTTCTGGAAGGCGGCCTGCTGGTTGATCCATCCCGCGGTCGCGTCGAGGCCGCGTCCCTGGGCGTCGCCTCCGGAAAGATCGCGAAGACCCAGGACGGGGAGCGGATCGACGTCTCGGGATGCGTGGTGATCCCGGGGAACGTCTGCGCGCATCATCACCTCTACTCCGCGCTGGCCCGCGGCATGCCGGGCCCGGAGGAGCCGCCGCGGACCTTCCCCGAGATCCTCGACCGCATCTGGTGGCGTCTGGACCGCGCGCTCGATCCGGAGACGATCAGGCTGTCCGCACGGCTCGGCGCCGTGGAGGCCGCCAGGGCGGGGACGACCTCGATCGTCGACCACCACGCGTCCCCGGAGGCGATCGGCGGCTCGCTCGACCATGTCGCGGACGGCATCGCCGAGGCGGGGCTGCGGGGGGTCGTCTGTTATGAGGTCACCGACCGGCACGGCGCCTCCCGCGGCCGGGAGGGGATCGCCGAGAACGTGCGCTTCCTGCGCGAGAACCGCCGCGAGTTGATCCGCGGGATGATGGGCGCCCACGCCTCGTTCACCATCGGCCCCGACACCATGGAGCGGTTGGTCGGCGAGGCGCGGGCCCGGCGCGCGCCGGTCCACATCCATCTGGCCGAAGACCGGTGCGACGAGCGAGACTCCCTCGAGCGGTATGGGATGCGGACCGCGCATCGGTTGAGCCAGGCCGGCGCACTTGCCCAGGGCGACCTGGTCGCGCACGGCGTCCATCTTGACGAGTGGGAGCAGCGCGTCGTCCGCGACTCCGGCGCCTGGGTCGCACACAATCCCCGTTCGAACATGAACAACGGGGTCGGCTACGCGCCCGTCGTGGCGCTTGGATCCCGCGTGGCCCTCGGCACCGACGGCATCGACGGTGACATGTTCACCGAAGCCCGCACCTGCTATCTCAAGGCGCGCGAGGCATCCTGGCAGACCGGTCCGGCGTTCGCGGTGGAGCGCCTGGCGGCCGGCGCCGCGATCGTCGGCGGCATGTTCGACGAACCGCTCCTCGGCACGCTGCAGCCCGGCGCGCCGGCGGACCTGGTGGTGCTCGAATACCGGGCCCCGACGCCGCTGACCGCCGCCAACCTGCCCGGGCACCTCATGTTTGGACTTACCGCGGCGCACGTGCGGGACGTGATGGTGGCCGGCCGGTGGATCGTGCGGGACCGGAGGCACCAGCTGGTGGATGAGGAGGAGCTGGCGGCGCGCTGCCGTGAGGCCGCGCCCGCCCTGTGGAACAGGATGGAGGCGTATTGATGCGGACGGCGGCGACACGGGCGCAGCTCGCCGGGAAGGACTTCATCTCGACCGCGGACTGGTCGAAGGACGAGCTCGGGCTCGCCCTCGACGTGGCCGCGGAACTCAAGGCCGCGTTCAAGGTGGACCGCGCGCACCGGCTGCTGCCGGACCGGACGCTCTTCATGATCTTCTTCGACCTGTCCACCCGCACGCGCAACGCGTTCGAGGCTGGGATGACGCAGTTGGGTGGCCACGCCCACTTCATCGACGCCAACACCTCGCAGATCGCCCACGGTGAAACCCCTCACGACATGGGGATCATCCTCTCGTCGTACGGGCACGGCATCGCCATCCGCCACGACAAGGTGCCGGGCGAAGGCAACCCCTACATGCGGGAGGTGGCGAAGCATGCGGGGGTCCCCGTGATCAACCTGCAGTGCGACGAGGACCATCCGACCCAGCAGATGGCCGACCTGATGACGATCGAGGAGGTCTTCGGCACCCGCAACCTCACGGGGATGCGGATCTGCGTCTCCTGGGCGTACGCCCCCTCCTACGCGAAGCCGATGAGCGTCCCGCAGGGCCTGGCCCTGCTGCTCCTGCGGTTCGGCGCCGACGTAGTCATCGCGCGCCCGCCGGAGGAC
>MENB01000029.1:2637-3112 GCA_001768125.1 Armatimonadetes bacterium RBG_19FT_COMBO_69_19
CGGGGGGCGCATCACCGAGATCGACGACATGGACGAGGGGTTTCGGGGTGCGCAGGTCGTGTATCCGAAGTCCTGGGGAGCAGAGCATCTCTTCGGGAACGAGCGCGAGGGACTGGCCCTCAACGCGAAATACAAGTCGTGGATCTGCGACGGGCGGCGGATGCAACTCGCGGCGAAGGACGCGATCTACATGCACTGTCTGCCGGCCGACCGGGGCAACGAGGTGACCGACGAGGTGATCGACGGACCGCAGTCCGTCGTCTTCCAGGAAGCTGAGAACCGTCTGCACACCGCGAAGGCGCTGATGGCGTTGACGATGGGCGGCTACCGCAGAACGGCCGGGCGCGAACGGGTACGGGAAGGCCTTGCGCCCAGAGCTGCGCGTGACGGTCAGGCTCGCGCCCGCGCTCGCGCCGCGCGACGGCGCGGGGGGCCTGCGCAGGGCCGGTGATCTGGGTCTTCTGAGGCATCGTCG
>MENB01000029.1:3278-6493 GCA_001768125.1 Armatimonadetes bacterium RBG_19FT_COMBO_69_19
CGGCGCGCTCGGGGTCGCCTACTTCGGGGCGGCCGCCCTCACTCCGGTGGTCGGTACTCTCGTCCCCGAGGGGTGGGTTCTCCTTGGCGCCGCCAGCGCGGTCGCCCTACTCCTGTACGCCTACCTGACGTATCTGCAGTTCGCGGTGCTGCGTGCGTGGTGCGTGTGGTGCCTGACGTCGGCAGCGCTCGCGCTCGCGATCTTCCTCGGTCTGCTCGCACGGTGAAATGAGAGCGGCCCTTGACAGGCGCCCTGACATGGCCGGAAACTGGACTTGCCACTTTCCATTCCAGAGGAGGGTCCCCGCATGCCGTACCCGTTCAAGCTGCCCGACCTGGGCTTTCCCTTCGCGGCGCTTGAGCCGCATATCGATGCCCAGACGATGGAGATCCACCACGGCAAGCACCACGCCGCGTACGTCAACAACCTCAATGCCGCCCTGGAGAAGCACGCCGCGCTCCAGAGCCGTGAGGTCGACGATCTACTCCGCAGCATCTCCTCGCTGCCGCAGGAGATCCAGGGCGCCGTCCGCAACAACGGCGGCGGCCACTACAACCACAGCCTGTTCTGGCAGTGGATCGCTCCCGGCGGCAGCAAGGAGCCCCCGGGCGCGTTCGCCCAGGCGATCACGACCGAGTTCACCTCGATCGACAAGTTCAAGGAGGCCCTGACCCAGGCGGGTATGACCCGGTTCGGGTCCGGCTGGGCCTGGCTCGCGATGGACAAGAGCGGGAAGCTGAAGGTGACGTCCACGCCCAACCAGGACAATCCGATTTCCGAGGGGCTCACGCCCATCGTGGGCGTCGACGTCTGGGAGCACGCCTACTACTTGAAGTACCAGAACCGCCGCGCGGATTACCTGAAGGCGTGGTGGAATGTCGTGAACTGGAGCAAGGTCAACGAGACGTACGAGAAGGCCCGGCAGCGCGCGGGAACGATGGCCCGGTAATCACCCGCGCATTGTCTCTGCTGTTTGTACCCGGCCCCGTCGCGCTGACATCGCGGCGGGGCCATCTGTTGGGGAGGACGGCCAATGGATCTTGGGATGATCGGCTTGGGCCGCATGGGCGGCAACATGGCGGAGCGCCTGCTGCGCGGCGGCCACCGCGTCGTGGGATACGCCCGCAGACCTGAGGGCCTCGAGCGTCTCCTCCGCCTCGGCCTGGGCGCGGAGGGGGTAACGGCGCTGCCCGCGCTGATCGAGAAGCTGCGCCCGCCCCGGGTCGTCTGGCTGATGATTCCATCCGGGGAGCCCGTGGACCAGATGCTCGCGGTCTTGACCCCGCTGCTGGCGAAGGCGGACGTCGTCGTGGACGGCGGCAACTCGTACTATCGGGACTCGATGCGCCGTGCCGCCATGGTCGCGGAGCGCGGGCTGCGGTACGTCGACGTGGGAACGAGCGGCGGGATCTGGGGCCTCACGGAAGGCTACAGCATGATGGTCGGGGGTGAAGCGGGGGCCGTCGCGCTGCTGCGCCCGCTCTTCGAGACGCTGGCCCCGGGGAAGGACCGTGGATGGGGGCACGTCGGTCCCAGCGGCGCCGGCCACTTCGTGAAGATGATCCACAACGGCATCGAGTACGGGATGATGCAGGCGATGGCCGAAGGGTTTGCCATCATGCAGCGCAAGGAGGCCTTCCACTTCGACCTGCACCAGATCGCCGAGATCTGGCGGTACGGCAGCGTCGTGCGGTCGTGGCTGCTCGACCTCACCGCCCGCGCGTTGGCTCAGGACCAGGAGCTGCACACCGTGGCCCCCCACGTCGCCGACTCGGGCGAGGGCCGGTGGACGGTGTTCGAGGCGATCGACCTGGACGTCTCCGCCCCGGTCATCACGCTGGCACTGCAGGAACGGCTGCGCTCGCGCGACGACTATGCCTTCGCCGACCGGCTGCTGGCGATGATGCGTTATCAGTTCGGAGGGCACGAGTTCAAACGCGAGCCCTCGTGAGACGGCTCCAGGTCTTCGACGATCTCGAGTCGCTCAGCCGCGTGGCCGCGGACGGGCTGGCCGCACAGATCCGGGAGGCGGTGGCGGCGCGCGGGCGGTGCGCGCTCGGGCTTACCGGAGGCCGGACCCCAAGGCGGATGTACGAGCTCCTCGCCGAGCGCCACCGGGAGGCGCCCTGGGGGCGGGTGGACCTCTTCTGGGGGGATGAGCGCTACGTCCCCCACGATCATCCGCAGAGCAATTACCGGATGGTGAAAGTGGCGCTCCTCGACCGCGTCCCGGTGCCCCCCGCGAACGTCCACCCGATGCCGACGGATCATCCTGAGCCATCGACGGCTGCGCGCGGCTACGAAGAGCTGCTGCGGGGGTACTTCCGGGGACGTCCGGCCGCCTTCGATGTGCTCCTGCTCGGCCTGGCCGCGAACGGGCACGTGGCGTCGCTGTTTCCTCACCAGCCCGTATTGCGCGAGCGGACGCGCTGGGTCGTGGCAGTGGACGTGCCGGCCGATCCTCCCCGCCGCCTCACCATCACCTATCCCCTGATCAACCTGGCGCATCAGGTGGCGTTCCTCGTGGCGGGATCGACAAAAGCCGAAGCCGTCCAGCGCGCGCTGCGTGCTGACAGCGAAGTCGACGAGGCCCCCGCGGCCGGAGTGGCGCCGGCCCCCGGCGATGTGACCTGGTGGTTGGATCGACAGGCCGCGGCGCTCGTCGGCCCGGAGAAGGGAGGCGTGTGATGCCGAAGTCGGTGATCGTCTACACGCAGCCGGGCTGAGTGTTCTGCGGCAAGGTGAAGGAGTTCCTTCGCCAGAAAGGCATCACGTACACCGAGAAGGATGTCAGTGCGGACACGCAGGCGCTCAACGCGCTGATGGACCTCGGGCACTACGCCACGCCGGTGACCCTGATCGACGGCCAGGCCGTGGTGGGGTTCAACCGAGCGAAGCTCGAGCAGTTGCTTGGATCGTGACCGGAGGAGAACGCGATGGCCGTCAGCCAGGACGACATCCGCAAGATCCTGACCACCGCCAGGACGATCGCGGTCGTGGGTCTGTCGAACAAACCCGACCGTCCCAGTTACGAGGTGGCAGAGTACCTCAAGGGAGTCGGCTACCGGATCATCCCCGTGAACCCTACGATCAAGGAGGCGCTGGGCGAGAAGGCCTACGCGAGCCTGCGCGACATCCGCGAGAAGGTTGACGTGGTCCAGATCTTCCGGCGTCCGGAGGACGTGCCGGCGGTGGTCGACGACGCCATCGCGATC
>MENB01000029.1:6513-6968 GCA_001768125.1 Armatimonadetes bacterium RBG_19FT_COMBO_69_19
GCAGCCCGGCGCGGAGCACGAGGCGGCCGCGGCGAAGGCGGAGGCTGCGGGTCTGCTGGCGGTCGTCGGGGCGTGCATGATGGTGACCCACCGCCGGCTCGTCGGCTAGCCGCCCATGCCGTCCGCCGCTGAGCGGGTCGGGGAGGCGCTGCGGGGGCTCGGCGTGGTCCCGGAGATCCAGGAGTTCCCCCAGGGTACACGCACGGCTGAAGATGCGGCCGCCGCCGTTGGGACCACGGTCGGTCAAATCGTGAAGTCGCTGGTGTTCCTCGCCGACGGGAAGCCCCTGCTGGTGCTGGCTTCGGGCGCGAACCGCGTCGATCTCATCAAGCTGGCCGCCTCGAGCGGCACGCATGCCGTGCGCCGCGCGGATGCGGACACGGTGCGCCGGGTCACGGGCTTTGCCATCGGCGGGGTCCCGCCCGTGGGCCACGAGACCGCGCTGCCCGTGGTCA
>MENB01000029.1:7040-7104 GCA_001768125.1 Armatimonadetes bacterium RBG_19FT_COMBO_69_19
CCCCCGGTCGGCTGGCGGAGATCACGCGAGCGACCCCCGCGGACGTGCGCGAAGGTTAGTCGCG
>MENB01000029.1:7144-7404 GCA_001768125.1 Armatimonadetes bacterium RBG_19FT_COMBO_69_19
GTCTTCGACCTTCTTCCGCAGCCAGCCGATGTGGGTGTCCAGGGTGCGCGTGTCCCCGAAGTAGTCCTGGCCCCAGACTTCCTGCAGCAGGCGCTCCCGGCGCACTACTTTGCCCTGGTGCCGCAGCAGCAGGTGCAGTAACTCGAACTCCTTCGCGGACAACTGCACCGGATGACCGCCCACGGTGACCTCGTGGCGCTCCAGCGCCATGGTCACGCGCCCCGCGGCGAGCCGTTCCTCGGCGCCCGTCTGGATGAGCA
>MENB01000029.1:7516-8113 GCA_001768125.1 Armatimonadetes bacterium RBG_19FT_COMBO_69_19
CATCCCCAGGATGGACGCGCAGCTGCAGGAGATGATCCGGGACGCGCTCGCGGCGTAGGACGATCTGGTCGATGAGCTGCGGAACACGGTGCTCCAGGACCTGCTGGACATCATGATCAAGGACCCCCAGACTGTCGCCCGCGCCCTGGAGCTGCTCATCGTCGCCCGTCACCTCGAGCGTGCCGCCGACCACCTCACCAACGTCTGCGAGCGCGTCGTCTACATGGTCACCGGGGAGATGCGCGAACTGAATGTTTGAGGATCCGGCCGATCTCCTCCGGCATCTGGACGAGGTCGGGTGCGGTCCGCCCTCTGAGGGGACCGGTCCCCTCCCAAGGTGTGTCCGGAATCGGGCCCCGGCCTGATGAGGGCTTCCTCGTCATCCCCTATCGTGGAAATCGGTGCAGCATTCTGCAACAGTGCGCGAGCGGTCGCGAAGCGCTGCGGCTTCGATGACCGCGCAGGCACGTCTTCTTAGCGCCCTGGCCCATCCGGCGCGCCTGGCCCTGATTGCAGCCCTCCGCACGAATGAGGCCTGCGCCTGTCATCTCGCCGCCGTCATCCGGCCCCCGCGCCCGTATGTCTCCCAGCAGCTGG
>MENB01000030.1:0-139 GCA_001768125.1 Armatimonadetes bacterium RBG_19FT_COMBO_69_19
ACCCTGAGTCGCGAACGGCGCGAACTTGCGCCCATCATAGACCCAGAAGAAGCGGCGGTAGTAGAGCGTCAGCGTGGGAAGCTCCTCGCTGAGCAGCGCCTGCATCCGGTCGACATGCACCCGCCGCCGGGCGGGGTCC
>MENB01000030.1:191-1857 GCA_001768125.1 Armatimonadetes bacterium RBG_19FT_COMBO_69_19
CACTGCCCGAAGCGAACTGGTTCGCGGCCTCGCCGGTGAACCAGGTGCGCAGGTAATCGGGGTCCCCCCCGCTGCCGATGTGAGTCGTGTAGAGCATCTCGAAGCGCCCTTCCGCGGCCAGCTGCGCGCGGGTCGCGGGATCCACGGTCCGCACCCGCACCTCGATCCCCACGTCTTTCAGCATCTGCCGGATCACTTCGGCGTCGGCGGTCGGACCGGCCACGAGCCCGACCACGAGCCGCGTCCCGTCGCGCTGCTCGAGCCAGCCGTCCCCATCCCGGTCGATGTAACCGAGCTCGCGGAGCAGCCCGCGCGCCGCGGCCGGATCATATGGGTACCGTCGCACGCGAGGATTGAACCAGGCGCTCGTCGGTGGCACGACCCCCGGGTTCCCGGCGATCCCGGGCCCGCGCGTGGCGGTGTCGGCGATCCGCCGGCGGTCCAGAGCGTGGGCCACGGCCTGCCGGAACCCGCGCTGTCCGGTGACAGGATGGTCGAGGTTGAGGACGAGACGGGCGATCGAGAGCGGCTCCGTCTCCAGCACCCGGAGATACGGGTGCCCGGCGAAGAGGGCGAGCGCATCGCGCGTCGTCGTCACGCCGGCGTCCACCTGGCCGCTCTGCACGGCCAGCATCTGCCGCTCCTGAGGAATCACGAGGTACTGGATCTCGCGCACCAGCGGCCGCCCGCGGAAGTAATCGTCGAATGCGACCAAGCGGTACTGGCCCGACTCCGGACGATACTCCGCGAGCCGGTAGGGACCGGAGCCGACCGCGCTCGCGAGCGTCTGCTCTTGTTCCGGGTGCTCGATCCCCTGCCAGACATGCTCGGGGATGATCGGCACCGTCCCGGCCACGTTCTCGATGAACGGCGCGTAGCGCCGGGCGAGGCGGATGACGACGGTCCGGCGGTCCCGCACCTCCACCCCGCTCACCACCGACGTGTCGATCCAGCGGAACGGGTGCCGGCGGTAGTACTCGAACGAGAACCGTACGTCGCGCGCCGTGAGCGGGGTTCCGTCGTGCCAGCGCACGTCCGGGCGAAGCGTGAAAACGTAGGCGGCGCCGTCCGGCGACGCCCGCCACGACACGGCGAGCCACGGGATGACTCCGCGCCCATCCTTCCAGACCAGCGTGTCGTAGATGAGGGTCAAACGGGTGACCCCGGCCGGGCCGAGGATGGAGACCGCGAACGGCGTGAGGAAGCCGGCGTCGGTCCACCAGGCCAGCCGGATGGCGGGTGTCAATCCAGGAGCCGTCTGTCCCGGAGCCGGCGCGGGGAGCAGCGCCAGGACAAGGACGAGCACCAGCCGCCTCATCGTCCCTGCGGCACGGCCCCGCGACGATCGCGATTGACAAGCGCCAGGTGGTATTCCGTATAGTGCGCGAGGGCGCGGAGCCGGCGCTCGTCCAGGCGGAGGCAGGCGCAGCCCCAGTGGACGGCGACCACGTCGCCGGGAGCCGCATCGGCCAGCAGCGTCTTGCCGTCGAACCGGCGAAACACGCGGCGGGGCGCCGGCACCCCGAGCGCGAGATCGTCGCCGGCCCGCACCAGGGGGCGCCGCTCCACGAGCAGGCTGTCACCATCGGCCGTCACCACCCGCGCCCAGCTCACGCGGCACTCGTCCATCGTCTCGATCGTGTGCGGCGTCTCCTGATGTCCCGTG